>NZ_JAWOTC010000012.1:0-108672 GCF_033338675.1 Vibrio sp. Vb1574
TCACTCAATAGCCAAGAATGGATCAAGTGCTGAGTGTCACACTTTTTCTGTCAATAGGGGCTTGGTGAACACTTACCCCAAAGATATGTTGCCAGAGCTATTTGATATTTTTGATAAAGCGAGGATCGCTAGAAACTCAATAGCTCATGGGCTTTGTAAAGGTTTAGCGGGTTGTATCGACACAAAAGTGACGGATTTAGAGTTTATACAGATGGTTCAAGAAGTTATTGAACCCATAGCTCTTGCTGATTACTGGATTTCATATTACTTATCAAAACTTAATCAAGAACCTTTACTGCAAATAAAACCAGAAAATTACCAAAATAAATTTTTAAAATGGGTACTAGATTGCAATAGTGAATATTGGATTCCTTCTCCCCCGTACCCATACAAAATTTGAAAACATGCATCCTTCTTGAATATACATTCGTAAATCGAGAAATTAACTTTTTCTAGATGAGAGGAAATTGAAACTGATTTTTGTCCAGAAGCGACTTACCAATCCAATTAAAATTTCACTCTCACCGCATAACTATTATTAACGTCACATGAGTTATATTTGGGTAAATTACGACTGATTGAAATCGCAAATTTGTTAGACGAAACCAATAATGGGGCATTTCTGTGTTTCATGCCCCATCAGCAAGCCTCTAGATATAAGTTTTCCTGAGCATCGTTTCTTTAACGTCACACAGAAGGGTGATTTACCATCCACGAATGCAACTGCTGGGCTTTATTTAGTGCGATACTAATTTCTTCCAATACTGAGTCAAAACTCTGTTCTGCGATTGATATTTGAGGTAATGGTGTTTCTATGTTTACTGATTTTCCCGACTTTATGATTCGATATCCACTACGTTCCAAACCTTCAAATTGACTTTTGATATCGGCTTTGTTGCTTAAATCGATGGAACTAAATCAAGAAGCTACGATCTGATCGGCTACACCCATTAATCGTCGTAGCCTCATGCCTAAACCTCGTTACAAAACAACTAACTGGACGCAGTACAACAAAGCCTTAATAAACCGTGGCTCTCTGACCTTTTGGATTGATGAGGAAGCGATAGCCGAGTGGAAGCAAAACAAACAAGGCAAGCGCGGCAGACCTCGCCAATTCAGCGACTTAGCCATTACTACTGCACTGATGGTGAAACGCATATTCTCTATGCCGTTGAGAGCACTGCAAGGATTTCTAGACTCGGTATTTAAGCTGGCTAACATCCCGCTAGTTTGTCCCCACTACACCTGTATAAGCCGTCGAGCTAAGGAAGTTGAGGTTTCATTTAAAACTAAAACCAGAGGTGCGATACAACACCTAGCCATTGATGCCACTGGCCTCAAGGTTTATGGCGAAGGCGAATGGAAGGTCAAGAAGCATGGTACTGACGGGAAGCGTAGGGTTTGGAGTAAGCTGCATATCGCAGTAGATACTAGCACCCACGAAATAGTCGCAGCAGAGCTGAGCTTATCTAACGTAACCGATGCCGAAGTACTTCCCAACTTGCTTAAGCAGACACGCCGTAAAATCATTGAGATATCAGGCGATGGTGCTTATGACACAAGGAATTGCCATGATGCCATACGGCTCAAGCGAGCTGTTCCGCTCATTCCGCCACGAGAAGGGGCAGCCTTCTGGGAACGAGGACATCCTCGCAACTTAGCAGTGGGTTGCCAGAAGCTCTACGGCTCTAACAAGAAATGGAAAAAGCGGTATGGTTATCATAAGCGCTCGCTCTCAGAGACAGCAATGTATCGGGTAAAACAGTTGTTAGGTGGGAAATTAAGCCTGAGGGACTACAACGCTCAAGTTGGTGAGACTTACGCTATGATCAAAGCGCTGAACAAGCTTACAGGGCTAGGTATGCCTGAAACTCAGTATGTTGTTTAAGAACTGAACAACATGGGGCTACCATGTCTTCTCATCGAATTAAGCAACAAAGCCTGTTGTTTTGTTCGAGTCATAAGTAAGAGTCCTGTTTATAGTTATGTACACAAACTTTGTGTGGGCAAATCTGACACAGAAGAGCACTCTCGAAAATCGAACAAGGAAATTTATGAGCGTTCGAGCACAAGTTTGTTAATGTCAAACTCGTTTTTTTGTTAATTGGCGCATCATTTTGATCATTTCATCAGTAGGGTTAGTTTTTATCGCGCCATTTTCTAATCAAGAAAACCCTAATAAACTGAGCAATTGCTTATTAAACAAGGCATCATACGTTTTCATTTACCAACAACGTTCTTGACTCCGCTTGCACATCAGACCAGCTCGTTAGCGAATTTATTCCTGTTTTCATCGATTTACATGTAACAAATATGTGCCTAACCCTGTTAAATACCAGCAACATTGTTGGTTAATTTCTCCACACCCACACGAAACAATCACCAAAACTATCAATTTAACGCTCGTTCGCGCTTTTGTGAGCAATATATCGAACGTAAATGATAAAAAAAAACATACTAGTTGTAAGTTTATTAAAGTTGCATAAGGTAAAGGTCATGACGGCTTATCAACGAATGGAAACCGACGTTGTCATCATTGGCGGCGGCGCGACCGGCACAGGCATCATGCGAGACTGCGCATTGCGAGGCATCGCGTGCATTCTGTTAGAGAAAGATGACATCGCCTCCGGCACCACGGGTCGTAACCACGGCTTGCTGCACTCTGGTGCGCGCTATGCCGTCACTGATGCAGAATCGGCCAAAGAATGCATTCAAGAAAACCAAACGCTCAAACGCATCGCTCGCCATTGTGTGGAAGCGACTGACGGCCTATTCATTACCCTGCCTGAAGACGAACTCAGCTTTCAAGACACCTTTATTCAGGCTTGCGGCAATGCCGGTATCGAAGCGACCCGTTTAACGCCAAAAGAAGCACTCGCGCTCGAACCGAACGTGAACCCGGCGCTGATCGGTGCGGTGAAAGTGCCCGACGGCACGCTGGATCCGTTCCGTTTATGTGCCTCGAACGTCCTTGATGCCAAAGAGCACGGCGCGCGCATGTTCAACCGCACCATCGTCACCAGTTTGATTCGCCAAGGCGATACCATACTCGGTGTACGCTGTTTGCAATTGGGCACCAACCAACAGTTTGAAATCTTTGCCAAAGAAGTGATCAACGCCGCGGGCATTTGGGGACAACATATCTGCGAATATGCCGACCTCAACATCAAGATGTTCCCTGCCAAAGGCTCGCTGTTGATCCTCGATTACCGCATCAATAACTTGGTGATCAACCGTTGCCGTAAACCTTCCGATGCCGACATTCTGGTGCCCGGCGACACCATTTCACTTATCGGCACCACGTCCGAACACATTGATTACGACCAGATCGACAACTTGCACGTCACCGAACGTGACGTGGATGTGCTGTTGGCAGAAGGCGCGAAACTTGCGCCGATCATGGCCAATACGCGCGTACTGCGTGCCTACGCGGGGGTACGTCCTTTGGTTTCGGTAGATGACGATGGCAGTGGCCGGAATATCAGCCGCGGCATCGTTTTGCTCGATCACCAAGAGCGCGACGGCCTCAAAGGCCTCACCACCATTACCGGCGGCAAACTGATGACCTACCGCTTAATGGCGGAATGGGCGACCGACTTAGTGGCGAAGAAACTGGGCAACACTCAGGCGTGCGAAACCCACACGCGCCCACTGCCGGGGTCAAACGAAACGCCAAAAGCCATCAAGAAAACCGCCAGCATCGCCAAACCGGTGTATGAATCCGCCATTTATCGCCATGGTGAACGCGCCACGCAATTCTTGTCTGACGATGCCAAGAGCCAAGCGATTATTTGTGAATGTGAAATGGTCACTGCGGGCGAAATTGAATACGCGATTAAACAGCTCGACGTCAACAACTTGGTCGATCTGCGCCGCCGCACTCGCTTAGGCATGGGCCCTTGTCAGGGCGAACTGTGCATCTACCGTGCGGCCAGCCTGTTTTCCGAATATGGTCAGGTCGATGGCTGTCAATCGAGTGAATTGTTGGTCGATTTTCTAGAAGAGCGCTGGAAAGGCATCAAACCCATTTTCTGGGGTGATGCGCTGCGCGAAGCGGAATTCAGCTATTGGATTTACGAAGGATTACTCGGTGCCAGCGACCTGCCCCAGCCCGCTCAATCAGAACACCCTCAAGCAGAACAACAAAAACAGGAGGCGGAATTATGATGCATTATGATGTGGCCGTGATCGGCGGGGGCATTGCGGGTTATACCGCTGCAATTCGCAGCCTGCAAGCTGGCAAAAAAACCGTGCTCATCAATCAGGGTCAAAGCGCGTTACATTTCTCTTCCGGCTCCATTGATGTGCTGGCGAAATTACCAGATGGCAGCGCGGTCACCCACCCGTTTGATGCCCTCGACGCATTACAGCAACAAGCGCCGTCCCATCCGTACAACACGGTGGGTCGTAGCACGCTGCAAAAAGGGCTGGAATGGTTTCGTCAAACGCTCGCCACCGCGAACGTGCCGCTATCGCATCAAGATGATTTGGCCAATCACGGGCGCATCACGCCGCTTGGCACACTCAAAGCGACTTGGCTATCGCAGCCATTTGTTTACCAACACCGCCAAGAAGTTTCGTTTGAGCGTATTGTGGTGGTTTCGATCGATGGCTATCGCGATTTTCAGCCACAAATGCTGAAAGATAACCTTCACCAGCATCCCGATTTTCAAGGTGTGCCGATTCACACGGTCACCCTGTCGATTCCGGGGTTTGACGGATACCGCCGCAACCCAAATGAGCTGCGCTCAATCGACATTGCACGTTTGCTAAAACACGATGCCGCGTGGACCGCGCTATGCGATGGTTTGATGCGTGCAGCCAATCGCAACGACTTGGTGATCATGCCCGCGATCATGGGCAACGGCGATGGCCTAACGCTGCTAACGAAGCTACGCGACACCACGCAACTGCAATTTCACGAAGTGCCGACCATGCCACCATCGCTGCTGGGTATTCGCATTGAAGAGGCGCTCAGTCGCACCTTCCTGCTGCTGGGTGGCATTCACCTCAAAGGCGACAAAGTGGTCAACGGCACGTTTGACGGCGAGCGTCTGGTTAGCCTGCAAACGCAAAACCTGCGCGACATGGCCATCAGCGCCGACAACTACATCATGGCAACCGGCAGCTATTTCAGCCAAGGGTTGCATGCCGAGCAACACGCCATCCAAGAACCGATCTTTGGCTTGCAAGTGACGCATAAACCAGCACGCGTTGATTGGCGCAATCCGGCCTTCTTTGCCGACCGTTCACACCCTTTTATGGCATTCGGTGTCGAAACCAACGCGCAATTGAACCCACAGCGCAGCGGCGTCACCATTAAAAACTTGTACTGCTGCGGCTCCATGTTGTCGGGATACGATCCCGTGTTTGAAGGGTGCGGTGGCGGCGTCGCGATTGGCACCGCCTACCACGCCATCATGCAATGCCTAGAACCTCAATTGTCAGCGTCTCACCCTAACCCATTCGATCAGGAGGTGCTCGCATGAACGCGCCATTTTCAAAAGCTGCTCCTCTGAATACCAGCTTTGACCAATGTATTAAATGCACCGTCTGCACGGTGTACTGCCCCGTGGCAAAAGCCAACCCAGATTACCCAGGCCCGAAACAGTGCGGGCCGGATGGCGAGCGCCTGCGCATTAAAAACCCGGAATATTACGACGAAGCGCTTAAATACTGCACCAACTGCAAACGCTGCGAAACCGCGTGTCCTTCTGGGGTGAAAATCGGCGACATCATCGCCGTCGCGCGGGGTAAACATGGCAAGAAACCGCTCAATCCGAAACTGATGCGTGACTACGTGCTGAGCCACACCGACCTGTTCGGCTCACTGGCCACGCCATTTGCACCAGTGGTGAACTTCGCCACATCGATGCCATTGGTGAAAAAAATCATGCACAAAACCATCGGCGTGCATGACCACAAAGCGTTGCCGAAATACTCGCACGGCACGTTCCGTCGCTGGTTTAAACAAAATTGCACCAGCCAGCCGCTGTATCAGCGCCAAGTCACCTACTTTCATGGCTGCTACGTCAACTACAACCACCCACAATTGGGCAAAGATCTGGTGAAGGTGTTGAATGCGATGAATATTGGCGTGCGCTTGCTGAACAACGAGAAATGCTGCGGCGTGCCTTTGATTGCCAACGGTTTTCATGACAAAGCGCGTAAAAACGCATTGCTGAACGTGAAGAACATGGAAACTGCGGTCAATGAATATCACACCAAAGTGATTTCAACCTCCTCAACTTGCTCGTTCACGCTGCAACAGGAATACCCGCATGTGCTCGGCGTCGACAACAGCCAAGTGTCCAACGACATTGAATACGTCACGCGCTTCCTGCTGAAAGAGTTTATGAATGGCAATGCGCCGAAAATGAAACCGGTCAACCTCAAAGTGGTTTATCACACGCCTTGTCACTTGGAACGCAGTGGCAACGTGATGTTTACCATTGAGTTACTGCGCATGATTCCGGGCCTAGAACTGATTGTCCTCGATAGCGAATGCTGCGGTTTGGCGGGCACCTATGGCTTTAAAGAAGAGAACTATGACGTGTCGATGAAAATCGGCTCGCACCTGTTTGACTCGATCAAAGCCTCCGATGCAGATTTTGCGATCACCGACTGCGAAACCTGTAAATGGCAAATCGAAGAGAACACCGCGCTGGAAACCATTCACCCGGTCAGCTTGCTGGCGCAAGCACTGGCTTAGTCTTCCAACCCCAAAAAGGCGTCTTCAAAGAAAGTCGTTTCAACGCTCAACGTACAAAAAAGCGGGCATTGCCCGCTTTTCTTCTGTCACTTTCGCTTTTCGTTTGCTGCTGTCTATCGCACCACAGCATGGCGAAGGCTGTCGACCTAACGAATGGTCACGTCAGATAAGCGATACCAGCCCGACGCCTGCAACCCTTCATTGGCCAGATTCACTTCTGCCTCAGCATGGCGATCGACCAAAGCCAACTCAAGGTAGTAATGGCCGGTGGGGATCGTTTCAGGCAAAGTGAAACTGCTGGAGGTCGCGTGTTCACCCGGCAGCCAACGCATGACATCTGCGGTTGAGACGTTGAAAAACGCGGTTTCTTCGTCCTCATTCACCAATCGATACGCCAGATAATGGTGCTGATACGGTGGCGCGTTCCCTTCGTTCACAAGCAAGGCCTGAACCGTCATGGTCGCGCCCGGCGTCAATTCAGCAGGGTGCACCAGTGTGTCTACACGCAGACGATAGCCAATTTGAGCCAACGCATCGTCCAACAAATCACGATACTGAGTCGGCACCACGTGCGATTTCAGGTTCAATGTCGAAGCGTGCTGCGCAATCGCCCAATCCAAGCTTTCTGGTATGGCTACCAATCTGCAAAATCAGCTTGGAAAGGTTCAAGTCACCTAGAGTTGGAAAATTCGGACATTGCCCAGAGTTGGTTAAAAGTCGTTTTAATGGCGATGGCTATCACTTTTTTAAATCCACATGTATATCTGGATACGGTGGTGATACTCGGGGGCGTGACTGCTCAAATGGAACCTGATGAAAAACTATTGTTTGTTATAGGGGCACTGATCGCATCAGGGGGCTGGTTTTATGGATTAGTGTATTTGGCTAACAAGTTGATCCCACTTTTTAGTAAGCCAAGAACATGGCGAATTTTAGATTCTGCGATTTCATGCATCATGTGTGGTATTGCATTGAAGCTGGCAGCACCTTTGTTTAGCCAATACATATAGAGCGTCGCGATGAAGCTGCATTTCTATTAACTAAATTGCTCCTGTTAGATTGGACACTGAGTTTCCATACCAGAAGTTATTCGTCCTTTGCTAATTTAAGTAAATACTCTAAACCATTTCTGTCCAAAAATGAGTTTCGGTCTTTGTTGTCCATCGACAATAACAAAGTTTAAATCGCGAGCACTATTGGTTTGAGTTAAGATTCACCAAGCCTATCCCCTATCTCAAAATGCGCCGCCACTACCGGAGCGGCCATGACACCGATTGAACTACTCGAAGACGTGAAAGCGAGATTCCCTATCTTGCTCCACGACGACGAAAAGGCGCTGTTAAGCCTACTGCGTAAAGCGCTGGCCAAGTACCAAGAGATTGCCGGATTTACCACTAAAATCCGCATCCAACAAAGCGACTTAGCCGATAGCAATCAGTTTGAATTACCGTCCGACTTTGCTGCAAGGCTGGTGGTCAAAGATGACCGTGGCCGTTATGTGCGTAGCGAGGTTTGGGGCAACGTTCTTGAACTGAAATTAACAGGCGCAGAAACATTCCCACTGACATTGATGTACATGCAAAACGTACTCAATGAGCCGTTTGATTCGTTCCAGCTTCCAACGCCGTGCATTAGCTTGCTTGGCGACTATCTGGAATTGCTGATCACTATCCCGAACGCAGAGCGTCAACGCCGTATTGCCATAGCTGGCAAGTTGGATGTGACCGATATTGCTGCCGAACCTGACTTAGCCGCACGTAAAGCCGAGATTGAAAACTCAATGCGCGCGAACCGTGCCATTGTTCCACCAGTATCGTTGCTCTAAGCGAGGCGGCCATGAATCCATACATGCAGCTCGCCAAACGCGCGACCAATAACTTTATGAATAAGCCGTGGCTGCAAGGCTGGCAATGGGCGGTAGAAATCGACTCGCCGGACGCGCCAACGGACTTTGATATTTACGTAAAGGATATTGATTTTGGTGCTGGCTCTATCGATGCGGATTCATTCCAAGTCGGTTCTGGCTCGATTGCGCTGCCTACATACAGCAGCGTTGGCGAAATCACGCTAACGGTTCGTGATGACCAAAACCTGACTGTTTCTAAATGGTTTGAAAGCCGAATCAAGAAAGTCAGAAACCAAGACGGCACACTCAACATCCCCAAAGAGTACGTGTTCAAAATCAACATATTCACGCTCAATGAGGACGGCAAAAAGTCACTCTATAAGAGCTATCAAGTCTTTCCTACCAAGATTGGCAACGTGATGTTTTCACGCGAAAACGGCAACCAGATCCAGTCATTCCCGCTCATTCTCCAAAAATTTATGTCTGTAGGTAACAAGGTACTGTAATGCGCATTCCATCATTTCCACTACCAAGTAACATTTCAGAAGTGATTGAGTTTCGAGTCCCAACCGTGGAAGACGCTCTATTGTTCTGCGACCTCAACGAGTACCAAGAGGAAGCCAACACAACTCGCTATCTGAACCACATGCAAGACACCAGTAAGCGCCCTATGAGTGATAGCGGCCTATGGACTGGTGAAGATCGCCGCGCAGCATTGTGGTGGATTTTTATGTCCACCAGCGAGCTAGGCACTATTCCCTTTAGCTATGAGTGCGAGCACTGCAAAAAAACTCACTATCTCGATCTCAATATGGGCGAGCTAATGGAATCGGCCAAAGCGCTCAATGGATTGCCAAAACAAGAGATCACCTTAAGCGTGAAAGGCAAGTCATACCTAGCGAACGTGAAACCACTAACCGGTTACGAAGCGGAGCAACTTGAGAACATTCGCAATGAGCGCGACCAGTACGAACCGGACAGCGCTGAATGGAAGCAGCAAGCGAATCACATGGCGCTCACTGAGCTGGCCTACTGCCTAACGTTCGAAGATCAACCCAAAGACCAAGACGATGCCCTAGTGTGGAAAATCGACCTATTGAAATCGATGTACCTCAACACGGAATTTCGTGTGGCCTTTGCCAAGGTTGAAAAGTGCCTACGCAATGCGCGTCACGGATTGCTCACCAAGTACGACGAGGGGCGTTACTACCTAGTCGCCACCATTCCGCAGTGTCAGAAAGTTATCGAGCAAGGAGGTGAAGCAACTCGAACGTTGCTCTTACCCTTTCGGCATAACGACTTCATTACAACGTTTTGATTACGTTGGTTGGAACGTACTGATTGAGAACTTAACGATCTACGGTGGCCAGCCTATCGATGCGGTATTCAAAACACCTCAAACGATGGCCATAAGCCTAGATAAAGCGCTCCAAGACAAGGTGAAAAATGGACAGAAACCAAACAGAGGTTGATCTTTCACTGGTTGTTGATGCAGTGAAACGAGCCAGTGACAAAGAGCTGACCGTGCTATCTGAGATTAGTCGCAAACTCGATGGCAAGACTCTACCAACGAGCCAACAAAAGGCCGTCCTTGCAGTGGATACAAAGGGCATCGAAAAGGCGGTAACTAAGGGCGTTTCCAATGCCTCTCTTAACGTCTCTACCATTCCGAGCATTAATCCACAAAAAGGATTAACACAACAATCAAGCGGCACACCTAAACCAAGTGCAACCAAGACCAAGCGTACAGGTGAAATTGAGTTGTCATTTGCGCCTAGTCAGCCAGCAGAAACACAAGCTAAGCCGGACGCCAAAGCGATCGAGCAAAGCAGCTCTGTAAGTGGCGTAAAGTCGATTGCTGACACGCTGAAAAGCGAGGACGCGCGCGAGCAAGTAAAACAAGCGCCCGTTGTCGTGAGTGTAGAAGCGCCAGAATTCAATTCTGAACGTTTGGATACTTCAATCCTTGATGATGTGCCAGAGAAGTTAGAAAAGGCTGTCTCTGACGCACTGGCAGAGTTTGAGGGCTATTGGGAAGACGCTAACGGCAAGCTTCGACGCTCCGATGGTCGCTATGCGAGTAAGCAAGAGCAATCGGCTTACAAGAACGCACAGCAAACCGCATTAGAGCGCCAAATTGAAAAGCAAACCGACACGGAAAAGGAAAGCCAGAACGTTTTTGCCAAGGTGGCCACCAGCCTTAAGCAACTGGCCATCAATAACGTGAAAGAGTTCCTACAGGAAGAAAACGACGCGACCGATGCGGCTGGCGCTGCGGCTGGTGGTTCGTTCTTCTACTCCGCTAAAGAGCTTTATCACTTGGGGCAAGACGCTAAAGAAGCATTGGATGATGTGACTGAAAAAGCCACCTCAACCAAGGACAAGCTAAAAGAATCGAAACTAGGCCGACTCTTTACCCGAGGCAAACAAGCGCCAGAGGCAGACAGTCAGGCCGTCACAGCCATAGAGACAGTTAGCCATGAACAACTATCAGCGACAAAAGATTCGTTCGAGACAAGCCATTCAACGCAAATTACGCCTAGTGATCGACCTAACCGTGATGGTGCTAGGGGTAACGATCCTGTCAATCTTGCTAGGGGCGATTCTAGCCGGATAAGCAAGGCCAGTGAGCTAACGAGCACCAAAGATCAGAGCTACCGAGCAAACATGCTTGAAGTGCTCCATGAGTCGAGTGCTGATCGTGAACGCCAGTTTGATGATGTGCTAGACAAGCTCGATGATCTGATTTCGGCAACCAAAGCAGCGGGGAACGATGGCCAAGGTGGTTTATTTGACTTGGCTGGCGATATGTTTGAACGCCGCAATGGTCGTAAAGTTGGCGGTAAGCGTGGCCGAGTTAAATCGGTTATGTCAGGCATTGGCAGCAAAGCCTCAAACGTGGCCAGCAAGGGCGTATCGATGGCGGGAGCTGCCTTTAAAGGTATGTCTAAAATCGGCTCTGTTGCTGGCAAGGCGATCCCTTTCCTTGCTCCGGCCTTAATGGCCTACGATGCGTTTAGCGGATTTACAGACCAAGACAAGCAGAAAGAGACGTTCAACCTCAAAGATGGCCAAGAGGCGACAACTGGCCAGAAAAGCTCAATGGCATTGGCGAACGTGCTCGATTTGGGTGGCCTAGTCAGTGGCGGTGCTGGTTTGCTTGGTTCGGCGCTTGGGGCGTTCGGTTTGGATGGCGCTAAGGAAGCATTAACCTTTGATTCTGGCGATATGGCCAAAAGCATTTACAAGCTATTTGGCGGTGAGGTTGAGGACGACAAAGAGGCTAAGGATTCTAAGGCTGAGAAAGCTCAACCAGAGAAAGAAGAACACCTCAAGAGCGCCGAAGCCTACCACACGGCTCAAGCGTCCGGTGATGAGAGAAGCATGCGCGAGCTTGATGCAAAAAACTCAATTCAAGTGACCTCTCAAGAGGTATCGCATAAGGCCAGCGAGCAAGGCATTAGCTACAAAGAAGCTTACTTAGCTGTAAAAAGAGAAAAACACATTAGCCAGGACAAACGTGTGCAAGTGGCTAATGAAACAGGCATGGATATGTCCGGTATGGTCGAGCATCCCGAGCTTGGCCAAGTTTACTCGCCAGATAAGAAAGCTGAACAAGTGGCCGCCGTCGATGCGGAGATCAAACGCCGTAAAGAGGCTGAGGCCGTAGCCGCACTAACCAAGGCTGCAAACAACACGCAAACCAACAGCGTGACCACAGCCAGCCATGAATCATCCATCAATACCGAGCTAAGTAACCAGAAAACGGACACTCAATCCGTGGTGAAAGTGGACACCGAAAACACCTCGAATAAGACGGTTGCGACTCAATCATCCATTCAACGCAATGAGCGAGTTAGCGAGCTGCAAGCACAGGCAGCAATGAAAGACCTCAAAGAGAGCGGCAAGCCTCAAACCGTGGAACTTAGCAAACATTCACTGGATGCCATTGGGCGCGCGGTTAGCGGCAGTGATAACAACAAACCGACCACTATCTTTGCAGCGCCTAGCGGCAGCTCAAGCAAAGACAAGCCAGCGTCAGCCACTAAGGCTAGCGGCTCTATTCCTCTCAACTTTGATGACCGTTCGTTACAGCGTCAAAGCGCTGATATGGAGTAATAGATGAGCCAAGAAATTGATTACTTACTACGGGTCGATATTGACGGTGTAAAAGTAGCCGATGAGAAACACGCGATCGTTGCGCGCGTCTCTGAATGGCTCGATACACCTCAAGGCCAAGTTTGGGGCGCTCCGCAATGGGGCAACAGATTAGGAACATACAAGCATGAACCAGTAAACGAAACCACAGCAGCAGCTATCGAAAACTCAATCCTATTAACCCTCCCAATTGACGTGAAAGGCGCAGTGGTTCACGGCATTGCCGTAGAGCCAAACGTCAGCGGTATCGATGCCTACAAATTGACGATCGTTGTGAACGGTCAAACGTTGGAAAGAGGTATTACGTTTTGAGTAAGTTAGAAGAAGTCAAAAAGACCTTTAACGAGGCGATTGCTGGTTCAAGCTGGTGGTCGCGTCATATTGGTTCGCAGTTCGTTGACTACCTTTGCTTGTTTGTGGCCAAGATTGTTGAACGTGTGGCAGCGATCAGTAGCCGTGCATTACAAGAGTCTTATTTGACGTTAGCCACTAAACGCACCTCCATTTTGGCGGGTGCTGAAACTGAGGGCTATGTAGGTCGAAAAGCAGCGCCATCGAAAGGCCGTGCGCTAGTGACCAATACCGGAACTAAGCGCGTTACCTTGCCGAAATACAGCCAATGCGTTGCTGGCAACCAATTACGCTACACGCTAATGGAAGCCATCGATCTCATGCCACAGGAAAGCGCGTCTGTAGAGGTTCAACAGTTCGAAGTGTCCAAGATGACCTACACGGTCGATGAGGGGCATAACTGGTTAGCCGTTGCGTTCCCACAAGAGCTGACGAAGCGCATTCATAACATCATTGTGCGCGTGAACGGTGAAGTGTGGGAGCACGTCTTTAAGTTTCGTAATACGGACGGCAAATCCAAAGCCTACATGGAATATTACAAGCCAACCGACCAGCTAGGCGTTCGTTTTGGTAACAACAATAACGGTCGCGCGCCAGCTACGGGCGATGTGATTGAGTTTGAGCTATGGCTGACTAATGGTGTAACTACCCTACTCGATGCGCAGCCTTTAGAGCTCATCGATATGGGTATTCAAAGCGCCTATAAAGACCAGCTCGCCATTAAAACGGCCACCAGCATTATCGGTGGTGCAGAGCCAGAGGATATTGAATCTATCCGAAACAACGCCCTTTACTCGCCAATCTATGACGAGCAGATTGCGTGGGACTCGGATTACATGACCTTTGTTAAGCGTAATGTTTCGGGTGTTACTTGGTTGTCTATTTGGGGCGAAGCGGAGCAGGAAAAACTCACTGGAAAACCTGACGTTCGCAACATCAACACGATCTTTATTTGCGCTTACTCTGCCGATAAAACCGATGAGATTTTGAATAAGGAAATCCAAGATCTATTCGCTGGCCGTGAGGGCTATAACGAGCGCTATAAGCTGGTGGAGCGCAAGGACGTGCCATTTACGGTGACGGTCAAAGGCAAGCTTTACCCAAACTCAAATCCAGAATGGGCGACAAAGGTATTGGCCGATGCGTTGGATGCGAAATTTGGTAAGCAAGCGAGCCGTAATGAGCGTATTACCAAGAACCAGGTTTGGGATGTGATCCAAGACCTCAACGCGACATTAGGCATTAAGGAATTTGAGGTTGAGGTAGTCGGTATTCTTGACCGTATCCCTATCGATACTTACCACTACTTGAATGTGAGCACGTCAACAATTCAACTGAATTACGACTACTCACTATAAAAGTTTTCGCATGCGAGAACTTTAAAACATGTCATCCCCTAAAGTTTTCGCATGCGAGAACTTTAGGAAACACTATCCTGTATAGTTTTCGCATGCGAAAACTTTCAGACCAACAAGGCGAAAATATGGCATTTGGAGACTTTAGAAAATGGCTATCTGGCCAGCTAACCAAGGCGCGTCAAAAGGAAACCGCTTGGGTAGATTTAGCAAGCGCGATCGCAGAGTCAATTGAAACCCACGTAGAGTCATACATTGAAAAGCTTAAGGCACGTTCGTCTCTGTACGAAATGGATAAAGAGTCGCTGCTAGAAGATATTAGAGAGCTGCGAAAAATCTTCCCACTAGGCGAAGTGGCCGATGAGGACTTGCCGCACGTTGTGATGCAGCGTAAGGACGAAATCCACTTTAAAAAGACCATCTACCCGCTTATCTCTACGCTCGCGCGTGAGTTTAAAGGGCTACGTGTGAAGTGGGAACGAATCTACGCACCAGTAGACCAAGAGCGATTCCCATACGGCACGTTCTTAGTTCCCGAGTCAGAGTTAGAACTGCAAAACGGACTAAACCCGAGCGACTTTTTCCTGACCAGTCGCGGCGCGATTCGAATCCCTTTGAATGACATTGCAGGAGAGGACGGTATCACCGAGGAAGCCATTCGAGCGTTCGAAGCAAAAATCAGACGAGTGGTACATCCACTTATCCCGCTACGCATCGTTTTAGATGGCCAATTGTACTCAATCGAGTTCGAAGTCATGGATATGGTGGAAATTCCCCACTATTCCGACCATGTTACGGTTGGAAAACAGGTGGCGACCGATATAGAATCAACACCAAGCTATAAACAGGACTTTGTTCGGACTGGAACGACGACACAGGAAGAACGTCCAGTTAGCCCGATGTATGGTACACCTCGAATGGATGCTATCCCCTTGGATGCGATCTCCATTGATAGACGGTACTATTAATCCCTATTCCTATTCCCCGTCCCATTAAAGCGCCACGACTTATACGAGGTCGTAAAGGTGCTTACACAAAAAGTAGTCCTATCGCAGTGTGAACTGCTTAACCGTTATTACGACGAACGCGCCTTGTCGTCGTTGCCTACCAATGGTACTGAGCCTTATTTCCAATTTGGCGATCTTGAATGGGGTTTTGACCTTATCCAAGAAATTGAGGGCAAGCCTAGCTGCATGCCTATTCCACTGGACAAGAAAACCATTGAAAACGTGTTTTACCGTTCTAAGGCCAACTATGCCTATGTGAATGGCAACATCGTGATCACGGCAAACTTGCCAGCGGGTACGCTAGCAGAAGATGAACAACACCAGTTCTCTTGCGTGGGCGTGAAAGATGCAAGTGGCGGCCTAATTCTGGTGGCTGTCACGCAACCAGTTTGGATTTACTCAGACCGTGGCCTATCGATTGAAATCGTGATCAACACGGCTCGCACGGATAGCGCTAGAGTGGCGCAGGTTGGTGCATAATGAGTCGCCCAAACTTCGAAGAAACAATCATCATTCCGCCACTGCTAACGGACTGGCAAGCGCTACCGCTTATCACCGATACGCAGTACCTAGAACCACTGGCCAGTAACAGCTTAAACCGCAAATTTTACGGCATCGTTCGCGCTGGTATTTTCCGTGGTTTTGAATGTGCTCCGGCTGGTGGAATGAAACTGCGTGTGAGCAGTGGTGAAGAATTTGGCGTGGCGCTGGTTGAGCGTGACGACTACATCCTAACTGTTCGCCAGCAACACGATATTGATGTGGAAATTCCGGCGGGTGCTACGTCATACGTGGTGCTCGAAGCGTTCTATAAGTTCGGCGTAAAGACAAAGCAAGTCGATTTAGCGTCCGACATTGAAGCGTCAGAAATTAAGGTACTGCCACTGGAATCGGTCGAAGATCATCATTTGATTTTGTGCCGTGTCACCGTGCCGGATACCGCTAGCCAACTGGAAAGCGAACACCTTAACTTTGATGACCGCAAGCAAGGCGGCTATGACCTCGAAGGGCACATTTCACATCCAGACCCACACAATCAATATGCGATGCGCGCCGAGGCTAAAGCGCACTACGCAGACCGTGAAAACCCGCACCACGTAACCAAAGAACAAGTTGGCCTTGGATTGGTAAACAACTGGGCGGCAACCAGTGAGATTAACGTAGATAGCGATCAGCTGTATGCCACGGCAAAAGCGATCAAGTTAGTCCACGATAAAGCGGTCGCAGCCTACAACAAAACGGTTGAGCATTGGCCATATATTGCGGCTGGTGGCGAGACAAGAATCGCATTGCCTTATGAAGTGCCAGAAGTGGATGCAATGTCTATTCAAGGCATTGTGCAGACCAAAGGCAGCGCTTGGCAGTTCCTCAAAGACACGAACGAAGTCGAAGTGGCCGAGCCACTTGAGGCGGGTGATGAAGTGGTGATTACGCTTGGTTCGCCATCGGCAACATCAAGCACGATCATTGCCGAGCTTCAAGAGTACATCGATAAGCTTGAATCCATCATCAATAGCGGCGCTACTGGCTCGCCTATGGAAGTATTCCATAGCCACTTCCCTAATACCTCGAACACATTCGCTATCCCGCCAGCATTTGCAGAGCGAGCGATTAAGCTTGTGTTCCTACAAGGTGTGCAGCAATCGAAAGACTTTGCTTACACCATTGTGCCGGACACTGGTGTTATCCAGTTTGTTGACGAAATTGCAGCAGGAACGGAGATCACCTTGGTCGGCTAATCAGTTTTCAAATTCCCCTAACCCTATTCCCCATAAATGCCCTTTTTAACTAACAAATAAATTGGATCTTTTATGGCTACACAAAACAAATTAACTCGCATTAACCGTCTAGTTTCTGACTTAACAGCACAAGACGTTGGCGCATTGCCAGTAGGCGCTCGCGCGGCAGACGCATCAAAACTTGAGGGCAAAACTAAAGCTCAAGTTGTTAGTGAAGCGCGCGCGAACCTTGTCCCTACCTCTCGCACTATCAATAACAAGCCACTAACAGGTGATGTGACTCTGACTCACTCAGATGTGGGCGCAGCGCCAGCAAGCCACACGCACGACTACATCCCTAACAACAAGAAAGGCGTTGCAGAGGGCGTGGCTACGCTAGATAGCACAGGTAAGATCCCACAAGGCCAATTGCCAGCTATCGCTATCAAAGAAACGTTCCCTGTTAAATCAGAAGCGGAAATGCTTGCTCTGACAGCGCAAGAGGGTGATATGGCAATCCGTTCGGATCTGCGTAAATCATTCGTTCTTATGCGCCAACCAGCAAGCACACTAGCGAACTGGCAAGAACTGTTAACGCCAACAGATGCGGTTTCATCTGTTAACGGCCAGCGCGGTAACGTAGTGCTTGAAGCTACAGACGTAGGTGCAGAGCCAGCGTTTAGCAAAAACACAGCGTTCAACAAAAACTTTGGTAATGCCGCTGGCACAGTAATGGAGGGTAACGACTCTCGCGTTGTGAATGCAGTACCAAAGACTCGCACTATCAACGGTCACGCGCTAAGCCAAAACATCGAGCTAACAGCAGAAGACGTGGGCGCGCTAGGCGCTGGCGAAACTGCCGCTAACGCTGCGAAACTTGAGAACTCAACAAAAGCGCAAATCATTTCAGAAGCACGTAGCGGCCTTGCTGCTAGCGGCGCGTCATACACCAAAGCGGAATCTGACGGTAAATACGCGACCAAATCAAGCGTAGCCGCAACAATCAAAGACGCGATCCGCACTGTCGATATTACGCTAGAAGCGGCATCAACTACCGTCACTCTACCCGCAGGTACTATCTCTGCCGTTCTTGTTCTAAGCGTATGCGGTGTAATGCAAAACGCAGGTGTATGGAGTCTATCTGGCAACACAATTACGTTCGGTGAACAGCTACAAGCTGGCGACATTGTGACTGTTATCGGCTTCAAATAAGCCATGCCCTTTCCTTTCCTACTTTCCCCACTAACAACGTGGCTCCGGCGCTTTGTCGGAGTTGCTAGTCAATGAATTGAGAAAGGCATATTTCTGAATGGCATTAAAAAAATTGACTCAAGTTGGTGGTAGTCCGGCTCGCAAAATTCGTGAAGAAATCGCTACGAAAGTTGATGAGCATGCTAGCAAGAAAACAAACCCGCACGGAGTCACAAAGGCACAAGTAGGCTTAGGTAACGTACCGAACTATCCGGCCACCAGCTCGGTATCGGACACGTCCAATAGCAAACTTGCGACCGCTGGTGCTGTTAAACAGGCATACGACAAAGGCGTTGAGGGTTTAAATCGCGGTAACGCTGCTTATGACCGAGCGGAGCAAGCAGAGACAAACGCGAACAAGCACACCGACGACCGTATCAGCACTTTGATTGGTGGTGCGCCAGCAGAAGCGCTAGATACAATCAAAGAGCTAGGTGATGCGTTAATGGATCAAGAAGATGCGGTAGCGGCCATTACAACCAATATCGCTCAACACAAATCCGACACATCAAACCCACACAAGGTAACAAAAGCTCAAGTTGGCTTATCCAACGTACCTAACTACGCATTCACGGCGGCGATTAACGATGCCAGTGACGTGAAATTTGCGGCGGCAGGTGCAGTTAAGAAAGCGTATGACCTTGCAGCGTCGAAGATGACTCAAGCGCAAGCCGATGGCCGCTACCTGAAACTTGCAGGTGGTACATTAACTGGCGGCCTACTCATCGATGAGGGCGCAAGTAACGTCTCACAACTTCACTTAGGCCATACAGGTAAGCGATTCCATATAGAAACGAAAACCGATGGCACCTTTGAGGTTGTGGAGAGTGACGTTTCAAGTCGATTGAAGATCCGCAAAGGTGGTGAAACAACGCTATACGGCTCACTAAGCACAACAGAGTCGGTATCTTCCAACCGTAGCGTTGAAGTGCAAGGTACTAGAGCTGGTAATACGGTTCCATCAACCGACCATGTAAAAATGGATGGTTACGGTTTGATTGGTAATCGCCAAATTATGTATCTAACTAACGGCTCAACCGACGCAAAAGCCGAGGTAAAAATTGGTGTAGGTGGTGCGCACAACTCAACGCCCGCATACCTAACCCTAAATAAGAGCAAAGTAGTCAGTAATGTGCCTATAGAAGTATCAGGTAGCAAGGTAGTTACCGAGGCATTCAACCGTACAGAGGTTGTGCGCACCTCTTTAGGTAGTGACAACTCTTGGTGCTTGGTTGCCAATGTAACGATGCCTCAATCAAGCTCTACTGCGGTTATTGAGTTCTTTGGTGGTGCTGGCTTTAACACTGACTTGCACTATCAGTCGTCACGACACCAAATGATTCTGCGAGCCAGTAACGGAAGCCCTAAAGGTCTAAATGGTCAGGTTATTACAGACCATCCTAGCGGCTTGCCATTTAGTGAGTTTGGTTGGGTGAATACTAGCGGTGATAATTACGCTATCTATGTAAAAACACGTAGTGCCTACAGTACGAACATCCTAATTCGATACATGTGTAGTCACACCATTACGCCTTACGTTAGTAACAAAGGTGCAACTCAACCAGCGGGTATTGTCAAAGGGCGAATGGTCACTAGCTATACGTCTTACAATAAAGACTTAGGTGCAATTAACTCTGTTGATGGAAAGGGTTTAGAGCTCAATTACTCTGCAAAGAAAACTTGGATTGGCTCACGCAACACATCCTACTGTCACATGGAGACTGAGGCCGCAAGCGGCTTTTATTCTTACTCCGCGTTCACCTTTGCTAAAGGGATTGATGTAATGCTCAATCAGAGCATTTCATTAGGTGGGCGAGCTGCATTTCGTAATACAGACGGCAACTGGCTTCGCATCAATGACTTAGCTAAGTTTACTTCTGGTGTCTTTTTCGGTAGCTCATTGGTTCGTACTGATGGTGAGTTTACTGCGGGCTCTTGGTCTGCCAGTGCAAGGGTGGCTCGTGTTGCGCCTAGCTTTTACGACGGTACTTGGGGTGGTAATGGAGTAGCCGCTTTCAGTGTCAACAAGCCTGACAGTACAGGTGCTCATTGGGCTTTTGCCTCTTACTACGATGGAACTAACATTCGTGCTGGTATTCAGATTCTTACAAACTCTGATGGTCGAATTAGATTCTACACTAACCGTAGAAGCAACTACGTAGAGGTATATGGCGGTAATGTGTATGCGGGTTCGCCTCAAAGCTCGGCAGCTCATTCATTAACACGTAAAGACTATGTAGACGCTAAGTTTAACAGTATTCCAACAGCGCCCGTTGGCGATATTATGGTGGGCAACGATCCATCAAACACGACATCTGGTGTGCTACAAGGTCATGTTACTTGGCATGCTCGCAACTGGGCTGGACGCACAACGGAGTCTGCATCGCTAATGACTTGGGTTAACCCAACAACAGGATTTAAGGTTGTAAAAGCTGGCACATATTACATCGAATTTACTGACTATAGACGAGTGCGTGCTACAGGTCAGGACGACACTGTTTCAGCTCGCATCCAAGTTAACAACGCGACGAAAATTACCAATAGTTGTACTGCTAGGGATAACGCATTGGCAACTCCAACCGCTAAATGGGTAGGCCACCTTAACGTAAATGACACGGTGAGGTTCATTTCTGTAGGTGGTGAAATAATAGTAGGAGGTGGCCATTTTACAATTCGCTACATCAAGCCATAACCATCAACCAAAGGGACACAATGCTGTCCCTTTTTTCTTGCAAAAGTTTTCGCATGCGAGAACATTGGCGCATATTGATGCGAAAACGAAATTGGATATAATCCAAATCTCTCAAATATAGATTTCACCTCATTGTTTCCTCGTGGAATGTTTTGCTCGCGTTGCCGCGCGACAAAACGGTTGGATCAGCCTCTCACTCACTCGTTGGGTGAGAGGTTTTTCTTTATGTAGACCGTTGATAAATCTCTTTTTCCCCTAAACGAGCCCTATTTTATAGCCTTTAAAAAGTAAGTAACGCCCGTCTATTGAGCAATCACCATCATTCCGAATACACTTTGCAAGACACATATAAAAGGGGGGTTTAATGCCAGTATCAGTTGTTGGTGAGAGCTTTGCTATTAGCGTTCTGGCTCTATCCGTCCTCAGTGGTGTTGGGTCATATCTCCAAGGCATACGCGAGCAACGTTTGGCTGGTGGATTCCTTGACTTTTTAACCGAGCTAACGCTGGCGTTGGTGGTCGGTTTGATAGTCGCTTACTTGTGTGACAGTGAGGGTGTGGAGTCTGGTTACACCAGCGCGCTTGTCCTCATCGCGTCAAACAACGGAGCAGACTCAATTAACTTTATCCGCAAACTAACTAGCCACACGTTAGCGAGATTCTTTAATACCGGAGGGCAAGGCAAATGATGGAATTTGCAGTAATTGGCCTAGCCATTGCTGACCGATTTTTGCTTAAACGAAACGCAGTAAAAATACTGCATGCAAACCAGATGGACGATCCCGAAGTGATTCGATTCGTTCTTGGTTATCAATCTAACCGAGCTATTACGAATGGGACATTAACCTATTCGTTGCGAAGTAAGAAACGACCAAAAGCCGTCATTACTCGCACACGTAAACTCGACTTTTCACACGCCGGAAATAACAGCGAATACCTAACGTTCGACCGCAAATTGCTTGAACGTGAAGCAGGGGAAAAGCTACACGGCGAGTGGATTCTGGACGTGAAGATTGAGCGCTCCTGTTCCCTAATCAATCCGCTATACAAAATCTTCCCTACCTGTACGACATATTCAGAGGAATTTGAAATTGCGTAACAACAGCAAGTTTGCACTAGACCAGTCGCACAACTATGTGGTGGTCGATTTTGACAACGTGACCGAACGCGGCCTTAAGAGTCTGATCACTGCGTTAAAACAAGCGGGTGCGACTGTTACAGACGTAGAAGCCTCGAACAAGAAAACGAGACGAGACGGCGAGACAGTAAAACGCGCCAAACTGTTCTTTGATAATGGTCAGTCCATGACGCTGTTTGTGGGTGATGAGGGTGACATTTACCAAATGACACTGAACAACACGAAACAGCCTATCCCAAGCGTGAAGAACGAACGCGAGCTTGCGCGTGAAATGGTTCGCCTAATGGAGCGCAACCAAAGCAAGTTTGACAAGCAAGTAGCTCGCAAAGCGGCACAGGCCGTTAAAGACACCTCAGACATTCAACCAGCCACACGTTCTATTGCTAAGCGATTGGAAGAAGCCAAGGCAGCCGAGCAGGTTGCACAATCCAATTACACCAACGCCCTAGCCGCTCGGGACAGCGTTCGCACCAAGTTGGAAGAAGACCAACGCCGTGTAGCCGAACTTGAAGCTGCATTAGAGCAAGAGAAGCAAGAAACCAAGGAACTTGAAGCGCAATTAGAGGCGGCCAAAGCATGATGTTTACCAGTCAAAATCAAATCAAGATTGTGGATCGCATCGACCATCTAGCTAAAACGCTAACACCGGAGCAAATCGAAGCGGTACTGCAAGGTGAAAACGCCGACCAAATCCTAGAAGCACTATCGCTTGAGGATTTGGAGAACACTTACCTATACCAGTGCAAACCAGTGCCTCAAATGATGCTAGAGGCGTTCAAATCAAAAGCGTCAAAGCTTGAGTTTCGTGCTCAGCAATTTGGTAAGCACTTGGAACGTAAAACCCCTACGCTATCGGTAGAAGCTGTAGAAGTGGGTAAACCGCGCAAATCTGGTGCGGTCGCTGTTCAAATGGTGAAAATCCCATTCTCGGATGGACAGAGCATTTCTATTGCGTTCCATGCGCCGGATAACGATCCGCTAAAAATAAATCCAGATGACACGCTAATCGCGTTCCGCTTCCTAATGAACTCGCGCGATATTACTCACGTAGTCGCGCCAAAGGGCAACATGGATTTGTCTCTTAAGGAAGTGACCGACAAGCTAGCGCAATTGCTTGAGAACAACAGCGAGAAATTTGTCGCCGCTAAGGCCAAGAAAGACGCTGACGCAAAAGCACTGGAAGAAGCGCAACAAAAGGCACAAGAGCTCGATGAGCAAGCCGCTCAGCTAGGCGAAGAAACAACAGACTTGGAACAGAAACTTGATGAGCTGGCCAAGAAAGAGAAACGCCTAAAAACTCAGATTGCTACGCAAAACGAAATCCAAGAAGAACTACGCAAACAGCTTGCTGCTATCAAGCCAGCAGCAAATACAGCAGCGACCAATGTGGACGCTGGTGGCAGTCCGTCTCAAGTGATCGAGCAATGGGACGCTTCATGGACTAAACAAGAGAAACGCGACTTCATCATTGAACGCGCTTTCAATGGCGATCTCGATGCCTTTGTTAAGCAGCTAAGCCAAGAGTTTAAAGACTCATTAGAGTTTGCAGGTGCAGCAAATCAAAACGTTCCTAGCACTTATTCAGAGTCGTACATCAATGATGTGATTTATGACCTCGATAAAGGTGCTATGACGGTATCAGAGCTTTCAGAGGCTAAAGAATACATCCGTGATTCAATTGAAGATGATTTTCCTCAGTTGTCAGACGAAGAACGGGAACGAAAAGCGAATATCGAGCGCAAACAATGGCTATTGGCTCTTATTGGCCGCAAGACTATTGCTAAAGGTTGGAAGATGGATAAAGGCGAAGACAGCGAGCCGTTTGTCTACTTCGAAGCGCCTGACGCGAACGACGATGATAGCTTTGGCCAGTACATGATCCACGCGCGCGATAACCAAACCTTGGCTGTCACTTACGGCGAGGGTTCACCGCTTGCTGGTGGCGACGATCTACAAGGTTGGGAAGCGGCTAAATCGCTTATTCTGGCTGACTACGACCGTGAATCTAAGTTGCTTCAAGATACCGATGACAGCAACGAAGAACCGCAACCAATTGAGAACGACGAGCCAAACGCGAACGACCAAGACAAAGACGAAACCACAGCTAACCTATTCTGGTATGGCCTACGTCTACGCCCTTATGGCTTGGGTACAACGCCGCCACAACATCAAGTGGTTAAGTACCTCGATCCAGAATCGGCTAAAGAGCAATTCGCTGACGCTGGTAATGGCATTCGCCACGGTGCGATCGCTTATGACCAAAAACTGCCACCAGATCTAGTAAGCAACTTTGACCTAGAGCCGCTATTTGGCATGATTGAGGGCGACCTAGAGGAAGCGGAGCGCATCGCAACCGAAGCGCTAGACCAATGGGTTGAGGACAAAGGCGTTGATGAAATTCCTCAGTCTACGCTCGATACCCTAAAACAAGTGGGCTTCAAAGCAGCGTTCGCTAAGCAGCTACGCCAGCAACCGGAAATGAAGAACCGCAAGGAAAATCCAAAAGCGTACAAGCTATGGAGCGCATCGATTGACCTTGTGACACCGGAAATGATTCAAGAGATTGCCGAAGACCTAATGCTGGTTCAAAGCGATGCTGAATTACAGCGCCAAGCAGAACACACGCAAGGCCGCATGCGCTTCCAAGAAACTGCCCTATCCAAACTTAAGGATATGCAGTCAGTAAACCCAAGCGATCGCAAACGTCTTGTTATGCTGGCTGACCTAACGCTAGGTACTGGTAAAACGCTAAAACGTGGCGAGAAAGTGGATGACCAAGCTAAGCGCATTTCAGAGCAAGCGCACCTAGTGGAATCACTACAAGGTGAAACCCTAGCGTCATTGGAAGCGCAATTTAAGAACCGCAAAGAGATCACTGATTTCCTAACGGCTCATCGCATCCCATTTAACCGCCGTGCGAAACGTGCTGACCTACTGCAAGCTATCTTGAACTACCGTGACGGATTCTTTAGTGCAACGGCGAAAATGTTCGACCTACGCGCGCTACGTGGCGACCTATACGAGAAGTTTGAGAACGGCGAAGCGTTGGTACTGGATGACGTAGAAAAAGCGTTTAGCGCGACTACGGTTTACCATGAGGGTGACGTAGCTTACACCAAGGCAAAAGGTGAAACCGTAATTCCAGCAATGGCAGACCAAGGCGAGGACTACCAAAAAGTTGAGCGCTTCATTAAGGCGATCGATGACGGTAGTTACCCTGACCTATCCGAACTAAGTTCAGATGAGCTCTTTGCTCAGCACTACGCAATGGCGAGTGTTACCAACCAAGACATCCTGGCAATTCATGGTTTTAGATTCTTGGATAACGATGAGCAGATCGACAATGAACAGATGGCGCGCGCTATCCATAACTCAGTCATGCCATTGTGGTACACAAAAGCTATCGAAGCGGAATACGAAAGCCGTGGCTTCCCTAGCCTTGCTGCATTGCCTGACTTGAACCATAAAGGCCAATTCAAGGCGACACGCGAGAAGCGCTACGCACCAGTAGGCACTACTGGCCAAGCTGACTTTAGCGTTATCGATACGTACACAGGCAAGGTGCTAGAAACTGGCCTAGAGGGCGCAGCAGCGCAGCAAAAAGCGACTCAACTAAACGACCAAGCAGTGAAAGAAAGCACTATTGCAATCTTTAACATGCTTAAGGACGGCAAAACGCTTGAGCAAATTGCAGAGACGGAATACAGCGCACCACTTGAGCCTGTCAGTCCGGCTATGTTCACCACAATCAACGGCTTTGAATCATTGTATTCAACGCTGGCCATTAACGGCTCAGGTTCGCTTCACTCGCGCCCAACACTACGCGAGAACGCCGACAAGCTACTGGCCAAGGTGGACGATGACGGCAAGATTAACGGCATTGCGCTAACCGAAGAACAAGAGAACCAAATGGAAAATACATTTGGCTACAGTTTCTTCTCTGCGAAGTCGAACAAGGGTAAAGAGCTACGCTTTATCGCTAACACCAATTCTCGCAGCTACCTAACGGTTGACGGTGCGAACAAACTGCTTGAGCTATTGGGTGCTAAGAACGCCGTAGAATCTGACACAGCAGATGAAGTGAGCAAGGGTGCATCCGAGGAAGAAAAACAACTTCTCGCACTAGACCCAACTCAATATTCATTTGGCTCAATCTACGAGAAAGAGGGCATTCGAGATACGGGTGAAATCGCTAAGCGAATCCGCGCCTTTATCGCTCAGCTTAAGAAAGCTGGCAAAATCAGTAATGACGTTAAAATCTCAGTACGCAAGCCTCGCTACGGTACACTAGATCTAACGCTGACTGACTTGCCAAGAAACGTCATGCTCTACAATCCAGCTTACCTACAGTTCGAGATTGATAACCCTAACTCGCCAACGCCACACGGTATGAGCCGTTATACCGAAGCAGTAGATCAGCTGATCGAGTTCGTTAACGCTTATGTAGGCCAATACGACTACAACAACAGCGACACAATGACCGATTACCACGATCGCAATTTCTTTGGTGGCCGCCTAACCGTGGACTTTGATTTTGGTAAAGAGCGCAAAGTGGTAGAGCTCGCGTCTCTAACTGAAATTCACCAGCAAGGCGAACAGGCAGAGGATGACGTACTAGACGTTAACTCATTCCGTGAAAGCCTAGACGAAGAAGAAGCGAAAGCACTTGAGCAGCTAGAAGCCTTTACCAACCTAGAGCTAAAACTTGGTAAGCAGGAAGTGACATTCCCAACAGGCCGAGTGAAGTCGATTAATGCGAAAGATGAGGACGGACTAACTTACAGCCTAGACGTTCTGTTCGACATTCTAGCGACCGACTTAAGCGAAAAAGCGAAAGCTCAGCTTGAGACGATTAAGGGCTGGCAATCTGCGGATACCTACTACAACGAAAAAGGCGCATTGGCACAACCAAGCGTTGCGGCTGGCATCCATTCAGTAAATGGCTCTGTACCAGCGAACGTGTACGCTCCGTTAACCGTGCGTTCATGGCTAAACGAACGCTACGTTGATATTTACCCAATCGCTAAAGATGGCGAGTACAAGTTCGCGCTATACCAAGGCAATGACTTGATCGGTGAATTTGACGATACAGCGGAAATGGAAGCGTTATTAGTGAAAGCGTTCAATCTAAGTAGTGAAGCGCCTCAATCTGAAACAGAGGGTAATAACGAAGAAATGGAACATGTAGAGAAACTAAAAGAAATCCGAGATTTCACTGGTGAACCTACGCCGGAATTGGTTGATGAGTTCCAAACCGCACTAGAACAAGCTTACGCCTACTTCGAAGCTAACGACCAAGTGGCAGAGAATGAAGCGTTGATGGATGCCGCTCTAAGCAACATCACCAGCATGATCCAAGCGCAAATCTAATCACAACCAAGGCCGCCACATCGGCGGCCTAAACCGGAGAGAATCAAGTGTTAAGCTTAAGAGAAAAAATGACGCTCAACCGCGATGCTGCGGGTTTGTTGAAAGAGCTTAAGAGTGGCCAGCTATCGATTGGTGAACGCATCAAAAAGAACCGTGAGCTGGTGGAAATTCTTAATAAACTGACTGGCGATAACTACGTTGTGTACAAAGATGGCGAAAGCTTCCAGTTTGGTTACAAGGGGCATATCGCGCGAGGTTTGGACTACTGGAAAAACGATGCGGGTTCAGCTAAGAAAAATGGTGGCTTTGGTAGCTGGTCGCGCGCTGACCGTAACAAGGCTATCAAGACTCTTACGAAGCACATCGAGCAGAATGAGCGCGACAATGGCGAACGTCCAGTTGAGCAAAGCGATCTAGTTGCGAGATTCCTTGCTGGCGAGTTTAATAACGCCAAACCATCGGTGTTTGTTGATGTAATGCGAGACGTTCACTCAGAGGGCTTGGAGCTAGATAGCATCAAGCAAAAAGCGATTGAATGGTTCGAGCACAATCCTGACAAACTGGCCGCTTAAGTTTTCGCATGCGAGAACTTTTTTGCATGGAGCGCGAAAAACACGGATGTTTTCGCATGCGAGAACTTTAAAGAATCCCGTTCGATATAGTTTTCGCATGCGAAAACTTTTCAGAGAACTTGAGAAAACGACAATGAATGTTTTAACTAAAATCCGAGCAGACTATTACTACAAGCAATCTCTAAACCTTGCACTGGCAACTAGTGAGCGTCACAACTACGCCAAGGCGCTTTTCGCATTGCTTAAGAGTCTTTAATCCTTTTTCCCTGTCCCAAAAGTTTTCGCATGCGAGAACTCGCCACTCCCAACCGGAGCGGTCAAATTGAATCAACTCACATCAATTAACGCCGAAATCAAAGAGGCAAAAAACATCAATGACCTAGCCGAGATTGTTCAACTGTACGCAACAGACAATCCAAAACCCAAGCTAGGTCGCACCAGCTACGTGGTGACAGCAAAAGGCGACGAAGTAGAAACAGGATTTAAAGTCGTGGAAGCCAGCGACCTTATTCCATCGAACGATTTGGACGGTCGAATCAATCCGAATTTTCCACAAGAGCTGCAACCGCGCGACCGTACTCGCGTATCCTCAAAATTGCAGATCTCAAAGATGGCCAACGATTTGCGCCCACAACAATTAACGGATTCTGGACTATCTAGCCACGGCGCACCGATTGTTGGTGCAGATAATGTGGTGGAGTCGGGGAACGGTCGAACCATCGCCATCATAAAAGCGTATCGAGAGGGCAAGGCTGAAAAGTACCGCCAGTTCCTAATCGACAATGCGGAGCGCTTCGACCTATCACCGGAGAAAGTTGAGAGCATGCGCGAGCCAGTGTTGGTTCGAGAACGTGTTACCCAAGTTAACCGTGCTAAGTTTGCCCGAGATTCCAACCTCTCTGACTTGCAACAAATGAGCGCAGCCGAGACGGCTTGGGTTGACGCAGAGCGCATCGATGACCGCATGATTGCCCTGTTCCAGCCGAGCGAAACAGGCAACCTTTTGGCCAAGTCTAACCAAGGATTTATAAACAGCTTCCTAACCGAAATTGGGGATAACTCAACCGCCGGACTACTGACCGAAGATGGCCGACCAACCAAACAACTGATTGAGCGCATGCAAAATGCCGTGTTTGCCAAGGCGTACAAAAACGAGAAGTTGGTGAAGCTGGTAGCCGAGGAAGCCGATCCCGAAATTCGCAATATTCTGAGTGCGCTAAACGGCGCAGCAAGCGCGTTTGTTGAGATGCAATATCTTAGCGGGGAAGTGCATAAAAACACGTCTGAAACGCTGGCAGAGGCCGTGGAAATTAACGCTTCACAACCTGACCTCGCTAAGTCAGCTCTTGACTCGCTGGTGCAAGCAACCGAGCTGGTAAGACAGGCAAAAGAGTCCGGCCAACATATAGACGAGCTATTGGCTCAGTCCGGTTTGTTTGGCGACAACGATCCCGAGGCCGAAGCGCTGGCGAGATTCATTGCTGCGAACAACCGAAGCGCAAAACGCATGACATTGGCCTTTAAAACGATGGCCGATGCAATCAATAGTGAGCTGCTTCACCAAGGGCAAGCGCTAGGGGATATGTTTGGCGGTGGCGGTGCGTCGCTTATCGATATTCTTGGCCGAGTGAATCAAGAGCTGGAAAACGAGGGCGTACAAACAGGCTTTATGTTCGAGTCTGTTCTGCGACCGGACGAACTTGCAAGAGTCCATTATGCAGCTATAAAATAGGTCTAGGCTTCCAAGCCTGTGATAACCTAGAAGACACGACAAAAACGCCAGATTTAATTGTCAAATCTGGCGTTTTTGCATTTAAGGGAGTAGGGGATGTTTACCATAAGGCATCGTTACCATTACGGGCTAATCGACATAAACGAGGACGGCGTTGCCGATGGCCATTCAGTCGCAGAGAACGAGATCCCCGCTTTAAGGAAAGATGGAGAATATATCTACAGGCCATTTAGAGGGGCGCTAGATAATATCTATCTACTGCATGTCCAAAAGGTAAAGCTGGTGAATATCGTCGCTTATTGCGATGACGAACTAGGGCTATTTGGCTGGCAAGACGTGCCACTCGATCACTATGTGGTTGGTGTCTACCGTGACGGCGGGTACTACGTCTTAACGAAAAACGGGCAGCTAATTAGCCACCCGCTTTAAAAGTTTTCGCATGCGAGAACTTTACACACGATACCCAACTAATTGAGCTTCACCAACTGGCACTTGCTCAAGTTCGCCATCATCAAACAGTACCGTTAGCTTGTCGCTATGTTTGCCAGATGCGAACACCAAACCATGACGACCATTAACCATGACACAAATGCTGGTAGGCTTTTGGTTTGCCGTAGGCTTTTTGCTTGCTGGTGTCGTTTGGGTCTTTTCTACCTTGTCTGCTTTATCTGCTTCGCTAAGCTTGACCTCAACCTCATCGCCAAACGCATTGGTGCGTAACTTCACACAATCTTGGCGTGTTAGCTTCTCGCCGCTTTCCAGTGCTTCACGAACGCGATCAGAGTTATCGATGGTTGCTTTGCGTAGTTCGTTGATGGACTCCACATCACCAATAATCCCTTTTTGGAATGCTTCCAAAACAAAGTCAGGGGCTTTAAGTACATTTAGGTATTTCGAAATGTAGCCGTCTGATTTGCCAAGGCGCTTAGCCAAGCCACGGTTATCCAGATTGTGCTTTTTCTTAGCTTGGTCAAACGCCTTACCTAATTCGATTGGCGTTAAATCTTCACGCTGGATGTTTTCAATGAGCTGGCCAAAAATATCGCCCTTTTCACGGACAATACATTCAACGTGAGTCAGCTTGTCGCTCAACATAGCGGCGCGCCAACGGCGTTCACCCTCTTGGATTTTGTATCCCTTGCCATCGAACGGGTAAACAACGACAGGTTGAATTTGGCCGTTTTCTTCTAGGCTTTCGCACAATTCAAGTAGTGACTCATCGTTAAATTCTTCACGTACTTGCTCAACTGAATACAAAGAGTCTTTAGGGATAGCCAGCACTTTCGCTGCATCGCGGATTTCTACCGCTGATTCATCCAAGAGATTATCTAGGTCGCTAAGCTTGATTCGATCTCTTAAGCTTTTGGTCATGCTGTCACCTCTACCATGCGCTTGCAAAGTTCATCACAAACCGCTGTAAAGCCGAATTTCTCAGCCGCTTTAGGGTTGGTTTCAATCAGTGCTTTGCCTTGGTTTAGAGCTTCACTTACGCGCGTTGTTTTAATCAGTTTGTTTTCAAAAACTAGGTTGCCGTACTCTTTACGAAGTTCCGCTTCCTGTTCGCGCTGGTCGTTTGTGATATTGGCTTCGATAAGGTTTAGGACAATGCCTAACACTTCCAAGTCAGGGTTCATTCGACGGATTTGGCGCGAGGTCTTAACCAGCTCATTAACGCCTTTGATCGACATTTTTTGTGCTTGGCTAATGATAAGTAGCTTACTGGCCACAAGTAGCGCTGCATGCTGTAGCGCGTTCGCCGCTGGTGGACAGTCGATAAAGATATAGTCGTAGTCGTCTTTGATAAGGTCGATAGACTCAGCCACGTTTAAGATTTGTGATTGAGTAATGTTACCCATGCGCTTATCGCCGCCAATAACGTGTACGTTTTCGCTTACTACAAAAGGCTTAGCCTTTACTGGATTTTCGAAAAGGTTGTAAGCATTGTGTAGGCAGCTCGCAGATGTGTACTCTGGATTCTCGACCATTTCCGGTGCAATAGAGCCGCCCAAGTTGTTTTGCGGGTCAAAGTCCAGGAATAGACATTTCTTACCTTGGTTAGCGATGCTAATGCCAAAGTTGTAAGTACAAGTTGTTTTACCTACGCCGCCTTTTTGGTTGGCAATCGCCATGATAGTGCTCATTAATGATTTCCTTTGCTGGTGGAGTTTGTTTGCTGTTTTGGTTTGCTCAGTGCTGTTTCAAGATCATCGATATAGCACTGAACCACATAGTCGGTCGTACCGCCGCCATTCATGGCTTTGTAGATGGCAGTGTGACAAGGGCTTACTCCCTTAACGCCATCAATAAGCAGCTTGGCTTTTCTGGTACTTCCTGCTTTCTCGACTAATTGAATTAGTCTTTCGCATCGTTCCTTGGATGCCATATCAACGCCTCTTAATTGTTGTCACTGGCAACGGGGTTACACTATACGTTGCCAGAAGCAACAGTACAAGCAAAAAAGTGAACAAACAGAACCGATTGCACAAGTTTTCGCATGCGAGAACTTTGAGAAAAATGTGAGGTTGATTCCGAGAGTTTTCGCATGCGAAAACTTTTTGACAGAATTATTACTTACTCAATCCGGCAAAGTGACAGAATTGCCAGCGCGTAATCAGCAAGTGTGAGTGGTTGCATAACCAATTGTTTTTAATAAAAAAGACTAAAAAAACTTGTTGAATATGAAATTTATCTCATATAAATTACACACCAGATAAGCGATGCCGAAAACTATTAGGGGTAGTAGTGCTTGTGTTTATGCTTATCGATTCAACGTGCAATCCCCGCCATTTTCTCAGTAGCGGGGTTTATTTTTTTCTAGCAAAAGTTTTCGCATGCGAGAACTCTCTACCAAATTCCGTGCAAAAAAATACCCGCCAAAGATGACGGGCATATGAGAAAAAGTTTTCGCATGCGAAAACTTAACGCATCGATTTGGCGTTCACGCTCCACGCTTCAAGGTTCACATCCTCGATAGAATATTCAAATTCTTCATCATCGGCGTAGTAGGTATGTAGGTTTGCTTGCCAGTAGCCTTTATCAATTTGCTCTTGCTGGTACGCCCACGCAGCACACAACAAAATCGCAGGGTCTTCGAAATTGAAGTGTTGCTCTGTGATCACTTCTGAATCGCTGCCAAGGTCATAACCATGCTTGGCCATGAGTGATTTAACCGCCCACCAATAAGCGCCATAGTGACGGTACATGAGCGGATTGGCTTGAAGTGTTTTGTAAATGCCATCTACTTGAGCTTGGATAAATGCCTCTTTGCTTTGCGCTGTTTCTAACGCCTCATCGAGTAGGGGCTGTAGATCTTCAACGGTAGGCAATTTCACTTGGGTAATCATTGTTATCTCCAAAAAGTTTTCGCATGCGAGAACTTTTTCGCATGCGAAAATTTAAGTTAGGCAGCTTCGGCCAACGTGTTGTGAATGGTTAATAGCGATTTCGCCAGCAGTTCTAAATCCGCTTTCGCAGAGATAAACCACCAGCCACCATTAAACTCACTGCTTGCGTTCGAAGCGAAGTCAGCGCCGTACTCGGCCTTGGCTTCCTTGTCACCAGCGAACATCACTTTCAGCGAACCTTTAAGGCCGTTGTTGTCCATCAAACCAATGCGTTCGTATGGCTCTACAACAATCTCTTTTCGGTTGCGACCGCGCTTAGGCTTCCAGCTAATTGGTGAAGTCACCATTTTAACGTCGATGCCAATGCCTGACATTAGTTCGCTAAACTTCTCGATGCTCTCTACGTTAATGGCAGAGATATTATCGATTTTCACTTTCTGCGTTTCGGTCACTTGAACCTCGGCCTTTTCCAGCTTATCCGCATTTAGGTACTTCTCGATAAATTCTTCGCGCTGTGTGCTGCGGTAAGTGAATAGCGAACCATACGCACCTTTCATGCGATTCAATGACCAGTCATCCGAGAAGATTAGGCCATCACCGGATAGAAACTCACGTTCGCCAATAGCGTGTAGGTCGGCACATACCTTAAGTATGGTTTCTTGTGAGTTTTCCCCGTAAATCGCATCGACCTTTTTCAGTAGGTGAGTATCGGTCGTTGGTTTGTATTGCGTCATCCAATACGCGATCTGTGATAGACGTTTCGCACGGTCAGGGTCGTTGGCCACCAGCTTAGTGAAGTCAGCGAATAGCTTATCTTCCAGCTCTGTGCGGTATTCGCTAGAGCGTTCGGTCAGAATATCGGTGTAACGAGTGAACTCACGAGCCGATATGCGGCGCGCTTCGTGTGCGTTGGTGTAACCTGTCCATTTCAAATTGCTTAGATGATTATCTAGGTCTTTAAGGAAAGTGATAGACGTTTTGTAAGTCGTCTCCGCTTTCAGTAGTGCCTCTTGATAAAGCTCAGGGTATTTTTCCTCGAATGCTTTGATCTCAAGTGTCACCAGTTCTACGACTTCCTGTTCGGTCACTTGGTTGCCGTTTTCCATCGCCTGTTTGTCCCAATCGCTACCGATAAAGAAACTTAGAATGTCGTGTTCCAGCATCACGCGACCTTTATCTTCCAATTGCTTGGTTACTTGGTCGAGTAGGGCTTTCACGATCGCTTTATCGCTCGCATCTGGATAAATCAGCGTTTGGTCTGGTTCAACATCCAATCCCCACGGCGTAGAGAATGAACCGTCAGCATTGCGCACCAAACAACGGCGGCTATTACCGTAGGCTTTCATTTTCTTCTCTGCGACCAGTTCAAAGAACGTCTCACGGTCAAACGTATGAGCGACTTCACTTAGTGGTACACCTTGGAGCGCTTTTGCTTCTAGTGCTGCTCTATCCTGATTCACTGGCGCAATTTCAATGATGCGCTCAACAGGTAGATCGACGTAGTTGCGTGACGCTGGTTCGCCGTCCATTTCAGTAATAAAGCCGTCCACCGTGCCAGATTTACGGTCGAAGTTGGTGATCATGATTGTTGCTTTTGAGTCGTACTCGGCGCTCCAAGAACGGCTCTTAACTTCGGCTTTGTAGGTGTAGCCATTACGAACAATCACACCGTTGCGAACAATGTATAACTCTGGATGAGTTAGGAAGTCAGGGTAATCCTTTAACACACCGTCATTGATGGCCAGCTCCATTGCTGGTTTCAATTTCTTGATGGTATCGCTCGCTTTGTCGCGGTTTTTGATCGCTGCCTCAAAGGTTTTGATTTTGCTTTCTAGGGCAAACAATCTGCCTTTAGTGCGTTGGTAGTTTTGGTGCTGCCAACTGCCTCGCTTCTCGCCCTCTGCGCGTAGGCGATCTTCTTCCACTTCATTGCGTAGCGGTTCTAACTTATCGCGTAGTTCGGCCAGCTCGCTTTCAACTTCGGCCACATCCAAAGCAAGCATTTGGGTAGCTTTGATGTACTTGCTAACGTTGATACTTGCTAGTCGGCGTTCCTCTAATTTGCGCTTGCGCTCCGCTTCACGTTTGGCCGCTTCGATACGGGCTTTCGCTTCTTCTGGATTCGCTGCCAGCATGATTGCTGTTTCGTCGGCTGCGTCTGCATCGGCGTTCGCAATGTACTTGTCATTACCTTTGAACATTGTCTCAATCCAAGTGGCTTTACGTTGGATTGTGGCCAAGCGGAAATCATCGAATGAGCCTTTAGACGTGTAGTAGTGAACGTTCACGCTGTTTTGTTTAGAGCCAACGCGCGCGCCACGGCCATTACGCTGTGTGATACTCATTGGAGTCCACGGTAGCGTTAAGTGGTGAATATCGGTTGTGCCATGATGCAAGTTAATACCGACTTCGCCTTTTTTATTGAGGATCATGAATTTGTATTTCGAGGTGTTGTAAGCATTGGCGATTGCTTCCAAACCTGCTTCTTCATCGTCCTCAGTGGCCTTAGAGCCTTTCTTACCTGCAACGGTATCGCTGTTCAAAATACCGATTTCAGACAGCTTGCAACCAACGAAATCCGCAATGATGCGAGCCAGTTTTTTGTGCTGTGTTTTTTCTTCGGTAAAGACAAGCTGCTTACCACCAGCCAGATAAATCTCGCGCGCGTTCTCAAGGAACTTGGCGTACTTAGGAGAGACAGGGTGCGTAAATTTCAACTTAGCCTTGTCACAAATGCTTGTGAACTTGTCATCAAGTTGCTGGTGGAGTTGAACCACGCAGTGATCGCCCTCGACCTTAACGCTCTTATCAACCTTAACTTGGATTTTGCTTAGCTTAACCGTGCCGTCTGGTGCTACATCCTCAAAAGTGACTGTGACGGTATTTGGTAGCTTAGCGACTGCCGCCTCAACCTCTTTCTTGTTGTCCTTAGCGAATCGGTAGGTAACACGCTCATAGTACAAATCAAGGTCTGTACTTACCTTGTCCATTTTACGGATCAGGCCGAAAACCGTGTCGTTAGGGTATTGCTCGACAATCTCTTGGTTTTCGTCTTTGTCTGGATTGCTGATAGCGTCAGCGCGTTGGCGTAGTTCCTCATATAGCGCTTCCTGTTCGCTATTCATTTGGACAAAGCTTTGTTGGCTAATCAGGTCAGGAATGTGAACGTTGGCACCAACGGATTTAGCATCCTCGATCGTCATGTATCGGTTAACGATGTTTCGAAGTGCGTCTAGGTTTTGGAATCCGAGTAGGGCTTCACGCTGTTCAACTTCGCCCGAAATCTTAGTAACCAGCGCTTCGCCAGTCTTACCAAACATGCGGATAAAGTCGTCGCTGTCAAAGATACCCATCTTGGCAAACGTGTCTGCCGGAATGATGTGGGACAGCATATTGAACATATCAACAGGGCTGTTTACGGTTGGCGTAGCTGTTAGGAAGTAAACGCCTCGACCATCATTGCGCGCTTTAATGACGTTGTTCTTAAGCTGCATATCGATAGCGCGATCGGCTTGCGCTTGGCTAGGCAAGAATGCCAGGTTGTTTCGGTATGAGCCGCCCTTGTACGAGTTACGGAAATCATGCGCCTCATCGACCATAACCGAGTCGAATAGCAAGTCCTCGAAGTACGGTAGTTCTTCGTTTTTGGCCGTGCCATCGTCAGAGTATTTCGCTTCAAAGCGCGCGTTCTTCGCTTTCTCTGTGTGGCTTTCCGCTTCCTTAACTAGCTTGCTTGAACCAGCAATCAAACCAGCATCGCGCATTTCAAGCACGTTGGCCGTAATCGTGTCCGGCTTCAATGGAATGCGGTTGTACACGTCTTTTGTCATTACCACGATGCGAGCGGTTGACTGTGTAAGCTGGTGGAGCTGCTCTGCTACGCGCTTGCCGTTGGTGTCTACGGTCAGTTTGGCGCGCAAGATAGGATCGCCTTTCTTGTCTAGCTTAGGTTCGCCCGTTTCATCCAATACTGGTTCCCGAATGATTTTGCCGTCATCGTCTTTGTGAACCTCAAGGCCGATAAATACCTTGTCAGATAGATTGCTTTCACCAAAGAACAGATCGGCTTCATAGAACCAGTTTTCTAGCACTGATTTAGGAACAACGATGGCCACACGGTTTGCGCGTTTGGTTTCTAGGTTGTACTGCACTAGACCAAGGCCAGTGAGCGTTTTACCCAAGCCAGTACCAAAGGCAATAATGCCGTTACCGTCTGCACTGTGACGGCGAATCGTTGAGTTTTGGTAAGGTAGGAACTCAATCGCACCAGATACGCCATCTAGCGATAATGGAGTGTCATCGAACTCCGGTTTAATCCAACCGTTAAACGTATTGTTGTAAACCTGTTCCAAGTATTCTGAATGGTCAGATGATGCAATCCATGTAGAAAACTCATCATCGAGGCGGCGCATTTGTTCACGGATAAGTGATTTATCTTCGTTCTTACTACCGCCACGAACCGCACCATAGTTGATGTACGATTCAATTTGACGCTCAAATCGCTCATCGCTGTTCGCTGCTTTACCTTTCACGCCATTACGAGTTAGGCCATCAATCCATTCGCCATCACGCCAACGGTAGCCAGTGAGGTATTGGCCGGATTCGCTTTGTACGAAATCCTCAAAGCCGTCCTTATCCTCGGTAAAGTCGCCCAAGATAAATTCCGTGTAGCCACGGTCATGCAGGAACTCAAGCATGATGTTTTTAGGAATCCACTTATCGGTAAGCTTCATCTTCACATCGGCAATCGAGATCTTGTTTCGCTTAGATTCGATGGCTTGGATTTGGCGCATGATGTTAGCTTTCACGGTATCGCTGGTGGCCGATACTAATTGTGTGGTCAGCTGATCCATGCGTTTACCGACAAGGCCAGTCGTCGCTTTGTGGAATGCTGTCACCGTACCGTCAGGGTTTACGGCTACCTCATCCATGTTCGCTAGGTAATCAAGCAACTGCTCATCGCTCATCGTATCGATACCGCTTGCGGTGTAATACGTGCGAACGTCATGCAGTGTCAGTGTGGTTATGCCTAGTTCACGGTCGCATAGATGGAACACGTCACCAATGCGAGACGAACTGTATTGAACAGTAAGTTCACGCTTAAGGTCGCCTTTGAGTAGGTCAGACAGTTTGCCCTTAGAATCGATCGATGAGTGGTAGTAATTCCATGCAGAGACGTACTTCTCGCTTAAGTTGCTTAGCGCTTTCTTCGATACCTTAGAGCCGCCCATTAGTGCGTTCAGCTCTAACACTTCGCCGCTTAACTTCACGCGATATTGTTCGGTCTGGAAGTCCTCCGCGCCCATTGCCATGTTGGCCAAGTCGCTATTGGATGTGGTTCGGCCACCAGCAACCAGCGTTGCAAGTGTTTGAACTTTCATGCCAAGTAGAATGCCTTTGTAAGCGTGTTCTTGGCTCGCTTTTGGCAGCTTGGCAATCTCGCGCATTAGGGCTTTAAAGTCGTCATGACACAAGTAGCCGTAATCTTCGAAAATCTGTAGTGCTTGGCTGGCCGATAGCTTAAGCATCGATTCAGTAGAGTAGGTGATAGAACCGATCTCATCGGTGTTATCTACGCCATAGGTCGCCTTGCTGATAACGCCTGTTTTCGCGTTGCTTTCGGACACTTCCCATTCGCCATCAATCATTTCGTATTGCTGGCCATTGCGGAACATTGTATCGCCCTCGGAGTATTTCGCGCTCACTGGCTCGCTTACCGATTCATCAAGCAACATCCAGTCGATACGGCTGTTAAAGCGGCGCATTAGGGACTGTTTAATGTCCTCGTTAGAACGGTTGCCGCGCTTCACGACTTTGCGCGCAAACTTACCTACGCCCTCAACAGTCTGTTCGCCGTTGATGAATTTCTTACCCTCGCGCTCGAACCACTTACCTTTAAGCCAAGTATTCCAAAGCACGTTAGATTCAATCAGCGTGTCACGGTCGGCACTATCAATCAGTGCTTTCGCTTGGTCGCTGTGTTTGCGCCAGATAACAAGGTCAGTCACTACGCCAGTATCAGCGAACGTGCCCGTTGGTAGTCGGTGCGCGCCCAAGAACTCCGCTTTAAGTGCGAGTTGTGTACGCCACTTCTCAAGGTTTTTCGCATCACAAATACGAGTTGGAAGCACTAGGGCAATCAAGCCACCAGCTTTCGCTTTATCGATAGAACGAGAAACGAAATACTGATCGGCGTACTTAATGTCTTTGTACGCTTTGTCTTTCATCGCGCTAGCGTCTCGAACACCATAAGGCGGGTTGCCGATCACTAGGTCGAAATCGCCAATATCGGGATTGCTGGCCACGGCTTCGAATGCCGATTGAATTACATGATCTTCGGGGTGAAGAATCTGGTTAATGGCCGCCGAGGTCTGATCCATTTCTACGGATGTAGTTAGGGTGCCTTTAGGTTTGGTTTCGCTAAATACGCCCACGCCCGAACTTGGTTCAAGTACGCTACCGCCAGTAAAGCCATAGGAGCGAACTGCATCCCAAGTCGCGCTCGCCAGCCATTTAGGCGTGTAGTATTCGTTGGTGGAGCCACCGATACCGCCAAAACCTGTGTAGTCGCGCAGAGCTGCTTTATCTTCGGGTGAAACGTTGGAGTAGTCGCCGTTGTACTTGGCGAGAATGTCTTTGGCTAGTTGGTTAGCCTTAAGGCGCTGGTGGCCTTTTGGAGTATCGCTAATATCGACAGCGAGCAAGGCTTCAAACTGGCTGACCAGTTCATCGATTGTTGTCGCCTGTTCAATACTGCGGGTTAAATCAGTGTTCATGAACTTGCCTTTTATTCTTTGGATAAAAGCCAAAAAAAAAGTCGAGCTTTCGCCCGACTTTTTCCTTTCCTATTCCCCATCCCAAAAAAACGCCACTATCAATATCAATTTAAGTTAATGAATAATCTAAAATATCTAAGGAAGTAGATTTTTAGGGACGAGGCAATTATTCCGAACACACCGAGCGCTATCAAGGCGAAAAATTAGTGTTTTTAGTGAGTAACCATCATTAAAAGGCAAGCGATTGAACTTTGACTAAAAAAATTTATTCCAACAAAAATCAATGATTTATTCTCGTATTGGTCACATTGACGCAATGCGCTATCATCCAAGATCATCCCCATCTCTGTAAAAAGCGCCTCAACTAACTGAGGTCGCACATGTCGCAAAACAATGCATCAATTGGACTGGCGGCAGCTTTAAAACAAGCGTTCCCTTTCTTTAACGAGAATGACGATAAAGAGAGTGGGATTAGTTTTGAATCTGGCGCTGGATACACGGGATCGCCATTCCACGATCGCGATAACCAATTAGATGAAAGCAACGGCGCTCTGACCAATGACGGTCGAAAGAGCTCAGACCGTTTTTTTCTTCATAAGCTGCCAAAAGATCGCTTCATGCTATATCCGATACTCAAGGAGATGGCCGAGGACAGCACGATTGATGCCGCGCTCAATCTGCACCTTGGTCACGCTCTTTCGGTATCAAACGATCATGGCATGGCCGTGTATCTTCATCCCACCGATGAGAAATACGCAGAGTATGTAGGCCGTCTTAATCGAGAATTACTAGCGCCAATCAACGACAACCTTATGAACTGGACGTATTCAACGCTGGTTTATGGGGTTAACTACGTTCGTCCGTACACGCAAGAGGGTGTTGGTATCACTCACTTTGAGGCCAACTATTACACCTTGCCTAACCAAATACGTGAGTACGAACGTTCGGGCGAGCTGGCTGGCTTTACTGCGGAATACCTACAAACCCGAGCGAACGGCGAACAGGTACGCCTTGCCGAGCCTTGGGCGCTTATCCCACTAAAAATGCCAATCTGGCGGCCAGATATGGATATACCGCCAGTTAACTACACTGGCCAGCGCTACTCACTTTATGACGATGCGTATTCACGCATGCCAATCGAGACGCAGAACTACGGCACATCGATTCTGCTTACCTGTTTTGAGGCTTGGTCGATGCTTCGCCAGTCCATTGCAGCGCTAGGCGCAAGTCGTGTGAATGCTTCACTTATCGATCGCATGGTAGCGGTAAACACTGACGGCTTGGATGCGGCGGGAGCTGCGGAATACATCAACATGGTCGCAGACCAGATGAAACAAGACCGTCAAGAGGTGGTAGACCGTTCCCGCAAGCTAGGTTTCATCCCAACCGTCATCAACACGCTATTGCCATTTATGGGCGGCGCTAAAGGTGGCTTGCAGATCGATACCTTTACCACTGACCCGAATATCTCTCACATCGAAGATATTATGTTTCACCTTAAACGCTTGGCGGGAACGCTTGGCGTAGACCCGTCCATGCTTGGTTTTGGTGATCTGCTATCTGGTGGACTAGGTGAGGGTGGTTTCTTCCGCGCTTCCATTCAATCAGCACTACGCGCCAACCAAATCCGCGCAGCCGTGGTGAAGTTCGTTAAACGCGCCATCGATATTCACACCATCTACCGAGACGGCAAGGTGTGGAACGATAACGATATGCCATTCGAGATCCGCTTTAACTCTCTCAATACCGCTATTGAGCAAGAGAAAGCCGATGCAATGGAATCTCAAGCGAACTACGCAACCATGCTGGCCACCGTGCTTGACCTTATCGAGCAATCCCCAATCGGCAAATCCGAAAAACTCAAAAATCACCTTTACACGTCTGTTATTGGCCTCGATTCCGAGTTGGCCAAGGAAGTCATTTCCGAGCTGGCTGCTCAAGTCTCTAAAAACGACAAGATGATGGAATCCATTGGCATGACAGACCAAAGCGAAGCGGAACGATTCGTTAGAGACGTAGTTCTCGACTTACTAACTGAAATCCAAAGCCATTAATGGAGAAACGAAAGTGACAGCAAAAGCACTTAAACAAGTATCCGACCGTTTCAGCCTATTCAATGACGGTCGAAAACTTAGCGCCAACAAGCGCAACTACATCATCAAAGCCGTGCAAGCGATGATCAACAGCCCACGAACTCAAGAGCTACTACGACTAGGTGAGGCGTATGGTTACTATGGCCATCAATCCCGCCAACGCGCTAATAAGCTCTCAATTGGTGAAACTGAGGTGATCATGATTAATGGTCGTCCGGTTGTGGTAGAAAACGTGCCATCTAACCGCACAATCTCTATCACCTGTTCAGATGACGGTATTGTTGAACACACTCAAGAGTTTTTAGATACCGATACAGGCCGTATCGCTTTAGGTTTGTACAATAGCCGTGCTGGTGGTTGGAGCTGGGCGACTGGTGGCCAAGATACACGCGAGGCATCGATTACTACTTCATATCACGGTATGGACTACGTATTGCAGCCGAACTATATCAGCCTAGACCATCCGGCCATGATGATGGAAAGCGCGAACAGCGAGCAAATGATCCTCGAATCGCTACAGGAACAAGGTTTTGATGAGGAATCCGCGCGTAATATCTACGCGAACATGACTCAACAGAGCAATGTTGAGCTTGTCGGTGATCTTACTAACCAGCTTATGTACCTAGAAAGCGTGAACGCAGAGTTGCGTGAAAAGGTAGAGCAAAACGCTAAGGCAACCTCGATGCTGCTTGATGTTGTGGACTCTTTACCTATCTATGTGACCGATGCGCAGCGCAAAGCGATCGCCAACATGGCCAGCAAGGAAGATCATCAAGTGGTGCGAACTATGTTTGAGTCGCTAGGTTCCCGAAAAATGGCGACTTTACCGACAAATAGCTACGTTCCAGTAGAGCAAAAAGTGAGTGTTGCGCCTCAAATTAAACAGCAATTCGTCAACTTCGGATCTTCATTACGAAAATTCCAATAAGTTGATCAATTAAAAAGCGCCACCAGCGCTTAGAAATTAAGTACAAAAAATACTCAAATAAATCGAAAATGCTGGTGGCCAATTCGGAGTTTTATAAATCACTAGGCGCGACAGGACGCAAATAGAGTTTATCTTTCTTGAAGTGCGTTGGTCGCCAGTCCCAACCAGCGATAGATACGCTATCTCGCGCGCCAGCAATATACGACACTGAGCGCAACACATTGACACCCTTATCAAAGTTAATCGCCTTATCGGCCTTTAGAACGAGTCTACCGTCTTTTTGGCTATGCAAACCAAAGGTGCAACCTGAGATTGTTACTAACAAATCCAACGGTAGCGCTGGTACGTTCTTTTTCGGGAACTGACGGCGCTTAAATTGTTGTTTTAATTGGTTAACTTGAGTTTCCAATTGCTGTTCAGCACTTAGTGGGGGAGTAAATTTCATCACAGAGTTATCCACAAAATTCGGCGTGTTCGGAATATTAACACGTCCAAAAGGAGTTTAAATAGATAAAATTTTTGGTAAACTCTAGCGCCAGATGGTAACGCACCTTGTTCGGAATCGCTTTGATACAGGGACTTGTTTGATCAACCATTTACGATCAATAATAGGGGAGTTTTTCTGTAATTAGATCATGGCGATACCGTGATAGAGAGAAAGTGATTCGATTTCGGGCAACAGAAAATAAAAAAGCCCGCTTTGGCGAGCGGGCTTTCTTACTGCAATCGAGCTTTAAGCGGCTAACTTAAAGCGTCACGACAAACGAACTTAAGGAAAGTCATTATGCCGTAATGAATTAGACCGAAGCCTAATCAGGCGAGACATTTAGTTGGCGACTAATGCCTCAAATGGTTAGTAATTAGTTTAACAGTTTAGATTGAGCATCAATCTCAGCGAACGTTAACACAAATTACACCACACTAAAGCAGGTGTAAGTATAACGTTCAAAGAGATCGGTGGCAAATTTTTACGCCTTTTTTTTGATCAAATTTTATGCAAAACACACCGCTTTTACTGCATCCTTGCTACTGGAAGTCAGGATTCAGAACCCAAGCCTCCAATATCAAAGCCAATAAACCGTCGGCACAACGTAAACTTGCTTGCCTACTAGAAACTATCTCAAGCCATATTCTTAAGCATGGCCATACCTGCTTTGCATCAACTACTCGATTGGTACAGGTCTACAACGAGAACTGCGATCGCTATGATTGTCGTCGAACCACTTTTGACACTCTCAAAAAACAACTGAAAACAGCAGAAGACTTGAACTTAATTGTCCGAGAACAGAAGCCAAACAATGCAACAGGTCAGAATTTACGTCACATCACTCTATGCGTAGACGCCATCCAAGAAATGTTCGCTGGCGCATACAAATACGCGCTACAAGCTGCACAAAAGCGTTTTAATAGACAAAAACGGCACTCAGGGGGGGCTTCTGTGGAAAAACCTCTTGAGGCCAGTGCTGACAAGGCTTGCGAACAATCAGACAAAAACAAAAATGGCACTATAAATACAAAAGATCTCTCTACAGAGAGTAAAAATAAAATTAATAACGGTGTCCCGTCTGATTCTTGGTTTTTGAAGATCTTCAAACGTGACGCTGACGAAGTAAAACAACTTCAACTAGCAGCTAAGCAAGGCCGCCTATCAGCTAGTGGAGCTCGTCGTGTTATCAAGCTGTACAACAAGCACCAACAGCCTTTAGCGCCTAAGTTCGTGTCATACCTTAAGTTTGTGATTGCTAGCTGGCACAACAAGGCTGCAAGCGCCGTGAAAGCTAGCGTGAACAAGGTTCGTGATACAGCCACCATGTTAGCAGAGTACATGAACACCATTTCCGAGAAAGAGTCTCAAGGCTTAGTTGAATACTATCGTGACGCAGTCGGGCGAGTACAAGTCAGGTATCTGTAATCACTGCTTGATGTGAGTATTTCTATACATGCGTGACCTAAAATGTGTCATAATTACCTAAATCTTGTTATTTATGGATGTGCATTTGCATGAGTGATGAAGAATATTTCTACCCTGCGGTAAGCGATAACCTCCCGAAACATATCAAAAAAGGCCATCAACTGGTCTTTAGTCGTCAAGATCTATCCGCTAGGGAAGCAGATATGTTTGCGTTGATGATTGCACATATGAAACCAAGTGATTGGGAACAGAAAACACCACACTATGAGTTTACTTCACATCAATTATCAGAGTGGTTAGGTGTTGAGTCTAAACATATCGGTAGCAACTTAAGTCCAGTAGCGAACCGCCTAGCTAGTCGAAAAATCGGGATAAAGGTGGAAACCCCGAAAGGTGATATTGAATTCGACTATAGACCTCTTTTTAAACATATCGCTTATAAACACGGCATACTTACGATGGTTCCTAACGATATGCTAAAACCTGAGTATATTGAATATAATCAAGGATTTGCTCTGATTAATACTCGCAATTTCTTTGAGGTAAAGAAGGAGTATTCTAAGCGCTTGTACGAACTACTTAGTCGCTTCAAAGACAAGGGCTTTGAAATGCATGCGCAAAAGCTTAGTGAACTGAAAGGAATATTTGGGCTTTTGGACGAATCAGGGAAGCTGAAAAAAGATAAAAGTTCCTTCAAAAACAACAGCGTATTTATGAAACGTTGTATCAGGGAAAGCATTAAAGAACTTTCTGAACACCCTCAGATTAGCAAAGAGCTTCTATTTTTAGAAAGCAGCCAAGGTGATAAGGGTTTTGAGGTTGTAAAGAAAGGTAGAACCATTACTGGAATCAAGTTTCTCTTTCGGTGGGTTAAACTAGGTTCAATTGATGAACTAAATCAACACGATGCTCTTAAGACAATTCGACAACTTGAATTGAAAAGGCTTCAAAACCAAGTCAGACTCACCGAGTCTGAACTAGAATCACTTGCCATCGCGTACCGCTATGTGGGTAAAGAAGACCACGCTCTTAAAGTTGAAGCTAGCTTGTCAAAGCGACACTCAGAAAAAGAGCAACAAAAGCATGATGATGGAATGCATGAATTAGAGTCGTTAATGGAAAAGATAGATACCCTTTCAGAACTAACCGATACACACGATTACTGATAGCTAACAAGTTTTAGGTCATGGGCTCGATAGATGACATTTTCTAGGTTGAAATGAGCTATGTGACACATTTTAGGTATATGGGAGGGAATTCGACGTGATCATTGACTCGAAAGTAGAAAAAACCGGACAAGACTCCTATACAACCATCTCACACACCTAAAATATGTCATTTAAGAACAGAAACACCTAAAACCTGTTATCCAATCACCTGATATATGATCACTTTCACCTAGATTATGTAGCACTAAAGCCTGTAAGAAGATCACAAACACCTAATAAATGATCAATTAAACCTAGATCTTGTTACTTAAAGACCTAAAAAAAGATCTTTAAACGAGTTAAAACCAATTGAAATCAATACGTTACGGTTCCTATAGATCTTATAGTTCTATAGTTTCCATAGATTGATATAGTTAAATATAGATCTTTATAGCGTATGTGGATAACTGGAAAATCAAAGATTTACACAGTTTCCCACATACACAACAAGTTTTTGTTGTTTAGATGAGTGAATGATCCTGGCTATAGACAACTGCGTGCTACAACTAATTGTGGTAGGTCAATTTTCAATCTAACTGATAGGTGGACGATGAAAGGTAAATTTGGCAGGCAGAGTCGAATAGCGATCGCATTTGTGTGAGTTCTTGATAAAAACACGAATTGACAGGAAATATTAATTATTGGATAGTTGTAAGTGTGCTCTAGGGGCAACAACATGTACCCCTAGCGCGGTTAATTAACCTATTAGTGCTTGAATAATAGCTGCTACTAGGTTGATAACAGCTATGACAAGCTCAATGAGCTTACTCATATAACCTCCGACGGTTTTGATTGTTGTAGCTATGTAAGTCGTATTAAGTGACTGGTACTCACCTAATGCGCATTACTTGAGGTGAAGCTTTTAGCTGCTTCGAGCTTGGTTGGTGATTACATAATTACCTCCTAGTTAACTAAAGGTTGGGTTCTTCGAATCCAGCCTTTTTTTATATTCTTCACACAATCAAGGTTATTGGGGAACGTTTTGTTCCAAGTCTTGCTGTGCCTAGTATTCCAGACTTTTTGCTAATTTTGCAAACGCCCAAACGAGTTGGTTATCTCTTTCAGGTTTAGGCGCATGAAAACTCCCAAGTCCTTATGTCCCATTGTTATCAGATAATTCCCCTCTCATAAAGGAACGCTTTGAAAAATATTCATTTCTCTACATGAATCGGGATATGAGCAAGATTTTTATCCAATAATTCATGTTCATTTTTCCTTTCTGCTTGATGCCAACCTCAAAAGAAAGTTGCCGCTTCCAGCAGGTGGGTTAGCGCATTCAATGTATTGCTGTTAAGCCATCTTATCCTGTAAAAAATTAAAATGCTTCTCCGTACAAACTAATTGGGCCAAAAGTATAGGTTTAGCTACTATTTTTACAGTGTTTTTTCTTCCAAATAGCCTAAGTGTTGACAGTATTAAACACAACTATTTGACGGTGATAAGACGCTAAACGATCCGGTATCACATAAGGCGTTTATTTTTCACTATACCGCTATTTTAAATGGAATGCGTGCTAACAGAACCTTACGGACGAGGTTTCTTGATGAATCAGTTCAAACTATCTTTCGCGATTGATGCTTTCTAATTTCTATTTTGCTTTTATAAAGCGACAGTGTTGTTGTTTAATTTGGTTGGTTTTTGTTTGTTTTTGTTGCTGGTGGATGTTTTAGTGGGTTTCCGAACGATAAGCGCTTGCTCTATGAGTAGGCGCTTTTTTTGTGCCTTAAATTCTTGAGTGTTCGGATTAAGTATTGAGATAAAAAAAAGCTTCGAGTTTCCCCGAAGCTTTCCATTACTCTTATCCCGATAGCTAAACGTATCCGTCTATGCGAGGTGGATAGTATCATCATCCACTTTGAAAAGAGAAGTGTTTATCTTGCTAAGTGGCTTATCTACAGGGATTTTCCACTTTTTACACAAGTCATATAGGTTGTTCTGACCGCTCTTAATTGCATTGGCCAAAGCGAAGTCTAAGACGCTGTTCGAGGTGTTGGTCATGTACTCTTTAACGTCTGCTTGGATTTGGTCGTGAACTTTTTTGCTGTTGTTCTCTGACATTTGCTGATTCCTCATATGAGTCTATTTGCCTGTTTGCTGAGACAAAAATACATCGTTTCGGTTTTTGTATCAATACTTTTTGCATTGTTTTTTAAGTAGGCTTATACTCCGTATAAAATTGATGTGTTCGGAATTAATGGTGGGTGAGGAAATTTCTGAAATTAAGCGATCTCAACTGGAACAACGGCAAAGAGAGCGAGACAAAAGCTCACCATCAATCCTAGATACATTCGAGGGCATAGAGCTTACGGACGAACGCGAAGCTCTGGCGAACCGGTTACAAGATGCCGATGTGACATTGGACGACAAACCGGATCGCTGCCCGACTTGCAATGGCACAGGTTACACCAAGTCGTTATTTAGCAAGTGGGAGTGCTGTAGCTGTTTTGGGACGGGTTACGACCTTTCCGATCCGGTTGCCGTTATCAAGTGGCAAAAGCTCTGCCTCGATTGGTCAAAGAATCGGTTACATGAATATCGCGTTGCCTTGATTAAGGCGACCACAACCGAGGAAGAACGACTAGCAAGTGAAGTGGAGAGCTTCTATGAAAATGCGAGACGCAAAGACTAAACAGGCCGCTCGAATCCAATCGCTTGAGTATCGACAGCAACGTGCAGCGCGAATCAAGCGAGCGAGACGGCATGCAGATTTAACCATACTCGAAATGAGCAGGTTAATCGGGTTATCACCAGACACTTATCGAAAAATCGAGAATGGCGAAGTGAACCCAAGGGTGCAAAACCTAGAACTGATAGCGGTCTACACAAGTACAGACGTGGGTTATTTGTTCTTTGGTGATGCGATTTCTAACAGAGACGAAGCGGTAAAGAGAGATACCGGAGAATAACGAATGGCTTCAAGAGGCATTAACAAGGTCATTCTGGTTGGTAACTTGGGGTCAGATCCCGAAATCCGATACCTACCAAATGGCGGCGCAGTAGCGAATATCACGGTCGCTACATCCGAAACTTGGCGCGATAAAGCGTCAGGCGAGAACCGAGAAAAAACCGAGTGGCATCGAGTGGTGTTGTTCGGCAAGTTGGCCGAAGTGTCGGGGGAGTTCCTACGCAAAGGGTCACAAGTTTACATCGAGGGTCAATTGCAGACTCGCAAATGGAAAGACCAGCAAGGCCAAGACCGTTACAGCACAGAGGTAGTAGTTCAAGGCTTTAATGGCGTGATGCAAATGCTTGGCAATAACCGAGCTGGTGGCCAGCAGCAACAAGGCGGTTGGGGTCAACCTCAACAACCACAGCATTCACCACAGCAACAGGGTGGTTGGGATCAATCTCAACAGCAATACGGCGAGCCACCAATGGACTTTGACGATGAAATACCGTTCCAGAACGAGTTCCGTCATTACAAGATGCTGAGTTACGTGGCGGCTTAAACGATGAGTAAACAAAATTTAGCGTTAGCAACTCAAGACGACTTACTGATTGTACTGCGTCGATTGACATACTCCCCTAGCTAATTCGCTAGGGGATTCTTAGTTCAACACGCTTTCACTAGATAGCCTCTTTTGAGGCTATCCCCGATCCAGTCGCTCCCTAAGCTAACCCCGCCAGTCCAGCGGTTTTTATATTCTTCGCTGCGTTAATATCACGATCATGGTGCGTATTGCATTCTGGACAAGTCCAGTTTCGGATATTAAGCGGCATTGATTCGTGTACGAACCCACAACAGCTACAACGCTTTGAACTAGGGAAGAAGCGTTCTATCTCAACGATAGTTCGTCCAGCCCATTCTGCTTTGTATTTGAGTTGGCGAACGAACTCGCCCCAACTCGCATCAGCGATGTGTTTTGCTAGTTTTGGATTGCGGAGCATGTTCTTCACTTGTAGCGATTCAACACAAACAACTTGGTTTTCGTTTATCAGTTTGCGAGACAACTTGTGTAAGTTGTCTAATCGACTATCAGCAATTTTCGCGTGTAGACGGGCTACTTTCTGGCGCACCTTAGCGCGATTATTACTGCCTTTCTTTTTCTTGGCGAGTTGACGCTGTAGGTATGCCAGTTTGTTTTGGTAGTGTTTGAAGTGGCGAGGATTATCGACTTTCTCACCGCTATCTGTGATGAACAGGTTATTTAAACCCAAATCAATACCAACCGTTTTAGCGGTTACAGGCATTGGTTTAGGCTCAAAACGGCATAGCATAGACACAAAGTATCGGCCTGCGGTGTCTTTTGAGATTGTGACTGTGGTTGGTTCGCTAGGTAGTTCACGACTCCAATGGATATTAAGTGGCTGCTTGGACTTGGCAATAAATAGCTGTCCATCGCGGAACTTAAATGCAGATTTAGTGAACTCAGCAGACTGTTTGTGACGTTTCTTTTTTTCGACAGGGTATTTTGCTCGACCCTCAAAGAAGTTCTTAAAAGCAGCTTGCTGGTGACGTAGTGATTGTTGCAAAGGCACACAAGAAACATCATTAAGCCAGCTTAACTCCGGATCTTTCTTAAGCTCGGTTAATCGGCTTGATGCTGCGCTGTAGTTCACCTTAATTTTGTCATTACGATAAGCGTCAGTTCTCCAACGTAGGATTCTATTGTAAACAGTTCGCACACAACCGAACGTTCTTGCTAGAAGTTCAGCTTGCTCATCAGTTGGATAAAACCGTTGTTTGATTGCGATCTCTTTCATGTCTTACAAACGCTTTTGACTTAACTCATTGAGTTAGCCCCGCAATAAACGGGGCTTTCTCTCCCGATTTAATTTGTCTGGAAGTCCATTTTTTCTAGGGCAAGTTCAAACCCCGAGCAAAACAGATATTGAGCGTCCAGAATTGAATCAACGCGAAGATCACCACCACAAAGCAGCCAATCTTGAAAATGCTGTTCTGGTGAGTCGTTCCAATCGACAGGTTGTAAGGCGTTGTAGATCTGACAAAGAAGCTCTACAGGCGCGTTTAGATCTTGGGAGAGGTAATCTTGCGCAGCTTGAAGTGCGGCGCGCATGTTGATTGTAGAAGTACCAATCATGATTTTTGTCCTAGTAAGTTGATGTTTAACTCACCAAAACCGAGGCTAACCAGTGGTGGTGAGCTGATTCGGGGTTAGCCTTACCGCCTACTAGGAAACGGCGCACCGAAGTGCTCCCAAACCAGCCCACCATAATTAGGATGTGCAGATTTTACGCAATAAAAAACCAGCAAGATGGGATGCTGGCGACTTGCGCCTAGTAAGTTTCGAGAGGCTAATCTCGACACTGGATTTTGCCAGTGCCCAAATAGATTAACTCCGAAAAAATAGGTTTTGCAAGTCGTTTTTTAACTATAATTTTTTATATGCAATCTGGCAAGTGTGAAAACGTTGATTTTAATTCTGTGTTCGGAATTTATAGTTAGCAAGCTTTGTCGTATAATCCCCTCGTAACCACAATAGAATTAACCACAAAGGGCAGCGTTCCTCCCCTCCCTCTTTCGGGAGGGGTATCCACGCTGAAACATTTAGATGACGTTAGGCCGCCTTGCCAAGCAGCGTGAGGCGGCAAAAAAGAGGTACAAAGTGGCTAACGTTAACGACTCCAATATCATTTCCCGCCTGTTATCTATTCCTGAGTGTTATCAGCTCGATTTCTTTGTTCGCAGTGCGCCAGCTATCCAAGACGACTCAACCTATTGGGACGTACTTGGAACGCTATGGAAAGCGCAAGGCTCGCACCAACATCAATGTGTGTGGTCGTCCCTGTTTACGTGCCCGAGACGCAACAAGCACAAGGTGATGAAATCGTCAGAGCGCAAGGCGTTCGCCAAGCTACCCAAGGTGATCACGGCCTACCGAGCTATCAATGACGAATCCGAAATCGAAACCGCACTTTGTTGGACGCTATCTGAGGACATTGCTAAGCGTGTTTTCTCGCAAGGTGACCGCCGCAAAGTGGTAGCTAAGCAATTCACCAAGGACGAGGTATTTGCCTACATTAACCGCCGTAAGGAACAAGAGATTTTAGTAACACAAGGGCTTATCTAGTTATGGCCAAGGCACCACGATTCGATCACTCTTTCCTCGCAAACCAAGTCGCTAAGCGCAAGAAGTGGAAAAGCAAAGGCGTGAAAGCTGGCCACGGCGGCGACTTCAATATCGATGCAGCACTTAACGAGATTAACCGTTCTGTTAATCACATCATCAATCCGGCATCGATAAACGTCCCTAATACCGCGCTGGTGGATAAGTCGGAACTACCAGCTTGGCTCATCCGTATTCTTGAGAAAGACAATGACGTTGCGCGCGCTGCAACACAGAAGAAAGTGGAACTGGATTCACCACACAAAACGCGCCTAGCACAAGGGATTAAGCGCCCGAAAGAGTTTAACGACACGAAACTGGCCGAACACTGGTTACAGGTGCGTTTGTTCTACACGTTAGAGACGCAGTACAAGGACATTTACCCGCTGGTTTTCTCAATCCCTAATGGTGGCTACCGAACACCTAAAGCGGCTTCGATGATGAGCTATGAGGGACAAAAGAAAGGTGTGCCAGATATATTTTTTCCTATCCCGAGAGGGGTGTATCACGGGTTCTTTTTGGAGGTAAAAACGGAAAAAGGTCGCCCAAGTAAGGAACAACAGGAAAAGATAAAAATGTTCCAAAATCTAGGGTATTACGTGGTTGTGGCTAAGGGGTTTGATGAGTGCATTTGTCAAATTAATAGCTATCTCCAATTGCCAACATTTGATAACAAAACTAGACTAGCCGCATAAGTATATAAAAAGGGCTTAGTTATCTCATGTTAGCGAGTGAATATCACAGCATTGGCCAAAAGCCAGTTGATTTAGACGTGTTAGAAGCAACAAAGGTAGTCCGTAACTTCCTATGCGATTACCTTTACTATGACAAGTTGTTGCTAAGCTATGCTCCCGCAGGGGAATTTGGTAGCGCTCAAGCGTATCGCTGGCTTACTGGTGGTCATATTTGTGACTACGATGCTACTGGCGACACAATTGCACCAAGAGAGAAGATCAACTATCGAGTCATTAGAATGCTATTCGATGCTGGTCTAATCAAAGTAAAAACCAACATCCGAACGCCACATACTCGCTGCGTTATCTTTGAATGGGTTCGAGACATTAAGAAATATCGTCGTGAAATCCTCCGTACTAAAATCTTTGGCGAGAATGTTTACCTCACTAGCGCAATGATTGATGCTACAGCGGCACAATATGGTCTGACCGTGACGTTTGTCGGTGCGAGAGGGGTCTTTGAGATATTGGATGGTAATGGCAACTCAATCCCGAACGGCCAAGCCAAGAACACCTACATATTCATGAACAGTGTTGGTGAGCCAGTAGGCCGACTACGTGATATGTCCTATTGGGAATGGGAACAATACTTATACGACACAGCGACACGCGCCAAGCTGCGCAAAACGCCTCTCAAAGTTCGTGATGGCATGCGCAGCCACTTTTCGGAGTTCAAACGAGCTTAATCAAATCCTTGATCATCTTTCCACAAATGCCGCCTATATGGGCGGTGTTTTTTTGTATTAAAAACAGAAATCGTGTTCGGAATATTTACGGCGTGTTCGGAATGGTTATAATCGTCTCATGGCAGGACGTAAACCCAAGAAGAACGCCTTAACCCCTCAGCAGCGCTGGAATCGTCATCTTGCCAAGATGGCTAGGTTTGACATTAAACGTCAATACTATCGCGCCACAACGAGAGCAAATTAGGCGACTCCAAATAGAACTTGGCTGTAGCAGTCGAGAAGAACTGGTTCTTTATGCCATCAATCTTCTAGGCCAACAGCACGGAATTTATCTGAAAGATATTCAAGAGGACTTAGCGTGTCTAAACAAAAAGCCGTAGGTAAGCACGAACTGATCTCAGCAATGAAAAAAGAAACGGGCGCATTACGTGAAGAATGCGAGCTGGTTTTTGATGCCTTTATCGAAGAAATCTCAACTCAAACCATGATTGAGGGCAATGCTGTATTGCTTAGTGGTTTCGGCACGTTCGCACCTCGCCTTAAGAAAGCGCGAGCTGGCCGTAATCCAAAAACGGGAGCGCCAGCGATTGTAGCTGCGCGAGACAAGCTGACTTTTAGTGCATCGGATGTATTCCGCGATGAGCTGGCAAACAAGGTAAACGAGATCAAGGGGGCACATTAATGAGCACACGCTTAAACCGAACTGACATTGAAAGAAACATTTCTAAACGCCTTGGCTTAAAGCTTACTGGTGATGATGCAGAGCTGGTGGGCGATTGTCTGGACGCAATGATCAATCACATTCTGGTTGAGATTGCGAAAGGTCGTGAGGTGCAAATTCGAGGCTTTGGCCGTTTCCGTCACATAGAGCGTGAACGCACAACCATTAATCCGGCGACGAAAGAGCGCTTAGGTGTCAAAACCGAGCACAGCGTAATGTTCTCTGCTTACAAGGGCATGGTACGCGTCCATGAATGATAGCAAGGCAATTGGGCTACGTGTCTTTATCGGCTCTGTTCGACTACTGGCCATAACCATTGTGTTAGCGCTGGTGGCTGTTGTCGGTATTGGCACATACAGCTTTTATGGATTGGTGGTCTATCCAAAGATAGAGCGAGTGAAGATTGATTTGGACGCAGAACGCATCGAGCGCATTACGGTAGCGGCCAAGAGTGGGGAGAAGTCAGAGAATGGCGCACCTAGTCAAAAGTAAGACCGTCGAGGGCGCAAAGAACAAATGGGCGACTCGTTGGGATTGTTTCTTTGATGCTCAATTCCTCTTTCGACGTGATACCGGAAAAGAGTTTGTTTTAGATGTGGCCGCCGAGCCACAAACCGCCAAGGTGAACCGCTTCTACGTGGCTCCTGACTGGATTAACGAACAGCCGAGTGGATTCCCAAGCCTAAAGCCAAAACACAAGGCCGCGCAGCTCCTAAACCCTGTTTGTGTTGGGTTCGATGGCCTACAAGGCGAATGGGAAGATGGCTGGTGGTGCAATCCTCCGTTCGACCTTAAGTTTGAGTTTCTGGAAAAGGCGCTAGAACAAGCCAGAAAAGGTCGTGACGGCATGATGCTGTTACCACATGAAGAACTCACAACGTGGTGGCTGGACTTGGTTGAGGGCTACGCCACGATGATTTACAAGCCGGATGGTCGTTACCCGTTCTATGAGACAGATGGACACACCAAAAAGCAAGGTGTGAACTTCGGCAGTGCATTAGTGCTCTTTACCGAGAAAGGTCTACAAACACCATCCATGCGCTTTAACCGTAAGGTAGGCAGAACGTACCTTACTGGTATCTATGAGCAAATCGCTAAAGTGGCTTAAGGGAGTGAGTCACTATGAGCATTCAATATCAGGGTCAATCGATGAGCGTGTACCGTCTCGCTCAGTTAACTGGCTATCCAATGACTTCCCTTTATCGCGCGTATCACAAAGGACTACGAACCGGAGAGGAACTACTGGCCGAGGCTACCAAGCACCTTGTGACCTACCAAGGCAAGGTAATGACCGCAAGACAGCTATGCGCCGCTACCGACACCAGTTACCGCAGAGTGCTAAGACGCCTTAAGGCTGGTGTACCCGCTGAAAAGGCCGTAAAGGACAACGTAGACCGCCGAGGAAAGAACTGCGCATCCAAGTTATCCCCTAGTGAAGTTCTACGCATCTACGAGCTGTTATTCACTAAACAGGTATGCCAACACACGCTAGCCGAGGAATATGGCGTTCACCAGTCCACGATTAGCGACATATGGCGACATAAACGTTGGGGATGGCTTACTGCTCCGCTTCGATACCAGTTAGAGGGGAAAGCAAGCAATGAGTAAGACAGGAAAGACAAGAGCCTATGTATTCACGCTTAAGGTGAAGAAAGCTCGCCTAGTGACGGTGCTTAGATTCAAACACCAATGGTTAGCCTACATGGCCATTAAGCATCTGAAAAAGCGATTCTGGTTTGCTGACCTACAGTTTAGGCACATCACGACTCTTAATGCGCTCTGGTACTTGTTTTTGATAAAGATTGGCTACTATGAAACGCTCAAGAAAGCCACCAGCAAAAAGCGACAGAAACAATCTTTAAATGGGCAAAAATCACAAAATAAAATGCAAACTAATATTGTGATGTGTTCGGAATGAGTTTAGTATTATTCCCATAGGACAGTGACGGATACGACTTCCTATACGGTGCGCTTGTTTAATAAGGTTGTGCAAGCGTTGTAGGGTAAAACCTACAGGCTCCCAAAGAGGGCAAAGGGTTGATCTTCGAAAGAGGGTCAGCCCTTTGTTCTTAGTTGTGGGGTAAATGCTATCAATTAATGGGTAGCCAATCTAACCGATACGCAAGAAAGCCAATGGCTAAGACACCGCTAAGTATTGGTAGAATAAAGTCCAAAATCAACCATCTGACAGACTGGCTGATTAGCATCTTTGAAAACCATGAATCAAAGTAATGCATAGAAGCGTCAATTCTAAGATTATTGAGGTGAGAGTACAGTTTATCTTGTGATGACTTGACTTCATTTAGTTTTCTGAGAATCTCTTGAACGTCATTGCTTTTTAGATGCTCGCTACTAAAGGCCTTGTCTTCGAGGTTAATCCATATAGAGTTATGGCGCTCAAATTCCTCGTCCAGACTGAATCTTTGTTCGAGCATCCATACATAGAAAGTTGAGTCTTCCTGCTTGCCGCCGTGATCAAAAGAATCAAACTGACTACCAAAACGCATTCCAGAATTACCTCTAGATGCTTTTGGGGTTGTGCCCGTTAGTCTTACTCTCCAATACATCAACTTATTACTTACTAGCCATATGTAGTGGAGTAGTTCATACACTACAACTAACAGTAATATGATGTATACGCTATCAACAGTTAAGTTCTCAAACGAGAGACCAAAAAACTTCGAGTCGGGTGTGGGGATTAACTTTAGATAAGTGGTGCCAAACACAATCATAGAGGCAAAAAGTAGATTTCGTCGGATTTTCTCTTCGTAATCTGTTACCTCTAATGGAAACGGGCTACCCATCAGATCTTCGATCTTGGTTATCCTTTCATCGCTCATATTTTTCTTCATGGTTTACCATTCTATAAGTGTGGAAGTGTGACTCTGGTCGACTGACTACAAAAATTATTGACTTGATGCATGCGGGGTATAGGAACGCAACTAACAGCATGGCTTCTAAAGGGACGTTCTAACATCCTTAACTATCTTAAGATAGCGCTTAACGTGCTGGCGATAGTCATCGTAGATCTTAAGAAACTCGGCCATATCACTAGTAAGTTGTTGCCCCTTTTCTTCGACGTTATGCTCACTTTCATCAATGTCTTTAGCGAGGATCGTTAATCGTTGGTAGTTTGATAGGCCAGTGAGAAAGCTATTGCTCATAGCTGCGCATACAGAGGAATATTCCAGTTCTTTAAAGGCTCTGGCTCCCTCACTGGACAAGCCATTAAGAATGTCTTCGTGTAGGCGTTGATAGCGCTCACGATATGGATGCAAGATTTTTAATGGGATTTGCAAAGCTGCCGTGTTGCTTAGTGTCGTTAAGCTATCTTTAGAGAGGGAGTTCTCAGTAAAATCTTCAAGCATAGTCTTCAACATGCTCTCAAACTCAGAAAGCTGACTGTAGGTGTTCTTATAGTGAAACTCATCACGCCATTCCCCTACAGATTGACGCGCCAGATAGGCGGCGTATGCAGCACCAAACCCACCAAGCAATGTGCCTATGGATGTAATGACATTTATAAATGAAGTTGAGACTTGGATGTGAAAGCCAAAAATCAGTCCTACTAACACTAAGGCTGCTATCCCTATAAAAATAGGCATAAGGATTCCCTGTTTATTATGATTAGCGGTAAAGGATACCTCAGTTAATATGCCATTGATAACATACGTGCTTCAAAGTGGGTGGTTGGTAATACTTGTTTTTGTTTGTGATGGTAAAAAATACTTGAACTAAGAATTCCGAACGGATAAATTTATTTGTACGCGAGTTACATTAGTTGCCATTGTGACGACCGTGTTTCCTTTAAAATCTTAGACAGCTGATCTCAAGCGCCCTTGGTTACACCATTGGCGCTTTTTTCTTGATTTTTCAGGGTGAGCATCAATATAATTGCCTTGTTTTCGTGTGAAGCGTACAGCTTCGGCGAGTGATTCAAAGAAGGTTTGCAAAAGAGAGTCAAAGAGCTGGTAGAAATACTGGCTCTTTTTTATGTGTCGTGTTTCAATCTATTGAAAAGGCGTTTTGAGTGTCCTATATTTGCCTCGCTCGCAAGAAAATGGACGTGGATACTCCAAAATATAGATGGCCAATTGATTGGTTATTGAATTACCTGTTATTGACAACTCCTCAAAATCAAAAGGCCACGGTAAAACGCGGCATTTTTTTATGTAAAAAACGCCATTTTTAACAAGTATATTCGGAATGAAAAAGGCCGTAAAAAGCCAACTAAAATACATGCTACCGAGAAAATGAATACGCATGTGATTCGCTGGTGGCTTCCCGAGGCGAACAGATTCAAGCAGTACCTATCAAACGGGGTAAAAATCGGCACTGGTTGGCGGTTTAGCACATCCCCAAGCCAATGCGACACACAGCCACATCCAAATCCACACAGAATCGCACCTAGAATCGTGCTGGTGGCTTTTAACGCCTCAATTGGTATGAATGTATCCCCTATCGCCAAATGATAGCCATAAGCCGTTACAGCGAGCCATATTGAAAGGATGTGGGTGTAAGTTCGGTGCGGGATTCTGTCAAATTCAAGCCAGTCCGGTGCGCTCGAACCGCTTAAGCAACCAAGAAATGCCAGGATTGAATGCAGTGGTGTTGTGTCTGCCATTAAGGCGAGAGGAACGGGCGCAAAGCACAGTGCGCCCCAAGCGTGTCCAGTTCGGTTCATTCAGCTTCGCATCGAGCGCAATACGCATAGACGATAGCACTCATCGCTATGGTTCGATTGCGGTAGTTGGTGGCCAATTTCTCAAACGTCTTTGCAACTTCGGGGTCAATCCAAGGACTGATTTGGCGTGTCCCTACTAGGTCTCCCTCGATTACTTCGGGGTGCTTTTCTGGTAGTTGGTTTGGATCGGTGTTGTTGATGGCCAACTGATACAGCTCGGTCAGGGTAATCCCGTTCTGTTCGCATTGTTCGCATGCTTTTGCGTGAGCAAGGCGTGAAATTCGCACTTGAAGTAGCGCTAATCCCTTTTCCCGTTGGCGGGTTCTAAACATGGCTTGTCGTGCTTTGGTTTTGGCTTTGTGTCTGAATTTGATGCGCTCGGGTGCTTTCAAGGGGGTATTCCTTTCGTCACGTAGCGCGTTGTCTTGGGTATGGGGGAAAGGTGGCTAGTGAGATAACGCAGCCAATTACTATATCGTGCCGCAGAATCAATTGTACATGAGTAGCGTTACTCACTAGCTGGCCATGATTATATGCAGAAAATCGTTACTGTAAATACTATTTAATGTCGCGTTATAAAATTTTATCTTTAAAACCTTATTGACAATAAAATGATTGTTTTAAATGTTCTCGTTCGTATTGTTGTTACCTGTTTAAACTCTGTATTATTCCGAACGTAACAAGATGAATGGGGTTTAACCGTGTCCGGCAAGATTGACTATCAGGCTCACCAACAGCAGTTTTGGGAGCAGTTAGAGAAGCAGCCGACTTTGACGCTGGCCGAGTATTGCGAAGCCAACGGATTGAAGTACGGCACCGCTAAGCGATATATAAAACGGCCAGCCAAAACGGGCGGCAAGTTCCAACCGTCCGTTATGCCAAAAATCAAAGCGAAAAAGACCAGTCAGGGCAATGACTGGCATTCCCTTTTGAAAGAATTTCTCGTGCGTGGCGCTCAAAACCCAACGCTCACGATGGCCGCTTTTGCGAAAGATAAAGGGGTGAACGGTGCGACATTGCGCCGCCAGTTTAATTCCATGCGATCGCTGCCCGAGTTTGATCGATTATTTGATCTTTACGATGAGCAATTAGCGAAATTTCAAGAAGCGAAAAACGACAAGAAGAAAAAAAGAGCTGATAAATCAAAGCCCAAAGAAGCGGGGGCAACTGCGCAAGCGCAAAGTGCGCAAGGCGATCGCGCGAAAACAGGGGGGATTGGATCACTGCGCAAGCCGCGATCAGTTGAGGGACTTTCGCAGTATTCCAGTGCTCAAGTGGGTCGCCCTGTTGTGCATGGTGGTTATGCCCGTAGTGCGGGTATTACTGGCGAAATCATGGATATTCTCATGGATACCGATCCGCTTTCGGTTTGCAACGAACTGATTATTGCCCGTTCGCAGTATTACCGAATGAATGAGACGTTAGCTAAACGCCTTAAAGAGATCGATGAAATGGAAGAAAGCGGAGACATTCCGCTCGATGACGAAAACCAGCCAGTAGACATAAACGCCATGCGTGACCGTCTCATCTTTGGCTATGGCACCAGATTGCGTGAACTGGAATTAAGTATTTCCACGATGGCCAAACAAGAGGCCAAGCGCTATATCGATTTGCGTAAACAGGAATACGCTGAATTGATGATGCCACACTTACTGCCAGCGGAAGAAACCAGCCTAGTAATAGAAATGCTTTCTCTGCGCACTAAGAACAACTGGACAGCCGTAGAGACGTGTCAGCAAATCGAGAAGTTAGGCGCACGTCCACCAGCAACGCTATTGCATGAAGCTAAAGTAGAGCTAGCGAACCTAGAACCAGAAGTAGACGACACTGGTATCAGTGAGCAAGAGCTGGATGAGCTGTTTGATGACTACACGTTAGAGCAGATTGAGCAGCAAGATAACTGGCTACCTGCGCGCAAAGAAGAAGTAAACCGACGAATCAAAGAAGCCGAAGACCTAGAGAACGGCGTAGAACCTACCCTATCCCCATCCCAAATACAAAACGAAGCCGCTAAAGATCAAGCCTATGATGACCTCGATAACGAGGGAGTGTCGGGGTTTGACGATGTAGACAGCTTCGAGGTACTTGGTGGCTAGACGAATACAGAGCGTAACACAAGATCCCCGTTACCCTGCCCTAGTTAAGCGGTATCGCTATGACTGGAAACGCCTCGCTGTTGAGCTAGTCGGTAAGAAGCCGAGCTGGCAGCAGCGCAAAATCATTGATAGTGCTCAGCGTATTGGTGCGCGAACGACTGTCAGCTCTGGCCACGGTACAGGCAAGTCAGACATGACCAGTATCATGATCATTGCTTTCATGCTCTGCTTCCCCAATGCGCGTGTTGTGCTGGTGGCGAACAACGCGAGACAGGTACAAATCGGTGTATGGAAGTACCTAAAATCCAACTGGAACACGCTCTTACAAAAGCATGGTTGGTTACAGCAATACTTCACCATTACCGAGACAGCCTTTTTTGAAAACTCAGCAAAAGGTATCTGGCAAACCAGTGCTAAATCGTGCCGAATTGGTAACGAGGAAGCGCTAGCGGGTGAACACGCTAAACACTTGTTTGTTATTGTCGATGAGGCGTCAGGCGTCTCTGACAAGGCTTTTGGTGTGTTAGCGGGTGCATTGACCGAGAAAGATAACCGAATGCTGTTATTGAGCCAGCCAACGCGCCCTAGCGGCTATTTCTACGATACGCATCACCGATTAGCCGAGCCTAGTGGTCGATGGCGAGCCATCCGGCTTAACTCCGAGGAATCGCCGTTCGTAACCGTGGAATTTATCCTCGATAAGCGATTGGAGTATGGCGGTCGAGAGGCACCGGAATACCTGATTAAAGTACGTGGGGAGTTCCCAAGTTCCATTGCTGGCATGCTGCTTAGTCGGGATGCACTGGACAAAAGCGCAAGGCTCAACCTCGATATGCCCGATGGTTGGGGTTGGGCTGCGCTGGTGGACGTGGGTAATGGTCGTGACCGCTCGATACTCAATATCTGCAAGGTTTGGGGTCAACGCATGGAGCGCATCGTTAAGAGCGTGAAATTGCTTGAACAACCAAGCACGGTCGATCCGGTTCGGTTCGCTGACATTATCCATGCAGAGTGTAGTGAGGACTTGTACCCAAACATCACGATAGCAGTGGATAGTGACGGCGTAGGTTATGACACAGCGACTTGCTTAGAACGCTACGGACGGCGCGTACAGCGCATTCGTTGGGGTAAGAAGATGCACTCCACCAGCGATAAGCAGCGTTTCTTTAACCAGCGTGCGTATGCCAACGTTATGGCTCGGGATGCTATAAACCAAGGCCGCATGCAGATAGATAAGAACGTCAAGACGGCAGAACAAGGCAGTAAAATACCTTGTGCAATCAACGAGTCAGGCCAATGGGTAATGATGCCAAAACCGATGATGAAAGAGAAAATGAACATCCCATCACCTGACCGTTGGGATACATACTGCTTTTCTCAATTGGTAGATTATGTGCCGCACGAAATGGAAGTAACAGAGAGCATGCTAGAGTCTCGCAGTTCCGTAGAACAATGGGTACTGGAAGCGCTTGAATCGGACGATGCTTAATTCCGTTGGTGTCAACATATAAAAGTAATATGAAAAGGTGGCGATACCGCTAAATATCGCCACCAAATCACCAATCAAAGCGGAACAACAATAATTTAGCTTAAAACCTTAGTTCACTAATCCATCGAACTGCGAACGTGCTTTGCTTTCGTTCTTGCTTCTAAGCTCTTTTCTGGCTTCACGAATAGCGTCAACTTCGCTTTCTATATACATATTAGCGTTAGGGTATAGTACCGACTTAAAAGCATTCGCTTCATCGAATATCGAACGTCCCTCTGTGGTGTTGTTTGTGATTAGCACATCGTGATCTTTACAAGAGCGATGCCTAATTAGAACAAGGCCACCAGCGTTAACGTGAACCTTTTTAGCTACGCGAGAAATGCCGCCATTGTTGCCATCATAGGTATGGATAATAGCGACAATGTCATTGTGTTCTTGACCGCGCTTTCTAAACTCAACGTCTGCATTGTCTTTGAAGTATTTCAATTCATTCAATGCAGTGTTTTTATTGTTAATGAGCTGTTCTTTCTCATCTTCTGGAAGATCGTAGGAGAGTTTACGGTCGAGGTCGCGTAGGTATGCTTCAAGTCTTTTGGCTAGACGTGCACCAGTGACTTTCTGGCTGCTAGCTGCTTTATTAATTGTGATGTTAACGCGACGGACGTTCTCAATTACGGTCGTCTCTTTAAATGAGTTAGATGAGCTGTTGAAGTATTGAGGTGCGCGCTCTAAAAGCTCTTTATTGGCTGATTTCGCGGCCTCAATATACTCAAGTAAACGAGTGGTCGGATTACCACGTTTTACTACAGCTACGATGCGATCATTGAATAGTCCACTATCTTCCTTGCCATCTATTTGTTCGGAAAAAGTCGCGCGGTGCTTCAAGGCACGTTTTAGGCGCGCATCTGCCGTTTGTTTGTTTGCAAGTAATTGATTAAGTGTTTCTATATCAATAGCTTTTATATCTTTAATTTCAGTATTTTTTTTATTAATCATGGTGAACGGTTGCTCCAAATTACATTGGAGGATAAAGGTTACACTCCATCCCTGAGCGTATGCGAGTAACGAAAAACCCTACCTTTATCCTTGATGCGTAGCATACCGTTTTTGTGTTCGGAATTAAATAAAAAACGAACAGAAGAACGTTATAAGTGTTGCTTTTTAAGCTGAGAAGTGATCTCGAACGAAGTTTAATACGTCATCACGTTCAATAGATGAATTGCATAGTGCGTTCGGATGCGATTGGATAAGATGCATCATGCAGATGTCGGTCGCGTCATCGAGGAACGAGCTGCTAAATACATCTAGGGACAGGTCACATTGATCTAGTATTTCGAGTGGGATTAATTGATTTAACGTGCAATGCATATCTATATCTCTTAAGCCAATTGACTGGATAGCCAATACGTATATAGCTCTGATTTGGAAAGAGTTTAGGGGATTCTCACCAACGGAGCTGATGTTCGCGGAGTATTATGAGACTGTGATCTTTGATTGTCTAGATATGCAAAATAATGCAAACATATCGTTACTGGCGTTTAGGTTTTTATAACGTGACCTATACCGCATAATCATTGCGGGTATGCATATCCGTTCGTGTCGCGTGACGGTGTAACCCCGTCGCTATATTTCCTCAGACGGGTAATTGTCGTGGTTTGTTTTTAAAAACACCCTTTTAGTTTCATTTCTACCTAGAACTGAAACTAACTTATTCAATGTTTTGTCGGTGTCTATTGCTACCAAAATACATAAAAACCAATAAAAACAACAACTTAATAATTCCTTTGGGTTGCTTTCCAATCCTGGAATTTTGTGTGTAAAACCTTAGATATTCCTATGGAATATTTAAAAGAAATGACTTTTTGCTGGTGGCTTTCTATACGCTATTGCGCTATTTATCAAAAGCCGATTAATCGACCACTTTTGGTACTCTTTATTACTAAAGAGATTCTATTCCGAACATGGTTGAAAAATATATTCCTTTGGAATATATTGTATTCCGAGTAAACAATCAGATATTGCCAAAAAGGAATCAGCAAAAATGTTTAAAAAAAATGAATTGTTGTCGCTTTCTGAGGATTGGGCAAGCAAACGAAGTGCCATCCAAGAGTGTCACCACGACCTTATTCTTATCTCTTTGGATGAGCTAATTAATGAATGTGGAGGCCAAGAACAAGCCGCCGCCGTCATTCGCAATTTCTACGGCTTCCCCTGTGTGCAAGGCACGATCAGCAAAGCTCGAAAAGGTAATAATGCGTTAAAGATTCGCTCTCAGCTTCGCTTCGCCATCAACACAATTAAAGAGCCTCAAAGCGTCCAAGCGCAAACCAAGATGATCAACCACTTTGGCCGATTGCCTGTTCACCACGACTTCGTGCGTGTCGATGACGAACTAGGCTTATTCTTGGGATTTAGCTTGTTATCTCGAACACTGCAAATCCAAGTGTTCGTTGGTGGCGAGTTTAAGACGGTTAGTGCTAATGATGTGGAGTTGATCTAATGGCTGCTTTCCCTGCGCGTGACTTAGACGAGTTGGAAAAAATAATCCGTTTAATGGATGACATTAACCCACTTATCTCTATGATGATTGAAATGGAGGTGCGTACAGGTTTACGTTACTGTGACATTTCGAAGTTAAAATTCAGCGATGTGATGATAAATGGCGTGATTCGGTCGTCATTTACCATTGTTCAATCAAAAGGCTTTAAAGGCCGTATGACCCGAGGTAAGAGCGAAAAAGCCGCCAAAGAGGCCGCTCGAATTACTATTCACGTTAATGCCGAACTGGAAGAACTGATTAAACGTATCTACCTACACAATGGCCACAATGAGCTGATGTTTCAATCCAATCACCACTTAGCCAAAAAGGGCAATGCTATCAGTATCCAGTACATCAACCGAGCGTATAAGCGCATAGCGATGGAGTTGAGGCTGCCATACCAGCTATCAACACACTCGATGCGAAAAATGTATGCCATGCTACTACTTGAAAAGAAAGCCTCTTTGAAAGTGATTAAGGACGCGCTTGGTCATTCTAGTGTTGCCGTGACTGACCACTACTTAAGAACGTTCCATGACGAAGCGAAAGAGTACACAACAGGCATTTCATTAAAACCAAAGACGCAATAACGGGAGGGAAAATTATGTGCAAAGCTCTAATGGACGCGAACTTACGAGTGAACGAATTTAAGCTTCGACAACAGGAACTTTCCCGAAAGCCAATTCCGAATGAGCTTAAACCAAAGGTAAGAGAATTAATAAAAAAAGGGTTCAGCAAAAAGGCAATCAAGCTGGTGCTTGGTTGCAGCTATGATGACCTAAAGACTATCAATCTGTCGCATTAATTAGGAATATAAATAATATAGTTACGCTGTAACGTTATTCATTTAGCCAAGAAAGGGCAGCAACGGCCAGTTAAATCCAACCGAAAGGAATCGTATGTTTTGTTTTTTTGAGGGTAAAAGAGTGTCAGAGTGTCGTAACGCTTATGCTTATTTCGTATCTAACACAGGCTATCGATTCATCACCAAGAAAAAGACCTGTTACGCAGTTAGTGTGCCTAAGCCGGAGGGGGGTTATATACGTCGTTCTGTCGGGTTTGTTCGCATTGGTGAAAAGAAAGGGCTACGCAAGGCAACCAAAATACGTAACCAAATCGGAAAGGAACTATGGGGACGTTGTTGGGATCGCGTTCGTAAGCAATTCAACTTACTGGCGCGTTTGCCAAAAAGTCTAGACCCACGGCTAACTACCATCGATGGCAAGCAATACTATGTAGCACGGTACACCAAGTACGATGAGAGAAACCAAAAGCACGAGCATTACATCAAGGTGAGCGTGAATGCTAACGGAAAATTAGCGGCATGGACAATTGCAAAGAGAAAGTTACTCAATGCTCACAGCGATGTAATGGACGTATTGTTACACATTGAAAAGGTCAGCAGCGTACAGCTCAAATAGTTTTGCTGCCGCTTATTCAAATTCCGAACATGACTTATAAATCTAAACCCTATGGTTAGAATCTACTCCTAGTATAAAACGTGACGTTTTAAACATACAAAAACGACGAGTTTGCATCATGGCACATGATTACACCGATTAAATTATGTGAGTTCAAACGGCTGGTGGAACATGGCCACCAGCTCAACATCGTCGCTCAGCAGCAAGCAAGCGGCAGTTTTTCTCTTATTGTCATCGATAGCACTACCGATGACATAAAAGCCTACTCAGTAAGCTACGCGCGCGACGATAAGCCTCGCTCAGTGGATGCGATCGCGGGTTTAAAACGACTAATTCCTTTATCGGATGTTGATGGTAATGAAGATGATTAACTGGCCAGCAATAGGACTGACCGTATTGATAGCCATTGGGATGGCCTACGTGTTTGAAGCGCTGAAACTACCTAGATTCTTGCGCTTTGTTATTACTTTTTGCCTTGTTTTCTATATGTCAGACACGATTTTCAAGGGGTTGATGTGACCAATAATCTAATCACAAATACAGAGAGTTACTTTGCCATGGCCTGTATTAAGCACAATCCTAAACGTCGCGTTCTGTTTGTATGTTCAGTCCAGGATAAGTACGAATATTTATCCCTGATTGAAGATTGCCTAATGGTAGAGAAAATCGTTAAACATAGTGGTGAGGTTTACCTTAAGAACGCCAATACATGTGACCGACCATCGATCATGTTTCAACACTACCGCAATGGTTGAGAGGAAGCGCTAGCGGGTTGGTGTTTACATAACTTTAAGATCATCGTTGACGAATCCTACTTAACCGATAAGGCCAAACAGGTGCTAATGGCCACAATCACCAATGATGATAACGCCCTGATAGTGACAGGGGCGACTTGCACCAAGAATGCAAACCACTTTGAATACATACCATGCGAAAAACAAACATTACTTCCCGCAATTCATTCCGAATATTTGGCCTTATAACGGTTAACTTTGGCAAAAGTGGCTTTACTAGCGTCTCAATCGGTGGGCGCTGGTTAACGCTCAATATTGGCCGTAGAGGCGCTCTCAAGCAATTAGTGCTGGTGGCGAAATCAGAATCAACGGCAAGGTCTATAAGGGCAGTTCAGTCTCGATAGATAACGATGGCCGTGTCTTTGTGGATGGCAAGCTACAAGAGTGTACTAATTCAGACCTGATCTGACAGTTACCCACTTTTCGACTCGGTGCCTGTCAGATTATATCTGGGCTAAATTCTTTTCTGCCCAGATTGATTTCGCATCCTCTAATGTCTCTATTGGCGTTCTGTCTTTCTAAGGCAATAAGGCGTTTTTTGAAGTTTTCTAAGTCATTACGAAACCAGATTGAACGAACGCCACTAGGAGAGATAAACACACCAAGTTTACGCAGTTCATTTCTTGTTCTGACTTAACCATGTGCGGGGAAGTCGAAGGCATACTTGAGAACTGCTTGTTCAGTTTCACTATCGACACGATTCTTCAGATTTAGTGTTCTACGGCTTTGATTAATCAGAGCATCGATACCACCAGTTTCAACTAACTCTTGATAACGATAGAAAGTGTCTCTTGATACACCCATGACCTTGCAGGCTTTTGATATACAAGAGCTTTGTGTTTGATGATTGGGTTGCTAGTATGAAGCATGAGAGTTCCTCTTATTGTCTTTGATTACGGATTCAGTACCTTTAATCAAAGTGGGTAGCTCTCTTCTTTTCAAATTGAAGTGTTAGATCTAGTCGGAACTAATACACTTAAAGAGCTGTGTGGCCTTCAGCTAGTGGCATACCCATCTCTTCCAGTCCCACAAAGACATCTATGGTCGGATAAAACTCTCTTTTATCTGTTTTCTGCAAGCGTTCTACTTTGCCATTCAAGTGACGTGATCCAGGCTTGCTGGGCTAAACTTGATTCCATAAATCATGAGTGGTTTATAAGACTCCCCCAGCGAAAGAGTTCACGCTCTCTGTCCGTCTTACATACGCAGGATAGGAAATGGCACCTCCGATTGTAAGCACCACGCCCTAAATTGCGTTTCTCACGCATCGTAAGAATTAATACTCTCAGCTCATCAATGACTTTGGTGCTTGGAGATAAATGAGGGCATTCGCTATGGTTTTCCAAACCAGCTGCGCCACACTGCTTAATCGCTTAGTCCACTTGCGTATATTGGTCTGTAAATACTACAGAGTCACCATATGAGGCTTGAATCACCAAATTCTTCATACATTTTTACCCGTAGTAGCCTTTACAGAGTTTCTCTATCCATAAACATCTAATATAGTTGAAAATATGTCTATGAATCACCCATTTTACTCTTTTGTTTTCATTGTGTTTTGTTTGGAAATCCATATCTCAGAGCGTCTATTTTTTGCTCTTCCTTCTTCCGTTAAATTAGATGCAATAGGTTGATTCTCACCGAATGATTTAACAACAATACGATTTTTATCCACTCCATCAATGATTAAACCAACAGACGTAGCCTTCGCTCTCTTGAATCCTAAGACCTGATTATAACCTTCAGAACCCTTGCTATCAGTATGCCCATCTACTGTAATTGAACTATTGTTAATCTTAAGTGACTTAGCAAGCTGCCCTAGGGCTTTTCTACCCATTGGTGTTAAATTAGACTGGTCAAAACCAAAGTGTAACCGAGCGACTAAGCCATCATCTCGAGACTTGTTGTTTTGATTGCTAATCCATGTTGTACAGCCTGTTTGATTCACCCCTAGTTTTGATTTGCCAGCCAATGCTTGTTTGAGACCTCTACTGTTAGACTTTTGCTCTATTTGCAAGAAGCCCTGTCGATGTTGAGCAAATCCGACAACGTTATCCACTTTAATACTATGTTGGTATTCGTTGAAGGTATTGTCGCAATAAACGCTAATCCCCTCTTCTGCCTTAACTATCAGGCTAAACGGCAACGTCGAGATAGCGAATGCACCAATGACTAACTTTTTCATATTTTCCTCTAGTACAACTTAGTTATTCCGCTTGTTTTTGAGCCTTTTCGGATGAGTTCTTCTATCTTTTCAATCAATTCATCTAAGTTAGATACATCAATGATGTCTTCACTTGGATTAACAACACAGTCTTGAAAACCACTTTGCTGAGATGCACGAAAATCGATACCAATGACACCGATGTACAAGCCCGGAATTTCTGTTCTGGCTTTGTCACACATCTTAGTGTCTACTAACCCTTTTAGAATACCGTTGTTAGGGCTTTCCTGCCCGTCACTCAAAATCAACAACATCTTGATTTTCTTGTTGTAATCTTGCTGCGCTTCTTCATCTGAACTCTTGGGGTCTCCATCATGGAGAATCTGAGATCCTCTTAATATGCCTTGAAACGCAGCAGTACCGCCGTCTGCCTGCATCGATCTAATCGAGCTCAGGTCTGAAAGTTTGTTCGTTAATCGAATATTATAGAATTGTGATGAATTCGAAGAACCATGAGCGTTAAACAATCGGGTTCCACTTACGCCATAGAAATTAGGCTTTAAACGTGATTTGTCAGTAAACATCGTCGATACTGAAGTAGGTAAATCAACATAATTGTAGACATCAGCCACGGCGTATCTATCTGAGTAGATAACGTCACGAATGCGTTTAGCATATTGACTATTTGCCCACTTAGGAAATGGGCAGTATCTTTGCCGCTCCGCGCAATAGATTACCTGGTCTTGTGAATAAGTACGCCAGTAATCCCAATCGATATCGTTGTAGCTATAAGGTGACAAATAAGGATTGTAACGGTTCTTGTAACTTAGTTGGCTTGTCGCATTGGCTCTATTGCCTGCCACAATTTCCCTGGTTCGAACGTTAAATGGTACAAAACCAACTCGGTTAAGCAGTTTGTCCCCAGTTGTGTCTTCTCCAGGCTCATCACAAACGTCTTTCCACTCTCCGTCAACGAAGTCTTGACGAATTTTTTTACAAAGAATCTTGTTCGATATCTGAGCGATCGCTGTTTTCAAGTCGTAAATTTTTTTGTTCCAACTTGGCCCCCACCTATCATTCATTGAGCCAGAAAAGTCCGAGACGAAAACGATATCAATGTTGTTATCCCCGAGGTACGCGGGATACTTTCTTGCTAGCGATCGTCCGGCTAACTCCTGCTGCTTATCAAACGATGGTATAAAGCTGCTTGCAAACCAAGAGTCATGCGTTGTTCTGGCGTTCACTGTGTATTGGATATACTCAAGAATATCAGTAGTCATGTCTTCCGCCTGATAAAAACGTTGAGCAGAAAGATTGATTGACTTGATATCTCTCACATAGTTTTCGACATACTTCGTTGCCAGGTCACGGGCTGAACCCGGTTGGTCCTCTATCGTTACGGCCATTGCCGCAGCTTCCGCTGAGTCCCTTAATCGGCTCGACTCCTGAACGTAACGAGTGCCCTCAACAGCCCAAAAAGTGACGCCCATAATAGGCACGAGCAACAAGCCCATCCATACAGCAGCGACGCCCTTTTGTTGTTGGAGACTTCGATGCTGATATTGCTGCATTCGCATTTCACTATCTCCCTGGCATTATTGAAGAAGAGCCAACTTTCACGGTTGTGCCGGTACCGCCATTAAAGAACGGCTTGAACCAAGAGCTTTGCTCCTCACAAAGGCTGACGCGGTACAATGGATACACCACGCCCTTTTCCACCGGAGCCAAATCTGCGTGTGCAAGTATTGAATCCGTTTTGCAATTTAGTCTGTTGTATTTACTGCTGGTAAATACCGCTATATTCACTTTATTGGTCAATGACTCTATTTTGATAGCCACATCGTTTGGGGACGAGCCGAGCATTCGACTCGCGATTTTGGACAAGTCTTCTAAATCAGCACTGGTCACCACTAGGTTTTTCCCACCTAACACGTCGCCCTCAAAGTAACGCGAACGCTCTTTGATTATATTCACCAACGCAAAGCTAGAACGATCAAGCTTGGCTCGTAAAAGCAACTGATAGCTCAAGTCCGCAGCAAAAAGGTAAACACCCCATAACGCTGTAAGAATGAACACCAGCTCAACCATAAATGAGCCTTTTTGGTGTTTTGGAGAACATACACCTTGTTTACGGAGCGTCATTTTTCCACCCCTCATGCTCTAAGTTCAGTACCATTGTGCTTGAGATATCTCGATCTGCTGCACCGGCAAGTTTTATGATCGGAGAGTAACGATAAGTGACCGTTATCTCCGCTAAGTTGTAGTTAAAGTTCAAGCCCTCATCCGAATATCCTCTATTCGCAATGAAGTCATCATAGGTTTTGTAGTAACGACCTTTGATAGAAAATCGCGAGCTATCGATTAAGAAATGCCACAAGTTACCATCAGCTTCGATCAGAGATTTAAACTTGTCCTCGTACTGCTGATTTATGCCTTTGCCCTCGTAAATCTTGGTGTTTCGTATAGTTTCTCGAAGAGAATATTCCGTCATGTTCACAACATAGATTTGGTAACTCGACTCAAAGATGGCAAAAGTGGCAAAGAACATAACGAGCGCGCCCATTACGAATTCGATCGCCGTTACCCCTTTTTGTTTAGAAAGTAATTTCATCATTAACTCCTAGATTGAGTTAATTCGACGGCGATACTGTGGAGCTCTTGATCCGAAAAGTCATCTTTGAGTAGTTTCTTTGCCGCATCCATTTGCTGCGCTTTCATAAGGGCAATCGCTAGGTTCGCCTTCACTACTGTATTTTCCGGATTATCTTTTAGTACTGGTATAAGTGTTTCGATGGCTTGCTCGTATTCACCATTTGCCATATGAATCATCGCGATGTTGTTCTTGATCGCGACATCGTCATAACCACGCAAACGCGCCCTGTTCAGCTCTTGATAGGCCTCTTCGTATTTACCTAACTTCGCGTATGATACACCCAGTAATACATGGATTTGTCCCGATTTATTACCCGTTTTAATGGAAGATAAATACGCCTCTACCGCGCTATTAGCGTCGTTTTTTTCATCAAAAACTTGTCCTTCTAACTGGTACAAGTCAGGGTTATCTACCCCCTCTTTTTGCAAATGCTGAACATAAAAGTCTGCCGACTCGATATCTCCTTTTTGGAAATACGCCCATGCCAGCTTTTCTTTCACTTCTGGGTCTTGTGAGCCCTGCTCTAGCTGGGATTTGTAGTGAGAGATTAAGCCATCGTAGTTTTTCACCTTTTCCATGCTCGCGACGTCATATTGTAGCTGACTCTGTTGCGCAGATGTCGATTGACAACCTGCCAACACACCTAGCGCTAACAAAACGAGAGAAATACGTTTTTCAATCACTGGTTACTCTCTTAAATATTTAATGTCATTTGCATGATTCCTGGTGCAAGAATCAGAATAACGATCGGGAACATGATGAAGAGGATCAGCGGGACACTCATCTTAGCGGAAAGTTTTCCTACCTTTTCCTCAACGGTCAGGATTTGCACTTTTCGCATGTCTTCAGCGAGATCGCTCAACACCTGCGCTACTGATGTACCGTACTGCAAGTTTTGAATGATCGTCAGTACGAAGCTTCGTATCGGTGGCGTTGGAATACGATCACTCAGATCATTTAGCGCTTTTTCTAACCCGTGGATTTTTGCCGCATCTGAGGTACGTTTAATTTGATAACAAAGGTCAGAGTCAAACTCAGCCAATTCTTTACTCAGATAAATCAATGCCGCCTCAATCGTCATACCGGTCTGCACGCAAACCGACATCATGTCCAGCAAGTACGGCAATTGAGATGACATCTTAAAAATCAACATTTTGCGTCGCATTTGAAGCAAAGTATCCGGCAAGACAATCACGCCAATAAGCGTAAAAGTAATGATGATTAGCTGATTATTTGCTGTCATATCCAACAGCAACACCAATCCTGTAATAACCACGAGCACTGCTAATTTGGCAGGGAAGTAAAACTTCGCCCACTCAGTGTTGTAATAGCCGGCCTCGATCAGTTTTTGTTCCAGTTCATGTCGGTGTTCTTTACCGAAACGAACAAAAAAACGGTTAACTCGGGAAGGCGCACGTACGGAATTTCCACCAATATAAAGGGCGGCTTTTTTGCGTCGTTGTTCTATACGAAGCGATTCGAAAATCAAGAAAAGCAACGAAACAAACAGCACTATAAGGGCAATCAATAGCATCATGCGCGTACTCCTCTGACTAACAACCAAACAATGAACAAGCCAAATAACTCACTGCCAAGTACATAAAACAACACGATACGACCAGAAGGGTCATACAAGACGAAATTGACGTTGTCAGGGTTTACATAGTTAAGAATGATCATGAAAATCAACGGAATTGCCGCAACAATCTTGGCAGAAATTCGCGCTTCAGACGTCATGGCCATCTTCTTTTTCTCTAGGGTTCTTGCGTCCACCAAAACTCGAATAAGTCTTGCTAGTACGCCTTTCAGCTGACCGCCTCGCGCAATATTTGCTCTAAGGGTTACAGTGAAAAACAGAAACTCTGGGTAAGGGTAGTTTTTACACGAACGTTGAAGTACCACTTCTGGAGACTCACCCAACTTAAGTCGGTCCCCCATCAGTTTAAACTCGCGCCCAACCGAGTTATCCATCACCTCGCCAACATAACTGATGGCTTGCATTAAGCTGTCACCCGCGGTTACCGCACTCATCAGAATGTTTAGCGCATCAGGGAAAGTGTTTTCAAAATCACGTCGCCTTCTTGTCACTAGGTAGCGGTAACCCATAATGGTAAACACCAAAGACAAGCCTACGATCAACCCGGTATTCGTCATCAACAACAGCTTAACCACGACGTACCAAGAGGCGATGAGACTCGCCGTGATATACAAAGCGATATACAGCGATGAACGTGGTCCAAGTACTTTTAGTGTTGGAGAAATAGACTCTTTGAACTTTTGCCAACTTTGTTTTCGTACCAGTGATTTTACGTTGATAGCATTGAAGTTTTCCGCTTCAGCTTCTTCGATGTTGAAAAACTGATCGACCTTTTTGACCTTTGAGTCTCTGACCAAAAGCAGTACGAACGCAAAGAGGATAAGTGAGAGCCAAAGCATGTTATATCCCCTTAAACGATGCCATCAGCTCGTCATACAGCCCGAAGAATTGGGCTTTCTTTACAAGCTCAGATCGTTGCATGATGCCGCTGGTTACGAAGTCACCTTTAACGGTTTCTCCAAAATGTGCATCGTCATAACGGAAACGGTAGATCTCTTCCATCACCACACTATCGCCTTCCAAGCCGACGATTTCAGAGATACTGGTGATCTTACGAGACCCATCGCGCAGTCGGTTAACCTGGACAATCATTTGCACAGCGCTGACGATGGTTCTTCGAATCGCATCAAGCGGCTGGTTTAAGTTCGCCATCATGACCATCGATTCCACACGCGCAATCGCATCTCTCGGTGTGTTGGCGTGCAGTGTAGACATAGAACCATCGTGTCCCGTGTTCATGGCCTGCAACATTTCAAACGCTTCAGAGCCACGACACTCACCAAGAATGATTCGGTCTGGACGCATACGAAGTGCGTTAATCACCAAATCACGCTGCGTCACCGCCCCAGTCTGCTCAACGCTCGAAGTTCGCGTTTCCAATCGAACCAAGTTAGGTTGTTGCAAGCGTAATTCCGCCGCATCCTCTATGGTGACAATACGCTCATCTTCAGCGATGTATTGAGACAATGCGTTAAGCAGCGTCGTCTTACCTGAGCCCGTACCGCCAGAAATCAGCACATTCATTCGACAACGAGACGCAATCATCAGCACTCTCGCCATGTCAGGAGACATAGAACCAAAACCAATCAAATCTTCAAAGCCGATGTTCTGCTCTCTGAATTTACGTATTGAAATCGAGGTCCCATCCAACGCAATGGGTGGGATAACGATATTCACACGGCTGCCATCTTCAAGTCTGGCATCAACCGTTGGAGACAGTTCATCAACACGTCGTCCAACACGCGAAGCAATGCGTTTAGCAATTGCTAACAACTGCTCTTCGTTGACAAAAGACACCTCTGACTTTTGGACTTTACCGTGCCTTTCAAAAAAGATGTTGTTAGGTCCATTTACCATGATGTCGGAGATAGACTGATCTTCAACCAAAGGCTGCAATGGACCTAAGCCAAACAGTTCATCAATTAAGCTTTTCACCAAGCCTGACTTCATCATCGAAGTGATCGGACGTTGGTAGCTGTTTGCAAGAAGATCAACAGCGGCTTGGATTTGAGCCTCTAAGTCTCGGCGGCTCATTTTCTGAACCGCTTCAGCATCTAGTGCTTCAAATATTTGCCCGCGAAACGCGAGGTATAAGTCTTTATTCGAACTCATTTAGCACGCACCCTCTTCAACCAAGATCCCATGCCTTTTTGATCAACAGGTTGACCATTAATCAGCTTGACCAGTAGTTCCATAGAACGGTTAATATGACGATCGTGCTTATGACCTCGTTTGCCATCAATAATGATGTGCGACAACGACTTGCAGTACCCCACTTCGAGATCAACATCCGCACCTAAGTATTTGGTAAGGTCAGGACGTTGTAATACATACGCGTTTTCCGGACGGTGATAATTCACCAACGTAATCACACGAGTTCGGGACGATAATGTGAGCTGTAAATTGGAAATTTTCTCAAACAGTCGTTTGGCACTTCTTACGGAAGAAACCGACGCATCCAAAACCAGCACTACCACATCAAAGTTTTCTACCAAGAGTTGAGGTTCAACTTTGAAGTCCACACCGCCCGAGAAGTCTTCAATAATGAAGTTCGTGTTTCGAGCTAAAAGATCACAGAGCGTCTGGTTATAGTTGAGAATATCGCTTTGACTCATGTCGCCATCGATAGCCAACAGACGCAGATTTTTTCGCGCGTTAAACAGGTAGCTAAGTGCTCCCTCTTCATCCATTTCATGCAAGGGAGCAGTAAACTCATCGATACCGCGCGGTTTAAAATCTTTCAGTCCCAATAAAACATCTATGTTGGTATCTGCGTATTGGTGATCAACCAAAATAGTATCGGAACCTTGAGTGGATAGTAACGAACTCAATTCAGTAGTAATGAATGATGCACCAACACCACCTTTTGAACCCACCACTGCTACACGCTTCGCCTTACGCTTCTGGCTAACACCGGAGAACGTCTTCAAGTTCTTACTAACATGGTTTAAGAAGTCTGCGAACTCTTGTTTGTTCACCGGCCAAAAGACGTAGTAAAAGCCCATGTCTTTGAGGGAACGAAGCGTCGAAATTGCATCTTCTTTACCAATGACCACGACACCTTTGTGTGTTGGTAGTTTGCTAGCGAAAGACTTAGCATCTTCAACGACGTTGTTCGATTCGTTCAGTTCAAGGATAACAATATGACTGCTATGTTGTTCCGTCAGCTTGGTTAAGCCAGCGTTAGCTCTTACACATTCTGGGTCATTCCAACCTTCGAATCGAAACACTTCCTGAACAAGGTTTAAACACTCTTGTGATTGATAAAACAACGTACATCCAACAACACCTGTCGTCGAAGACTGTGCCGGTTTTGCTTTCGTTGTTAATGCTTTAGTTAAATCAAACATTATTATTCTCCTACTAATCTAGACTTGTAGGACACTTGTTTAAGACGCATCGATTCAACAAAACAGTCTGGTTCACCTAACTGAACTTGAATCTGTGCAGGCGAGCATTGCTGGGTTTGCAAACGCGTTAACGTCACTTGGATATTCAGATCACTTGATAAAGCTGGCGTATAACGATATTCCACTCTTTGCGGGGCAATAATGTGTGACGGATACTGCTCAAATGTCTTCTTTAACATCGTTTTACTGCGCGCGGATTTGTAATCGATCACGTAAGTGGCTTCTTTATCCATCGATTCGATTTTTTGAATCAGTTGCTTAATCTGCTTTTCTGTTTCTGCACGATTCTTTACTGCAAACTCAAAGTTATGATGCTCTTTATACACCACGGCTTCAGCGCCATTTCCGCCAAAATATCGCTCTGTTGCGCAACCAAAGAGTGACGATGTCAATAAAGCAATAAGTACTAGCTTCTTCATTGAATAAACCCTCCTTCAGATAGCAAACGAATCGTCGCATCCGATGACCTGTCAGAATTATCGTCAGAATCAATATTCAACCAACGCGCTAACGTTGAGGTTTTCTTGATGTGTGGAAGCTGAATATCTCTCGGTTTGATTGGTTCCACGAGGTTTACTGTTGCCACGATGATCAACTCAGTTCGCTTTCTTTCTGTCGTTGCTTTACGAAATGCAGCACCAAGTACAGGAATGTCGCCAATGAAAGGAATCTTTTGCATTTTCTCTAAATCAGCACTGCTCATTAATCCGCCAAGGATAAAGCTATCTCCGTCTGCCAGTTCAACAGTTGTCATTGCACGTCGTGACGACAACTGTGGCACTTTAATGCCTGCAGCTTCGACATAACTTTCTATTTCGCTTACTTCTGGAGCTAGCTGCATTCGGATTTTGTCTTGACTAAGTACTTTCGCTGTAAGGTCGAGCTTAATACCAAACTCTCTAAACGAAATATTCACGTTGTTGTTGTTCGACACGATGACGGGCACTTCGCCACCGACAAGGAAGCTCGCCGATTCACCGGAAAGTACCGTCAGGTTTGGCTCCGCCAAGACTTCCGCAACCTGATCGTCACCCAATGCAGTGATCACGGTACTTAGGTTTGCCGCATCAAATTGGTCAAATACGAACTCACCCGCTTTAGAACCAATAGAACTCCAGTCGACTCCAACTGTTTTACTAAAAGATTCATTAACTTGAGCGACTGATATTTTGACATTCACCTGTTGTGTCTTTGCAACCTTAATGCGTTCAATTATACCTTTCCAAGTCATATTGCGAGCGAAAACCATGCTCTCTGACTCTTCATAATCTGAATAATCAGAATTAAACTCCAGCTTTTCGACTTTCTTCCACTTCTCGGTTTTTTCTCGTCCGAGTAAGGTTGCCACCATGCGATAAATGTCATCACGAGTTTCTTCAGAATCAACAACACCACTAACTGCGACTTGCTCACCCACCGATTGAACCTTGACTTTTGCATCAGGAAAATGGAACTTGAGTTGACGTCTGACGTCGCTTAGATCCAAATCAACGATGATGCGGTCAGAAAGCAACACATCATCGTCTGTTCCATAGACAATCAAACGAGACTGACCAATGCCATTGGCAAAAACCACTAACATATTGTCATTAATAATTTTGTAGTCGGCGATATCAGGGTTACTGATAAATACCTTTCCAATCGGCATCTTTAATTGAATGTGCTGACCGTCATTAAGTGTGATAGATCGGTCAGCAGCAAAAGTGTTTGTTATAGAAAGCAAGCTAATCAAAAGAGATGCAAAGGATACGCGCAGTACTTGCTTAATTCGATGGTGTATCATCATCACAAAGCCTCTCTAGGATTATTAATATTACCGCGTAACTCTTCAATTCCGGTATAATTGTCGATAACATTGCGTACTTCCGCGTATTCTGGCTGCGTATAAGTTTGGCTTCGATAAATCTCGATATGCATAATTCGTTGAGCCAACGCTAACTTCGCCAACTCATCTGGCTTCACTTCGATAACTACCGTCGTCATACCGTCTTCTTTATTTGGTGTTCGAGCGGTAATGTTGCTGTTTTCACCCTCGCCATCACCAATATTGAGCACTTTGACATGTTTTAGGAACATGGACGCTTTTACACCTCGAAAGCGCTTCGGCTTATCCATATTTACAGCGAGGTTAGCGTTTGGAGAGCTCACGGTAAGAATATCGATATATGAGCCAGGACGAATGTAATCTTTGATTAAGTTCTCATCATTCACTTTTAGTGGATACAAGGTCATGCCTTCCGTTACCAGTAGATCGATATACCCTGGTTGACCGGGAGAAACTTGGTACTCTGGTAACACAACATCGCCTGGATTTAGGCTTCGGTTCAATAAAACGGATGGTGAAAAACTGATTTGTGCGTCTTCTCTGACGCCAAGCGTTAATGCTTCATTATGCGGGAGCTGTTGTTTGATAACTCCTTGTGCACTAATCGCATGTCCTTTTTCATAAGCTTCGGTTGTCATCCATACAGCAACATGCTGTTCATCTTTGTTATCGACCACCCCAGCTACAGCTTCGGGTTGAGGTTGACTTTTGAACAAGTCGACAACGCCAAGCGCGCCTACGATCAAGGCAACAATAGCAACAAGTAAAACCAGTCGAGATCTCATAATGTGCCCATTCTTGGAGGTTTAAATATGTGGCGTGTTTTGAGTTAAAATTATTAAATAAAATCCAACACTAATTGCTATCCCATACGGAATGCCTTCTTGGCTACTCGACGTGTTGCTTATTAATTTTCTAGTAATCGAATAAATAATCGCTAAAAAACCACCAGCAAACGCCGTCATAATATAGGCCAATGGTAGGTCATTGAGAGGGATTGTCAGTGACAACACTGAGGCATATTTAATATCACCAGCTCCAATCCAAATCAGAGCATAAAGTATTAACCCTATCCCTAGCACCAGCAAAAAGGTTGTAATCTGAAGATCCAATGGTGAAAGAAAAATCTGCAACAAGAGGAGTAAAAGCAAAGCGTTATTTTGTATTTTACGATGAAGAGAATCGGTAATAGATACATACAAACACGCGATTGCCAATACTAATAAATATAATTCATGACTCAAAATTAAGACTCTTGCCTGAATTTATCGAGATTAGCTTCAAATAACATTTATTAGATATTCCAAATCAACTGAGCCAGACCAATGAAAACATAGGTCTGGCACAAATATCTAGCGATATTATCTGCGTTAACCAGTAAAGTAATTACTCGCTCGCCGCATCGCTCGCCGTATCGATAGCAGTCGCAACTTGAGCGAATGCACCTTCTAGCTTGCCGATGAAACCGTCAGCACCTACTGCTGTAGTTACTAATACAGCCATTGCAACAGCAATTAGACCGTATTCGATTGCAGTTACACCGCGCTCGTCATTTTTAAACTTTGATAAGAAAAGGCTTGTTTGTACGTACAGTTTAGTAATCATTTTTGTATCCTATAGGGTTAAATTTCCTTCAAATTATAGTTCACATCTAACAAGCAATAGAAATTAGGTGTTATCGATAAAATCGATAACACTTCGAGGAGGGTATCAAAAATGAAACACATTAAGATCATGAAAATAAAAAAGGTTTTTAATTACAAATAGTTATGTTGTTATTTATGTGAATTACATTAAATGTGAATCTTTTTTATTGACAAATAAGTGTGACCTCCGTCACGACAAAGTTACTTGCAAGCCCCTAAAATACGTTAACAAGAATAATTATTATTTTGTGTAAAAATTTTATTTGTTAGAAGGGAAAACATCATTTTAGAGTTGCTTATAAGTTACAAATAGTATTGAAATTCGACTCTAATCACGATACTTTTTTTTATAGAAAAATATAAAATCAATTTTATTGATTATAAATGGTTGATGAATTAATGAAGCTAAGTTTTGAAAATATTGTTTCGTTTGTTGCTGTAGTTGAAGAGGGCTCATTTAGTTCTGCTGCTCGAAAAATTGGCAAATCCCAGTCTACAGTTAGCACTGCTGTTCAGAACCTTGAATCAGACTTGGGGTTCAATTTATTTAATAGGAACCATTCGAAAATCTGGTTGACTGAAAAAGGAAAACGATTATTTCATCTGTCAGCACCTGTCGCCTCAAAATATAGAGAGCTGATAACAACAGTAAAGCAAATGAATATTTCAGAACAAATTATATATCGCGTTGGAATTGATCCATTAGTATTTAATAGCGAGGTTAAAAGAACCTTGTTGAATTTTTCTGAAGCATTTCCAAATGTCGAGTTATTAGTTGTTACTAAGCCAAGTTTTATATTAGGAAACTATATTAGAGAGGGAAAAATAGATCTTGCGTTGGGAAATCCTTATCACAAGACAGGGAACGAATTTAATATTGATGAATTGTTTCATGTCAATTGTTGGTGGGTAGCCCACGAAGCCGTAACTCACCTTAAAGGAGGGCTACCCCAACGAGTTTTATTGATGGATGGCTGTGAAGAGTTGCTAAATCTATCAATTATAGCCGCACATAATTTGTGGAGATTAGATGATTTAGGAATTATTCTTGAGCTATGTCAGGCCCAAAAAGGCATTGCCTTTTTACCCGAATTCCTCATTGAAGATAGCACAAAAGTGAATAAGCTAAAAATTGTGAGTGGGCACCCCGAACTTGTGGGAAAAAGAGTAATTGCAGCCCTTTTCTGGTCAATACACTCTGACTTTAACTTGTTCAATCAGTGGATCAAAGGGGAGCTACAAACTAGTTTTATAAGTAAAAAATGTTTGTTGCAGAATTGAAAAAATAAAACTATATATAGGCCCAGAGCCTATCCTAAAGAGATTGATTCCAAACAATGAGGCCACAAGAAAAATGCAGCATGGCCTCGTATTATTTTTCCCAACAGACAAGTAACCTACGATAGCGGTTTAACCAGCTATGGGCTTTCTCCAGAGCCTAACGATGAGCTTTAAAGTCATCAGATTGTTTCAGCTCTTGGCCTCCCCTGCCCAATGCTGGACACGGGTTATGTAGGTCACTCGCCTGTATAACGGTTATCTTTTCACGTGATACACCTGAGGTTCAAGTTGATCTGATATTGGCTAAAACCTTTAACTGACAAAAATTTAATCTTCTTTTTATTGACTTTAGTGCATACTAAGTTCAAACACTGTTGCACTCGTACTTAAAGGTTTCGCACACAAAACACCAGGATTTTACAGGTACCACCAATAATAAGTTGCTGTTTTTAGTCTATTTAAAATAATAATTGTTGATAAAGCATGAGGTAGTTTAGCCAAATCAAATTGGACAGATTCCGAACAGACTGTTAGATAGACAGCTCGGCCAAACCGAACACTGGAATAGATCGTTTAGTATCGCTCATAAAAACGTATCCACCAGCATAGTAGGTTGTTTTTCATATACTCCTATATGCCTACCCTACTGGCTGCGTCCTAGCAGGCACATTGTGACCTGACATTTGCATATGACTATTTCCTAAGATCGTTCGTTTCTCACCATGGAACATCAGCCTTTACTATTTTGCTATTTTGCTATTTTGCTACAAAACTACATGACATTTATAATTCTATAACGTTTGCTCTAAGCTCTTTTCGTCCCCATTTTGCCCCCTTTCAACTCTTAACTAAATCTTAAAGTTGCCAGACTAGGGGCTCAATCCAAAAAAGCCACCACCATAGTACCGGTAACAACCTCGAGATCTAACTTGTCTATGGAGTTATTATTCTACTGCTAAAGGATTGCGGCTAGTCGTGATACGTGTTCTAGCTCGCCCTTCTCTAGCTTTAACGCTATGTTCAGTTGTGCAGTGATCTTGGCGTTGTCTGCAATGCCTTTTTCAACCAAGCCTCTGCTTTCAAGCCATTGTGCAATCTCACTCCAATCGTATAAAGGAACTTTACCTTGCACTCGTAAGTAAGGTGTTGGGAATATGCCATCACCTCGTTCGCCTTTGCTAAATTTAGATAAAGCTGAGCGTGTTAATTGGGATAATTCCGCTGTATCTGATAGCCCTACATATTGGCCAGCATCGACGCTTTTCACGGTTAATCCATCTACTGAGTTTACTGGCTTAATAGCACTTACTACCGCTTCCTCGTATGAGTTAGCCTCACGGTCAAAATCAACGACTAGAACATTTCCTTTTGAAGAAACAGTGCAATCCTCGGCTCCAGCCTCGAAAAGCATGTCGGCATATTTAAAGATTAACTCCCTTGATGCTTGTACGTCGCTAGATGCTACTAGCGCAAATTCATACTCTCTCATGATTAACTCCATGCTTATTGTCTTAGGTATAAACTATCTATCTCTCTGAACAAAGTCGCTAGCCACACTAATGGCGACCTTTATTAACAAGAATGACCGTCAACGGCCTCTCTGATTTTTTAGCATGGTTGGTTGAGTTCCTAGGGCTGCCGAAGATAGCAATGTGACATTTAACTTCTTTATGTTTTCCGTCCAAATCACTTGTGCAGTATAGGTATGCGACCTTATGGCCATTTCCCTCTTTAAGCTGGTCAGTGGCAACGCCATCGCTAGTCTCTTGGCCTAGGTTGAATGCGATTAGAAGTTGGCTATCGCTTCGATGTTCTACGCCATCATCGCGTCTAAACGTCATTCAATAGAGCTTAAAATGTCCCGTAATACCATTACCTTAAAACGCGCCTTAGTAACCGTTGTCACCTCGGCAGGAATAAAGAACGTGCCTAATGTTCGAGTACTCCAAACGGAATTAACCTTAACGGTACGTCTGATATAAACCACATCGCCTTTGTTTCGTTGCTTGTGGAACTAGAACAATTGCTGTTGTTCACCGCTGCTTTCTTGCCATACCAAAGGGTGTAGTTGTTTCTATCACCGCTGGCATGAACTCCGTTGGCGTTCATCTTGTAAACCGTGTTTAAGACAACGCCATGTATCCTGGCAAACTCCGAATTGCTTCGGAAATTTGCCTTAATAAATTCGTCCAATGGGTAGATCGTCAGCATCGTTAAAACTGTTCTGCGTACTGCTTTGTCATCTTCAGAAGGTGGCTAATATTGCGTAGCTGTTGATCGTGGGTTTCTTGCGTTTGGTCATCGTCCAAAATCAATGACTGGATGGTGACATCCCAATCAATGCCCTTTTTTTCAATCAAGTAAACCGCATCAGCTAGATAGGTTAAAAATTGATATTGAGAATCAATCTCCGTGTAGCTTTCTTTTGCTTTGTAAGTAATCTCATCAAAATAAGCAGAGAGTGAACCCCAAAACTTAACACTGCTACTTGCTGTCGTTTTCATCTCATAAAGATGGCCGACACGTAGTTTGCTGTCAGTGAAAAGTCGTTTTAGCTGGTGGGCGTATGTACCTCTCTGCATTAGCACCATATCAGGGCTAATTAGTGGATTAGTGCTGCAAAATCCGTGAATTAGATTCATTTCTTAAACGGCTCCGACTGTTTGCTTGTGGCGTAATCTAATCCCATTTTTGGATTATGGCAATAACCTTTCATTCCGAACGCGAAAATTAATATCAATATGTATTTTTTTGATATCAAGAGGTAAATTAGCTATTGCATATCTTAATTTTGATGTGATAGTCTCACACACCATTCCGAACACGCTTAATCATTTGTAGAAAATGACCATAAAAACGTTCAATACCAGCAAAGGCACTATTGCCCTGTCTAACCACGGAGCAACAGTATCGATGGCCATTAGCCGCAACGCTGGCGCGGTAGCGAACGTGTGTGTGAGTTGGGTGTTAGGGAGTGCAGATGAGGCGAAAGCCTTTATTGAGGGCGCAGACGAAAAAGCGATACGAAATGAAATGCCTCGCTTTTCCATGTGTGCAGATGTGGTTAAACAACTAGACAAGGCACTGGCCAATGGCAATTCCAAAAAACCAGTTGAGCCTACTCATAGAGCTTATGGAAGCTCTACCGCTAGATGGAACGGTCTACGAAATGCCACTACAAGTAGAGTTTATCCCGCACGATGAAATCTACATCGGCTATTTCGATACGACCGTCATTGACCGCATGCAAGGGCTAGGAATTATCACGTTACTTGGGGTGCATGATGATGAGCGACAAGCTATCAAACTCAATGAGCGTGACGATTTTCTAGCAAGCTGGTCGGCGGGAGTGAGTGAGGCTCGCAACGGCTCAGATCTGCATTATGCAGACTACAACAACAACCAATATGCGTTTACTGCCGGATACGAGCACTGGCACAACCGCAACAAAAAGGCGTTAAAGGGAAGACTTACGCATTACTCAACAAGTAGAGAGTATCTCTGTCATGGATTTATTGACGAGGATACGGGTGAAATTTGGCATCAATAACAAAAGGTAACTAACTATGACTTTGGGTAATCTACTTCTAGCAATTCTTGAACAGAGAACACAAACAGGCTATGACCTAACAAACCGAACTATGCCTGAATCTGGCGCATGGCAAGCTAGCCACCAGCAAGTGTACCGCGAACTCGGTCGCATGACCGAAAAGGGTTTAGTGTCACACGAAATTGAAGCGCAAGACGGTAAGCCAGACCGCAAGAATTACAGCTTAACTCAAGATGGCGAGCGTGTTCTTAACCTTTTACGCAACGAATCTACATGCGATGACCTGTCTATCATTCGTAGTCCTGCATCGGTGATGCTGGAAATCGGCAGCGAGACTTACTTCAAGTCGTACATTGAAAAACTCAATCAAGAAATCACTCAACTTAAAGAGAAGCTGAACGCGCACCAGAAAGAGAAAGGCGTGTTCTGTGACAACTTCACACTGCATGTAGAGCGCGACATTGATATGCGCAAAGCAGAGCTTAAGTTTGCCGAACGCTCACTGTCTATGATCACTTCCTCAAACATTGCTACGGAGAATGCTGCGTGAAACCTCGCAAAGCCGTTTATCTTTTAGTTGGCTCGCCAGCGCTTAAACGAGCCAAAGAGTGTTTAACTCGAAATCAGCCTTGGGACTGCGAGGGCAAGCTCATGAAGATCGTCAGTTTGGGGCAACGGATGCGTAACGATGACGGCAAGCCATGCCATCGGGTTTTGATTGAGAGTTACTTTTGATAGGTACAAAAAAACCGCGAATAAACGCGGTTTTTTTGCGGCTGGCCTTAGCAAACAGTTCGAATCAGCAAATTCGAGTTACCAGCCTTTTCATGTTCCACCAGCAAATGTGAAACAAGAGCAAACAAATAGTAGGTGTTTTTAATGGCTTTGACAATAGCAGAGAAACTTCAAAGACGACGAGAGAAGCAAAAACAATCAATGGAACGGGCGCGCGCAAAGCAAATCGCCAAGATGAATGACCCCGAGGAACGGGAGAAGCGCTTCAAAAAGCAATTACAGCAACAAGAACGTCAGCGCCAACGACAAATCGAGCGCTTAAATGATCCCGAATACCAGAAAAAGCAGCGTGACAAACAACAACAGCGTATCGAGCGCCAAAAAGCGAAGCCGGTAGCGAAGAAACCGACCAAAAAGATCGGCAGTAAGGGATTGAAAGGTCGAACGCCTACGGCAGAGGAAAAGCGCATTATGGATGCCATTGGTCGCTTACCGTGTATTGCGTGTTGGTTGCATGGCCGAGAGAATCCGGTGATTTCCTTGCATCATGTGTTTGGTCGTGTTGGAGAACGGGCGCATGCGTATGTATTACCCTTGTGTTGTTATCACCACGACACGCTACTGGAAGCGGATAAGCGCGCTCAGTATCCCGATATGATACCTATCCACGCAAAAGGGAAATACGGCGGCAAAGCGCAATGGAAGATCCACAACGGTACAGAGACAGAGCTGTTATTTAAGGTCTATAAGCTGGCGGGATTGCCACTTGAACTGCTCGAAAACATTTACCCACAACATTCCGAACATTAATTAATATAAAAACTATTAACAGGGCTATAAAGCCTAGTTAATGGTGTTAAACTGACCAAGACTCCCCATCTTAAAAAGCGCGCTTAGAGGTCACAACATGGCACGAACGCGCATAGCTGTACTTACTCTATCATCTGGCCAGCCACGACTTATGCTTGCTGGTGTAGATGATGGTCAACTCCATATCATCGAATGCCAACAATTAGAGCGCTCATTGATGAGCCTTAAGCTGACTTTGCCCGAGAAGTTAGAAAAGCTCAAAAAAGGCGGTTTTATTGTGCTGGTGGACGAGGTTACGCCCTACTTTTCGAAGTATGGGCGCGCCGTTCGCCTGTCCGAACTGGACGCAAAAGGCAGACCGATCATTGTGTCGGCAATGGAAGCCTATAACTATCTCACATCCCTAAACGCTATCACTTACCCGCCTAACGCTGGTGGCCGCTTCGAAGTGTCGCCATCCATCGTGGAAGAAGTACGGGGAACCGATGGTAAGCCAACGTACAACATCGACTGGTCAGAACTGCGCCCTGACACCTACGCGCTCATGTTTGTGGTCTATGCAGCCACACAAGACAGTATTGGCGACACGCTAACGCTTAAGAGTTTGTTTGACCTGTTACGCAAACCTAAGAAAGAGCCAGAAATGGCCTCGCGCGCAATGGGACTGTTTAAGGCTAAAACGGGGCTAATCGCAGACGGTAAGTATCGAGTGGGAGGCGATGATGAGTAAGTTATCCCGCCTCTCAGCAGAGCACATCGAGGACGATATTCTACGGGCGCATTTCTTTGCCATCGTCATGGAATACGTCAACCGTTCGGGCAATACCGATCTCTTTGAGTACACCATTCGACTTGATGAGGTTTATCGTGCGGATCTCGTCTCTTACAGAGCTTACGCCACGGTTGAGCTTGATTGGTTGGTTAGTCTGGTCTGTGACGTAGACGACCCAATGAATCCGCTACCTGTTGGCGAAACCATCAAACTGCCACCAGCATCTTGGGTGCGTCGTTCCATGCGTCAATTCATGGACGAAATGGGACTGTAACTTATGCCGAAGAAGTTTGAAGCGGAGAAACGGGATAACGGCTCATTTGCCAGCCTTGGCCTCAATGAAAAGCAGTTCAACCAGCTATTCAACAAGATTGAACAGGCGCAAAAGAGAAATCGCCGTAATGCCAAGCGAACGCTGACCGCCTCAACGCTGGCCAAGCCAACTAATAAGGCATTAAAAGCGCTAGGCGAAAAGGCGAAAGGGCAACGGTTTACCAAAGAAGATCTGATCAAGTTCGACAAGGCTCGCCAGCGACACAAAGAGGTCTATGACAGCAAGACAGCGGGCATCACCTACGCCTTTTTGGTGAAGAACTCGCGTCAAATCGACGTAGACCGTGCAAACAACCGTGTCGATGACGGTACAGGCATTCACAAGGCCACGTTGATCGGTATTAAGAACAATATCGCGCTTATTCGTGTCCGAGCATCAAGCGTATCGAAGCACGAAGAGCATCGAGTAAAGGTGCGTTTTGAGCAGTGGGATGAGCTACTACACGAACCGCCTAATGGGGATTACAACCAAGCGGTGCAATTGGCGTGTGCTGGCCGTATTTCCTTTGATTGCGACTGTGGCCGTCACCAGTATTGGTATCGATACTTGGCCACTATGGGTAACTACTGCATAGCGCCGCCTAAAGAGTTTGCTTTCCCGAAAGTCCGAAACCCTGAATTGTCCGGTGTGGCATGTAAACATGTTCTCAAGGCGGCAACCATGCTGCAATCGCTGGCATGGCAACGCATCTTGGCCAACCAAATGAAACAGCAAGCGCGCCGTGTTGGTTTTGGCTCAGATAACAAAACGTACTTGCTCAACGAGAACGAGAAGAAAGCTGCCGCACGGAACCGTAAAACGGTGGTGGATAAGGCCGCCGCTACGCGCGAACACGCGAAGTATCTACGCGCTCAGAAAGCAATGGAAAAACAGATCGCCAAACAGAAACGGGAAAGCGAAACCATCAAGCGCCAAGCGCGCAAACTGCGTAAGGAGTCCAACGAGAAGAAAGGTTATATCGATATGATTAAGGTCGGCTTCCAGAACTTCCATGACGGCTACAAGCTGCAAGGGAAAACTACGAGTGAAGCACTGACCGATTTCGCAAAATTGATGAACGTAACACCAAGCAGATTAGAGAGAATCATCAAGTGAGTGACGTAGTTAAACCTGTAGTAAGAAAGGTTCGATACCAAGGCCATGAGCCCTTTAATCGCGTTTTAAGGGAAGATTGGATTAAGGCTATCAAACTATCACCTGATCACTTTGAAGCGTCCCTGTATCGCCCTGTTGAGCCAGAATCGGCACCAACGGATGATAACTACCAAAACGAATCAGTGTTAGAGCTAGAAACCAACCAAGATACGCTCACTTATAGCGATCCAGAGCTGGTGGCTTTGTTGGATTGTCCAGATGAGCAAGAGAACTTTTTCATGATGGATGATGGCGACGAAAACCTTGGCGAGTCCTTAGAGCCGCTAATGCTGCGTATTGCTTCGCACCATGTTCCTATCGGTAGTGTACTGGAATGGGATGAAGAAACCGCCGAGGGATTACGAACCGTGTGGTGGTACGTACATAAGGCCGTTGGCTATGGTACGGCGAACGTGGGCGTGATTTATGTCTGCATACCAATGCGTGACTTTAACCAGCCACCAGCGAACTTACCGGAATTACCGGATAGTTCGATTGAACCAGAACCTAAGCCAGAACCGGAGGAAGATTTCTTACCAGAACCGGAAGAAAACTTACAAGACGGTGAAGTGATCGAGCTTTAACGTTAACATCAGCCCTATTCCAACCCATCCTTAAAGCGCCGCTTCAATCAAGCAGTGGGCTTGACCCCATCTTAAACGCCTTGTTATGTGCTTGCACTGTGCCTATAATTTATGCGCACATACAATACGCATAGGTTACAGTCATGAGAAACGCATATAGTACGCAAGCACCAAAGAAAGCTACAAACTTAAGCTTAAATAGTGAGTTACTTGCCGAGGCTAAACGCTTAAATATTAACCTTTCAGCAACAATGGAAAAGGCACTTGAGAAAGAAGTGAATCAACGCCTGAAAGCTGAATGGTTAGAGCAAAATGCTGATGCCATTAATGCTTGCAACGAGCTAACTGAAAACCACGGACTATTTTCTGATTCTTACCGAGTATTCTAATGCCACAATTTTCGCTATACAAAAACAACGATAAAAGCACTTCAACCGCATATCCATACTTTGTTGACGTTCAAAGTGAACTGCTTGATACATTGAACACTCGATTAGTTATTCCGCTAACGCCTACTGAGTTGTTAGAGAAAAAAGCGCCCAGTCATCTATGTCCCGTAATCCATATTGATGAAGGTGATTTCGTAATTCTGACTCATCAAATGGCAAGTGTACCAACCAAAATTCTAAGCGAGCCTGTAAATGATTTAAGCACTTTTAGAGACGAGATCATCTCTGCTATCGACTTTCTGATTACTGGCATATAACGTCCTGTTAAGGTGTGAGCAACGCATTACCGAATGCCGCCGCATGCACCTTAAACATCAAACGCAACGCAATTGGCTTGAGAGTTCACAAGATTTATTTGATGCGCATTACATTTATATGCGCCGTTTTGATTATTTAGGGTCAATGGCGTCGAGGTGTATAATTTGCGTTCATATTAGCCCTAGTCCACCCCATCCTTAAAGCGCCGCTCCAATTTTGGAGTGTGCATGACATTACAGACTAGCCGAAAGCAAGTGCCAGCCAGTGCAAAGCGCCTTAGCAGACTTGCGCCTAACTGGTCATACGCGAACAACATTCTTAGCTTTGGTTGCGGTAAGTTTCCCGACCTAACAGAAGAATGTCTTACTAACTGCCACAAGCAGAGCATGACGGTCACTCACTTTGACCCGAGTTCAAAAGCCAAAGGCGTAGTAAACAATATTGCCGAAATTGACAGTTCAAAACGCCGTTTTTGCGTCATGTTGTGCGCGAACGTGCTTAACATGCACAAAGATCTCGATGCAGCGATCGCAGACATGGCCAAGATTGATTTTGATTGCGCGGTCATTCAAATCTATGAGGGCAACCGATCCGGTAAAGGCCGTAAAACGCGAGACGGCTACCAACGCAATGAGCCAGTATCGGCTTACCTCCCTATCCTAACGAGCAACTTCCACAAGTTCGATGTGACCTTACACCGAAGCGATAAGTGCATCACTATCGTAAAAGGCCGTAAGTATTACGAGCTGGACGATTTGGAGGACTAATCATGCAACTGGATGAGACGTTCTTTGAAATCCCATGCGATGTAGTGACATTCGATGGCAAGGTAGAACACACAGAGCTAACCGACATTGACCGTGCGGTAGCTGCCTTTTTCCAGAACGTGCTTGATTCCTTAGTTGTGACTGACACTAAACGGCGAGAGAACAGTGAGTTTTCTCGCTTTGTTGGCCGTGATAAGTCGAGACAGATTTACTACGGCAACTTTAACGATCCAGTGTCATTCCTATCTAAGTTAACGGCAAAGTTGGGCGACAAGGTCAAAGCAAACCGTAATGAGCTTTTACCTGTTTGCTACATCACGCGCGATCCGGTGATTGGGTTTGTTGATGGCGCGGAGTACGTCGATATTGCTGACTATGGCGAACTGGCCAATGAACAAGGCCAGCCTTATGCCGTGATTAATAAGTCCTTTGTCGCGCTTACCTATCGCATTAATGCCCTAGCTTGGAACCAGTCTACCCTTAGCCGCCTAGCGCTAGGTTTAATGGTTTGGCTACGTCATACCAAGGGCAAGCGTAAGCATGTATTCAGAGCGAAAACCATGCTCGCGGGTACTGAAATGGAAATCAGCATCGAGATACGTGGCCGTAAAGATGCGATGACCGAACCCGCCGAAGTAGACCATGAAAATACTCGCCTGTTTGCTTCCTCAATCTCTTTTGAAGTGATTGCAGAGGTTTATGAGGCCGAGTCGATCGCTGTCCGTCAGGGTGCGATTGGTGTGGGAGGTCGAGTCATTGAGTAACAAAGAATACTTTCTCGCCCAAAAAGTTGTCACCAACGAAAATGACATCCCTATCGAGCACATTCATTCGTTTACCTACATTGAGTGTGCTTCGATGGACGGCAACAAGCTGGTTATGGAAATCATGGATCAGGCTGCCGTTTATCGGGATGACTACGGGATTAAGCGCGGTTCAGAGATCGAGGTCACGATGGCCGATGTGAACGAGCGAGGCGATCAGGTTTGGATTGAAAAATTCATTGTGGCCAAGTCCACCAGTGCTGACGGTATGCTTACCGTTCAAGCATTCCAAAAGGATGCGCACCTACTTAAAGAGCCAGTCACAACGCCTCGATTCTTTGTTGAAATGCAGCCTAAAGACATTCTGGCCGAGCTGTTACCCGAGCTAAAAATCGAATGTGACAGCTTTGAGCGTGGCGCTACATACCATTTAAATGCTGGTGGTACTAAGTCTCGCTTAATTCGAACAATGGCCAGAGATTACGGCTCAGTGGCGTTTATCTGCCGTGGTGTTATGCACTTTAAGTCGCTCAAGAATATGGATATGAGCGAGCAATTCAAGCTGGAACAGTCGAATCCAGAGGAAGCAGAGCACAGCATTGCAAACTACTCCATTATCGGAGAGGAAGCCCTGTTTGAGCGCGTTCTTAACCGTAACTATGCCTCTTGGGATACCGTCGAGGGCTTCCAAGGTGGCCAACGTTCGGGCGCGATGGTCATGGTCAGCGTTCCACAAGCCAAGGCGCTGAATAATCAACACATGGCCATCATCCCTATTTTGGATGTGGAACTTACCGGAAATACTGCCTTTACGCCTCTTTCGGTGTGCTCAGTGCTATTCCATAAACGGCTACCTGCTACCGAGCTGGATGAGTCCATGCCAGAGAAACAAATCATGAACCGTGTCGCCCATTGCCAACGTGGGAACCGGTATCAGTGTCGTATCGAGTTGGGAGTCAGAAACCTATGAGCGATTCGTCAGAGAACAGAACACGCACCAACGTCACTAACCGCTTGTTTGGTAGCTATCAGGCCGAAGTGGTAAATACCGTCCATCCGAAAGGCTTGTACATGGTATCCGTTCGCTTGCTTGGTTATTGGGATGCAATCCCCGATAAGGATTTACCTTTTGCCGAGTTTCTACTGCCATTAGGTGCAAAACCGAGTGGTGGCCATGCAGTGCCAGTGGAAAAAGGGGATCTGGTTTGGGTGGATTTTCCTCGAAATGGCGATACCCGTTATCCCCGTATTACCGGATCGCTTTACTACGCGCCTAACTATGAGTCGTACCTACCAAGCGAGGTGAACGGAGAAGCCTATCAGCCTAAACGAGCCGATGGAGAACCCGAGCCACCAGCCTATGACCGCAAAGATGCGCTCTTTGTGCGATTTGGTTTGCGCGAGCTCATCACGCATCAAGGCGGCTACTCAGTAACGCATACCCAAAGCGGTACGGCCATTGAAATTACGCCAGATGGCCAATGTGTTATTCACGTCGAGGGCAATGCGTTTCGCAGCTCAACAGGGAACACATTGGAGCAAATCGGAGGCGCACTGACTATCAAAGTGAAAGGCGATGCGAACATCGAAGCGGGTGGTAATGCAACCGTAAAAGCCTCCGGTAAAGCCAACCTAGAGGGCAATGAAGTGACCATTAAAGCGAGTGGTAACGTCAATATCGATGCTGGTGGCCAGTTCGCTGTTAAGGCTGCCGCAGCTCCATTTACATTAGGGTAATGCACTATGCCAGCCGTAGGAATTGTAGGGAGTGTGGATAGTGGTCATGGTGGCTTTAGTCCAGGTGTTTTTGTTTCTGGCCAGCCACTACTGACCGTGAATGGAATCAATGTATTAGGTACGGGTGATATATCCGTCATGCACGTAAAACCAGATAACCCGCCGCACGTAGGCGTTATTACTGGTAGTTCAAAACTTACTGTTAATGGCGTTCCGGTCGCCGTGGTAGGCGATGCCCTTGGGTGTGGCGCTACGCTGGTAAACGGTAACGACTTGATGACGATTGATTGAGGCAATTTGATGTTAGACACACAAGAGCAAATCGAACAGTTTCGCCAGTTTTTAGACGTAGGCGGCCTTAAGGAAGCGGAGAACCTTACCCGAGGCAAATCCCTTAAGGTGAAGTGTGAAAGCTTGTCAGGGAAGCTATCAGGCTGCGTGAGCGAGGATATTGAGGACTACCAAGGCGCATCGCAGTTAGTGGTAACGCTTAAGGGTTTGAATGACTCAGTGAGCGCAACGGTGGCCACGTTAACGCAATGGAATGAGCACCTAGTGTTGATCACCGATCCAACCGACCTCGAACAAGTGTCTATTGGTGTGAACGTCAAACACAAGGTTGATGGTACAGAGGACAACGTGCCCGCTCCGAGTATCTTGCCAATTACCAGCAAGGAAGAACTGAAAGCGCTTGAGGCAGTGATCAATGGTCTTTCTGGCCATGTGGATGCTGCCGTATCTCTTATGGCGCAAATCAATACTGCATTAACGCCACCAACAAGCGGCAGTGAGTCAGATAACGGTGCAACCTTACCGCCACCAGACTTGCCGCCGGAACTAGAAAGCCAAGCGAATGCGCTAAACGAGATCATGGCTCCCCTTGCTGGTGGCGTGACCAGCTCAAGCGCGGTGATTGACGCAATGATCATTGCGTCGAAAGAGGAACGCACCTTAGCGTTAGGCTACTTCACTAAGGCGATTTCATTTACCATTTGTAGCAACCAGACGAAAAAAACGAGCATCAAAGACGCGACAGCAGAGGTATTTAGACTGTAGAATGTTTTTTGTGCTAACCCCTTTCCTATTCGCACTATAAAAAGACAAAATGAGTTATTCAGTTTATTTAAACGCATATGAACTATGCGGATTAATGTCGCTTATCATCGTACTAGCAATTAACCTATTTAGAGCTCGAAACGAGCTTAAATCCACCAAGGCGCGACTATCCTTTGTGATACGCAAAAGCCTCAGTGTTGAGGGAGAATACATGTACGATGGGTGCAGAATGAACGTGATATTTGATGCGGTGCGATACAGCGGAAATCAGTTTTACTTGATGCGTAAAGATCAGGTGATGGCCAGCTTCCACGTAGAACCCTATCGAGTTAATCCTGTTCTTGATTACTTCAAATCAAACAAGATAGAGCCCGTTCAAAACCGACCATAATCCAAGTAAAGCCAGCGTTCGTGCTGGTTTTTTTTCTAAATTGCAGGCAAAAAAAGCCGCGAGGTAAGTGTTCGCGGCGCAAGAAGCTATTACAAAGGTGAAAAATGAAGTTTCAACGTTAGTTGACACCAGTCGATTGGGATGTCGACCTGGAAAATAAATATACTCCCCACTCCGAACACAGTCAACCCCTAAGCGCATATTAGTTAAGCTAAGTTTTGGAATTTATAAATGAAAAAAGTCTGTATTGTTGTTGGCCACAGCTTTAAAGATGGCGGCGCTTACAACGAAACATTCGGAATGAATGAATATGATTATAATCATCCCCTAGCCAGCTTATTGGCCGCCGAGCTACATAAGCGAGACATTCTTCCAGTAATCATGTATCGAGACACCTACTCACGGATGATCGGTGATGTGAACGAATCGGGCGCTGACTATGCCATCGAGTTACATTGTAACAGCGTGGCCAATAAGTCAGTTCAAGGTTCAGAGACATTGCATTGGCATAAGTCGGACAAGAGTCAAGCACTTGCTCAGCGCCTACAAAAAGCGGTGGCTGGACTTATCGGACAGCGTGATCGTGGCCTTAAGCCTATCTCGAACACTGGTACTGATACTCGCGGTTGGCGTTTCTTGATGAAAACCAAAATGCCAGCCGTGATTTTGGAGCCGTTCTTTTTGTCTAACGACGAGTCGTTACAAAAGGGATTGGAACTGCGCGAAAAGCTAGCCGTAGCACTGGCAGAAGCGTTCGCAGAACACATTAAAGAGAGCAACTAATAATGGGACTAGCCAAAGTGTTTACAAGTAGTCTATTTAAGAGCGCCACCAGCGAGAAAGTAGGTGGCATTATCCACGAACTCACCGAGTTTGGTGATCGTGTGTTTACCAGTGACGAAGAACGCAAAGAGTTTGCCTACAAACTGGCAGAGCTTGAAGCGGCCAGCTCTAACACATTGGTACGTACTGGACGCGCCGCTATGATGTGGAGCATCGCGCTGGTGGTCGTTTATCAACTCATTGTTCGTGACTTTTTGGCCGTTTTCTATGGGGTTGAGCTTCCAAGCTTAGAGACTGACACACAAGAGCTACTAAGCAACGTGTTCGGCTTTTTGGCAGGAACCCTATAACAACTGAAAATTTTTTAAATTTTTTTTAGATGCCCTTTCCTATCCCCTTTTCTCTCAACAAAAACACACGTTCAACGACATAGAAACCCCCTTTCGTTACCATTCCCATAAAAGCGCACAAAAAGAAATAAATTCATTATATAACAATAAGTTAAACGAGATTTTACCCCTATTTTTTTCGAAATAAATCTTAATTACTATCCGAAATTGAGCGAATTTTTACCGCTTCTCAGCGCTTAACCATTCCGAACACAATCAATTAATAATTAAGGTTTATTTACATGGCAGATAAACGTTCTAACTTCAACAAACGCATTGAGGCGATTCATTTAGGCGCTCAAGCAATGCGTAATCTGTGCATCGAATCCCAATTCGATTCACAAACAGGCATGTTTCTAACTGACGACAATTCTCGTGGCGCGGCTATTTTGTCAGCCATTGCGAATGAGCCTATGTTCGAGTCAGTGTCTCAAGAAACAGCGGTTGGCATCGTATCAGGTATGCAGTCTGCGGTGCGTGAATACGAAAAGACTTACGGCCACCTACCTAGCGACGAGCTAATGGCATCTGCTCACACAACTATGCGTAACATGATGACACTAGACGGCGCGAAGCGTGACGGCTCAACAGGCGCAATGATGCTTGAGTCTATCGGTCAATCTCTATCAACATCTGAGGGTGTCGAAATTCGTGCGAAGATGGTTGGCCTAGTGCTTCCTGTTCTTCTTGAGACAGCAACACTTGACGCTGTAACCATGATCCCAGCGGGTGCGAACGAAGTTGAGATCTTCAAAGTTTACCGCCGCACTGGCTCAAACTTTGGTGACTTCGCAGCGGGTACTGAAATCGACCAAGCAACGGTTGGCCAATACTCATCTATGCGTCAGCGTTACAAGTTTGTCGATGAACAGCAACCAGACGGCACTAAGACAACTCATGTGTTTGACTCTAAGACTGACCTAAAACACACCAAGTTTGAGATCCCATTCACTAAGACATCTGTTTCCCTATTTATTAACCATAAACGTGTGGCTCGCGACCTAGACAGCAACGGTAGTCAAATAATGACAGGTACTCACAACGGTATGGTTATTAACTGTCAGATAGACCATGCAAAGGGCAAAGTTACCGTCACTCCAACATCAGCCCTACCAGCAGGGACCGTTCTGCACATCGAGTTCGAAGTAGACATTGAAAGACGCCCTGACCTTATCCCAACGATCGACCATGATATGGACTCTCGTATACTGCGCCCACGTCAAAACGCAATCGCAGCAGACGCGACTATTCAAGCGATGTTCGCAATGCAACGCGAGTTTGGCCAAGATCTGAAATCGCTTCAAATGAGCCATATGCGCAACACATTGGCATCAGAGAAGTCTACTCGCCACCTAGTAGATATGGACTTTGCTTGTACACGCGAGGAAACATTCAATATCTACGTAGCGGCTGGTGAAGATTGGCGTCTACATCGTGAACGTCTAAACGAAGTTCTTCTAAACGTTTCTACGAAGATCCTACAAGCGACTCGCACAACTGGCATGACAGGTATCTTTGCTGGTACTGGCGCGTCAACAATCCTTAAGTCACTAGGTGCTCCATATTTCGTAGCTCCGGCTAACTACCAACAGAAAAACGCTATCCACTACGCAGGTAGATTGTTCGGCATGTGGAAAGTGTTCGAGTGTCCAGTAGTTATCGGTACGAACGACATGCTTTGTTACGGTCGCGGTTCTTCTCACTCAGAAGCGGGTTACGTAGCGGGTGATGCGATCGCAGCAACCATGTACACACATCCAATCGGCAAAGGTCTAGTAGCGTCTAACACGCTATACGAATTGGCCTACGGCGAGATCCATCCATTCGACGGTGAGAACTACTTCTACCGTGTGAAACTTATCGACGAAGCTCCTGTAGCAGCAGCGGCATAAGGCAAGTAAGTGGCAGTCTTACGGGCTGCCGCTCTTGGGGGATTCGATGAAAGAAACGATCGTTTTAATCACCAACCACACACCAAAGGAAATCACGGTACAAGGTCGCGTCATGCCACCACTGGCTAAAGATTTTCCTCTCTCAGTTTTCAACGTGAACCGCTTCAAACACGAAGTGGAAGCGGCCTATCCAAACGGCCTTGTTTCGGTTCGCCTTGAGCCAACGGTTCTACCAGAAGTTCAAACGAAACCAGACACAGCCACCAGCGACAAAGGCACAGCGCTATCAGCACTTGAGCTAAGCGCGAGCGTTGAAAAAGCACTGACTAACCACGGTGTAGCGACGGTTGAGCAACTAACCGAAATGACGAAAGAAAACGTGATTGCGGTGAAAGGTATTGCTCAAGCGGGTTTGCAAGAAATTGTCAGCCAGCTTGCAGCACAGAATCTAACGCTGAAATAGACAGAGAATGAGTAAGATTGAATTTTCAATGGATAACGTCTCACAAGTTGCGGTTGCGCCAATTAACGCTGACTCGACAACTAAGCAAGGCACTGACTCTAATCAGCTAGTGTTTGGCGGTGTGATTGTGTCTCAAAAAGGTAAGCCGTTCGAAGTGATTCCGGTAACGGCGGCTAACTTCCTAGACAAACTAGGTAAACCTTACCACTCAAGCCTTGGCAAATTGGCTGACGGCATGCGCGTCCTTGATGAAGCATTGCGCGGCGGTAATGGCCTTGTGGTTCGTGTCGTACCAAAAACGGCAACCTATCCAGCTATCAAGCTAACCAAACCAGCAGACGAAGTGACGATCACTAACGAAGCGATCAACTACTCGGCTGACCTGACACTTGAAGATGGCGAATTTTTAGCGATCGCTATCAAAGACGGTGCTCAATCCGATAACCGCTCTATCACGCTTGCGAAAGCAGACGAAGCGACTTACGGCACTGGCATGTTCACTCTAATCCTAGAGGAAGAACAAGCGGCTGGTGGCTCTGTAGTGCTAGAAGAATGGGTTGTATCCCTAGAGCCTACAGCAGTAGACCAAATGGGTAGCGCTGCGTTTATCGAGACTGTTCTTGAAGAACGTTCGCAGTACCTAACTTGTCGCATCGATGCAGAAACAGCGAAACGCGAAGTTACTGCAATTGCGAAAACAAAATTCACTGGCGCGACCAACGGCAATATTAGCGAAATTACGGCTGACGACTACCAGAAAGCAGTGAAAGCACTACGCACTACCGTTTACAGCTTTAACTACGTTTGTGGTTTGGGCTGCTACGACACTGCGGTAATCACTGACCTTGCGCAAATCTGTAAAGACAAACGCATTTCTGGCTACTTCGATGTTGATCCTCGCCTAACGCACGAAGCGGCATTGGAGTTCAAAAAAGGTCTGAACTTCAACAACCATCGCGCTTCATTCGTGCATATCCCTTACCAAGCGAAGTGTCGTTTCTACGGCAACATGGCGGTATGGGGCGGCTCGGGTATCGGCTTTGCAGCTAAAGCGCTTGGCGTTGCTAAGACCTCTCCGGTCGGCGGTTGGCACTACACACCAGCGGGTGTTGAACGTGCTGTTATCCAACGTACTGGCCTAAAACCAATCCAAGGTGCTGGCGAGCCTAACTACCAAGAAATGTACAAGGCACGTCTAAACAAACTAGGCACAGACGAAAACGGCAACCTGTTCATTGATGACTCTCTAACGTCATCTGCGGCTGAAAACTACCTACGTTTTGAGCAAGTCGTGTCTATTGCTGACGCTATCTCACGCGACTTCTACGCATTAGGTAATCGCCTAAAACACCAACCTGACGGTGCAACGCTTGAGGGTCTAACTGACGGTATGGCCAGCATCCTTGAAGGCTATGAAGCCGTTGGTGCGCTAGTGACACCTCGTAATCCAGCACAAGACGGCGAGAACGCTTGGACGTTGGAAGTTAAGCAAGTGGAAATCGACTACTGGAAAGTCACTTGGTCGTTCTGTCCAACTGGCTCTGCGCGTCGAATCCTTGGTGAACCTGTACTAATCCGTTAATCAACATAAGAGCAAGAATAGAATGAAATCAATGTTTTCTGAGGGTTCTGTTCTTGCTCGCCCATTTGTGATGCCACAAGTGGCCGAGCAGGAACAAACTGAAACTGCATTTTTTGAGTCTGTCACAGAAGGTCAACTTCTTGAGTCCATCAATCGTGCATCAACCATCATGGCTCGCCAAGACGCAGCAGCGGCTTGTGTTCAGTGGGTTAACGGTGGTGAAAGCTCAATCGACAACCTAGACGCAATGCTATTTGGCATGGCTGGTGGCGATGACGATACCGAGCTAACCGATGGCCAAGCAGCACTATACGAATCGCTACAGGAAGCGGCTAGCGAGTTCATTGCTCAAGTTGGCCAGCCGAAAGAGGGCGACATGCTAGAAGCACTGGAAGATCCAGAAGCAGCAGATCGCATTTTTGAATCTCTAGAACGTGGCCTAGACAGCGTGGACTCAGACGAAGCGATCGCAGAGTTCGCCGTTCGTGAATCCATGATGCTTGAAGCGCTTAAGAAAGTGATCCGTGATGGCAAGGTAACTTATATCAAAACGAATCGCCGTAAGCGCCGTATGAGTGCAGCACAAAAAGCAGCACTTAAGAAAGCGCGCGCGAAAGCTCACAGCTCATCGGCTAAAGCAGCTCGCAAAAAGGCTAACCGCATGCGCGATTCTCGCGGTATGGACAAGTAAGGATAAGCAATGGCTGTAATTGTCGGCGTACCTAATGATGATGGCGTGTCTATCCACAATAAATGCGCCATTACACAAGTCATAGGCGGTCAAGAAATTACGGTCATTGGTTACATGACTGATGAGTGTCAGCTTGCCTTTAGAGCGATATGGGAAGCGCCGTTTGAGGGCGATTCCGTGGGTAACATTAACGCCCTAGATAAAACGTCCTCAATCGCGCAAACCGTGTCGGATAAGACGAGTAAAACACTATGGAACAGTCAGCAAGTTTGGCAAGGCAACGAACCGCCAGAGATAACCGTAACGCTTAAATTTGTCGCGTTCACCAATGCCAAAATAGAGGTTAATGATCCCATTAAATACTTGGCTCAGATGATAAGTCCAGAGCTGCAAAATACTGTTCCAGTCAGTTCCGATGGCCTTGGTGGCCGTGTTCCAAGTGATGCGAGATTCAAGATTGGCAAAGCGCTCAATCTACCTATGCGAATTAGCGAGGTGAGTTATGACATTAACGCACCTAAGACGCGAGACGGGAATTTCGCTTACAACACGGTAACTATTACCGCCGCTCCTAAGCAAATGATTAATCAGTCACAGATTCCTAACCACTTCCAATAGAATAGGTGTAATTATGGCCGGAGCATTTAACGCAAAAGGCGATATGAATTTCTTGAAACAGAAATTCACTAAGAACGTCCAAGCTGGCGAAAAGATGATGGGTACAGAGTTCGAGATGAAAATCGAAGAATACCCAAATATCAGCGTTTTGGTTCGTTCAACTCAGTTTCCTGCAATGGGACGTGCAGACGTAGAAGATTTTGGTCAAATGGGCTTGGGCTACATCCAAAATGGTGCGCTTGAGAACAAAGGCGAAATCGCGGTGACGTGTGTAGAAACTATCACTGGTACAGTGCTAGATATGCTACGTGAGATCGTTCGTGAAAAGAAAATGGTCACGGTCGTTATCGAGTCTACGCCAGAATCGACTAAAGGTAAGGGCGCTAAGTCGCATCGATTCCGCTTAGAGCACGTAAAAGTGCGCTCAGACGTGATCGACCTATCAACAGAAGATACAGCAGCACTTGTTAAGCCAGCTATCACACTGCAATACAACTGGGTAGATTTCTAATCGCCAACCTGTCCTATTCTATTCCCTACAAAAAGGCCGCCAGTTTGGCGGCTTTTTTGATGCTCTTAAGCTTTGGTTAGTCTCTGTTTCAAGTCGGCTGGTGCAATGTAGGTATTCTCGTTGCCATCCTTTGATTTGAACAATAACTTCAGCTCCACCAGCCTTTCAAGATACTTGCGCGCAGCGGTATGAGACACGTCAAAATCAGACTGAATTTCCTTAACTGAAAAGACACGTCCGGCTGTTTCTAATCCCTTGGCCAGAATCACAATGTGTGGCAGTTTCAATACGCCCTTAAGCTTGGAGTCGTCTAGCAGCTCGCGCACCTCTCTCGTATCTTCAATCTTAGATTTGATGTACTCGTTAAAGCGCTCAATCGCATTGATGATGACCGTTAGCTGGTAGTCCACAAAGTGCGTTAAGTCGTTGTCGTCCGTTTCGGTGTAAACGTAACTTCTAACGTACTTGGTTGGCGCGCTCTTAAGTGGCGCAGAGATCGAGACGTACTTAAAGTTCTCATAGCCATGCTTAAGGATGAACCAGTAGAAAAGCGCCCTAGCCGTTCTCCCGTTGCCGTCCATAAATGGGTGAATGTAGCCAATCATGAAGTGCAGAATACAAGCCTTAACGATTGGGTTAATAAAATTGGTGCTGGTGGTATGGTCGGTGTTGGCGAAGTCACATAGTTGCTCGATGAGCTTCAAAACGTGCTCATGTTCTGGCGCTTCATGAATAATATCGCCAGTGGCCACGTCTCTAACCATGACTGCATCCGTTCTGTATTGGCCAGCAACGTGCTCATTCTCTAACACTCCATCGGTGGCGATGCCATTAAACCCGCCAATCAATTCTGGTGTGAGCTCTACATCCTTAAGTTCATCGGCCATCATGATCAAACGCCAGTTATTGATAATCATCCGTTCGGAGTCATCTTTAGGCTCACGTTCCGTTTCAAGCATTTCCTTGGCCACTTTGCGCGTTGTGGCCGCTCCTTCCAATTGGGCGCTGCTAATGGCTTCTTCCATCTTCACGCTTTTCACTAGGTGTGCCTTTTTATCTTGCGCAGATAGCGGTAAATCTTCTAGTTTGAGCTGTTTGTCGATGTGGAATAGCTTCGCATCGAGACTGGCGGCGCTAAGTTGGAACGGATTGCCGTTTTCATCAACAAGCGAAATGTCGTTAAGGCCACGTCTAATTTTTAGGGCATGCCAAGCGTAACCCTTTTGATCGCCTTTAAACTCTTTTGAACGGTACTGAAAGTCGTTCCAATGCAAGTAATTACCGCTGCTATCAAATCCGTATTTAATTGGATCTAGTTTGCGAATTAGAGAGGCAACTTTACTGAAATCGGCTGGTAATTCTGGTGGGATGCTGACTCCCGCTATCTTTTTGCTCATACCGTGAAACTTTTTTAAAATGTTTAATATATCTAGTATTGCACACAGGCAGTGGGAGTCAATCGCTTATCTACCTAGGAGTTGCAAGGGGTGTAATGCTTTACTGAATACTTTCAATAATACAGTTGTCCCCTTAACTTCCATCCCAATCGATCAATATTTTATGCCAGTGATCAACAACTGTCGGTAGACAGTAAAGTTCAAAACCTTTCGAATAGTTGGCTTTTCAGGAAGTCACTCTCAAATTCACTTCGTAACACTTATAAGTGCCCCAAAACGTGTTGGGGCTGACCTCGGCAACAACGCCTTGTCACCGAAACAAGTGATGAACCAAAGTATGAGCATAGATTTTCTGTTAACTTTTATATGCAAAAAGTAATGCTGGTCAAAAGTTAAGAACTAGCGCCTATTAACCTAATCAAACATTTATATTTACACAAATAAAAACTAACTACTAAGTAAGGTAGATAATGTCACGAAAAAAATTTATGGAATCCTACGGCGCAACTAATCGCAACGCTCGGTATGGCTGGGCCTTTGTGAATCACGAAAAAAAGGAAGTATATTTTGGTGCGTGGGATGTCAATACAAACGGAAACAGAGCGTTGATTTTTTCAATGGCCTGGGAGTTCAATAACGAAGGGCGTAGGGTTAATGCATTTGGCGAAGCTCTTGAGTATATAAAACTAGTAGAGAATGAAGGTTATTCATTAAGAACATTCCCAATAATATGGGATGAAGATAACGACGGTTACGCAGATACAGGCAGCGCCAAGATAAAAGAGTATATTGAAGAAGTCTCTGACATGTCTCTAGATATTGTTGGCGGTGATTACTATGCGGTTGGTAACCATAAAGCAAAGCACTCTAAAATGCCTTTACCCAACGTAGCACAAGACATCGATGGTATATTCGGTACTACTACAAATAAGACTGAGCGCGAAAGCTTAGTACTTTCTCGTGTTGGACAAGGGCAATTTAGACAAAACGTCATCAACGTTTGGGGTAATGGTGAGAGCTGTGCGTTAACCCTTACACCGGTGCGCGAGATATTAATTGCATCTCATATAGTGCCTTGGTCTAAATGCGAAAGTGATGAGCAGAGGATTGATGGGGCAAATGGTATTCTACTCTGTGCTCATATTGATAAACTCTTTGACGCGCACCTGCTAACCTTCACAAAGAAGGGCTCGAAGTACATATCTAAGTTATCACCCAACCTTGATACTTCACTGTTAAAAGGTTTGGGAATTCAAGGTGGTGAGGAGCTTTGTTCTGAAGAGATCAGTGAACAGCATCGTGACCGATTCGAAAAGTATTTAGAAGTGCATAACAACGAGTTCAACTTCAAGATCTCACAGACTCGCTAAACTATCACTATCTCGATCATTTGGAGTTTAAGTATTCTAATTAAAGAGCCCTACGTGATTCGTCGCGGTGATTGCAGTTAGGTGGATTTGCCAGGACGTCATCGCACGATACAGATATATTGATACAGATATATTGATCTAACTAACTCCTGCCCCAAAGTTTGTTTCGTCAAAAAGAACAGGATTGTTACTGGTTGAATTTTGACCAAGTATAACTAGTACGAAAAATGGGCATCATTGTGCTGTTCTTGTTTCAAGCGCACTCGCTGACTTTTGCCCTGTAAATCAAGTTCAAAGTGTCACAAACTTTCAAAACGTTAGGTATAGATTTCTTATTAAAACTGTTGCTAACGCTTTCTAGGTAACAGGAAGCCTGATTTTTGATAGCTAACTTACGGATTTACCATAGTAGGAATAACCTGCACTTAAAAAAGCCTCCCGAATGGGAAGCTTTTTGGTTGTGATAGCTCATTCGTAGCAAGCTACTAGAAGTTATATCTCATACCAACTGTCACACCTTGAATGTTGATATCTACACCATCAAATTCAGCAGACCTGTATCTGTAGCCGATAGCAAGGTCTACATTGTCAAGCATGTAACCTACTTCCAATCCTGCTTGATAAGAGAACTTGGATTCTGATTCAGATATACCGAAGACGTTGGCTTCGCCCTTTAATGAACCAACGCCAAGAATGAGTGCGCTATATAATTTATTACCTTTATCTATAAACTTAGGGCGTGCGTTAATATAAAAGGCATCACCTTTAACACTGGCATCTTCATTAAATTCAGCTTCACCAAAATGTTGGTATTCTAACTCCACACCTAAATCTACATTAGGGTGAACTGCAAAATTATAACCAGCATACACACCTCCACCTAAGTCGTTGCTTTCATCAATAGTTGCAATACCAGCATCTAACTCAGTATTGTGACCTACAAGTAAATTGCCGCCGACATAAAAATGGTCTACCTCGTTTGCACTTGCACTTGCACTTGCACTTAAGAGTGCTAGTAAAATCAGTTTTTTCACTTTAAGTCCTTATAGTTGATTTGGAGATATTATGCATGCATGGGAGTATCGTTAATAGCGAATATTTAACGTAACGCTCGTTGTGCGCATCAAGCCAAAGCCTAATCTTGAGGCAATCCTTTTAGCTAGCGCTATCTTAACCGAAGCGCTAGCTCTCCCAAACTCACTTTGCCATACAAAAAGTAATTTATGAATTGCTAATTTAAGTAGATGCTCTAGCTGATTTCTGTCCAAAAGCGAGTTTCAAACTTTGTTGTCACACTTTCGTTGGATAGCCACATTGATTGAGTCTAAGTGTCGATCTTTATTGTCAGTATTGGGTTCTTTTAGCCACGATAGTAACGCACTTCGGAAATAGAAAAGTTTCAAACTTTAATGTCCTCCGACAATAGCAGGGATAAACAATAAAGGGCCACTGACAACCCTTTATTGAAGCGTTACATTTGGTGCTCTACCCATGAATGCCAACAACTCCAAATCGCTACGGTAAGCATCTAGCAAAGCTTGTTTCGCTTTCGTGTAAGCCCCTAATTTGCCATGTTCAAGGCAACTGTATCTGCGAGCAACTTTTACTGGCTTTCCATCCTCATATTTCATCCAATTCGCAACGTATTCGTATACAGGGCTTTTCTTGTCAGGTGAAAGGCGGTATTTAGGCTCTAGGTTGCGTGGCAATCGAGATAGCAAGGTTCGATCAGATAAGACGCGAGGCCAGAACTTTCCCCACTCTTCTTTACCAATACGGTCCCGCTCTTTGACGGCGAGTTTTATAGCTTCCTCTATTCCAATTTTGTTAAAGCCTACTGAGCGAAAACGGCGAGAACCTTCTGGTGTCGGCACTGTTACTTTAATTGCTGTCTTGCCTTCTGAAACAAAACGTATGGGGGTCTTACATGAACTCATAAAATTGATCCACTAATAGTCGCATGAAGCAGCAGCATCCATATTATTCATTATCTTCTCACACCAGAGCTTTCTTTCTTCCACAGATATAGGTTTATTCATAGGTGTACTTTGTGGATAGATACTGAATGTAGTTAAACGAACGGCATCAGAAATATCGCCAAATTCGACGTTACTACCAAACTTACTGCTATCAAAACTGTACAGTTCACCAATCTGAAAAACGTCAATAATTTGCTTTCTCAGAGAAAGGTATTCATTCACATCAATCAGTTCAATAAGTTCCATAACATCTGACACATAGCCAATAACAACTTCCATTTCTTCTACTAAACCAAAAAATAGCAGTGGTTTAGGTTGTAATTTACTCATGAAAAACGCTCCTACTATCTCTTAATCCGATTAAATAGATTATCCGAGTTGCGGTTTTTTACTTTCAGAAATCTAATCCTACGAGCAACGATACACGCATATCTAACACCAACCAGGACAAGAAGGACAGGCGCGACAGTTACAGCAAGCTTTAGACTATCAAGCCAAATGCAAATGATTAGAACAGCCGTTAATACAAAAGAAGGCAGCTCTAATATTTTGGATTTTTTAAGGAGCTTCCTTAGATTTGGTGTCATGCTTTTTGCTTCCTTCTGAGCCAAGTAGTTGCTTGCCATGCACCAATAAACAACCCGACTAACTGAATCGTCCCCCAAACTATAGAGTAACCAAACGCCATAGAACCTATTGCACCGACACATAAACAAAAACCCGATGCGAAATAAGGTTGTGAACACCTATCATTCACATACAATCCAACCTGAATGAGAAAACCAACAATAATTCCTATGTTTACAAAAAACATAATTAATCCTTTTCGGTTAAAAATACACAAAGGTTATCAATGGCCGAATAAAAACAAACCACAGACACGCCAGCAGACAACCCATAAATCAAGCTGATCAGCTCACCATACTCATTGAAACCTTCCATCCCTCCGGTCATGAATATGAACACCATAAAAGCGAAGAACGATACGGTTGAAAACCGCTTAAATGATTTCAAAGACCCTGGAGCCGTCACTTTCTTGTTGCTAACTTTAGTTGCTTTGGAATTAGACACTATTACCCCTTAATTTCTATATGTGGTGTACCGGCAGCTGAGAACCAACACTACATGTAGTGCTTCGCTACCTGCTTTCTTTTGGATGCAAACTGCCAATCACGATAGAGTGAAAAACGTGTGAAGTTCTAACGTAAATACAAATTTCACGATCAATTTTTCGCCTGTCTAACTTAGATAGGCACTGCGCCGGATAAACAGAGAAACCGTCATAACCAACCTTTCCACTATCAATGAAAGCTTGAAGCCTAGTGATGGATAGCCGCCCCCTTACGATCCCTAAAAAACAACCAGCGATACCAATTAACCAATTAAGCACAATGAAACTAAAATAGGTTCAACCATGATATTCCTCTATTTCTGGTTTGGGTCGTAAGCTTCATCAATAAAAAATGATGCGTTAGTTTCGTCACCTTTAGCAAGAGAGTTAATGTGCTCTTGGTAAGCTCTAAATACTTGTTCTGGGATCTGTTCCTCCTCGCTGAGATACAGCTCAACAAGCGAGATAGGCCAGCCGAAAAAACGAGGTTCTTGATAGGTAAGCGTTCACCGAGGTATCTTGACTTACCAGATCTGAAGAAACATATGCAGTTTATAGATCAAAAACGTTTGGGT
>NZ_JAWOTC010000013.1:0-107287 GCF_033338675.1 Vibrio sp. Vb1574
GCTCGACTTGCATGTGTTAGGCCTGCCGCCAGCGTTCAATCTGAGCCATGATCAAACTCTTCAATTTAAGATTTTGTCGGCTCAATGAATACTGAACATTCCTTTCGCTAATAAATAGCAGAAGTAATGTTTGAATTGACTGTGCTCTTATTGGTTTTTACTTTTGAAAAAGTAAAACAAAACAGCTCAAGGCTGCTTCCCAATTCAAATGGTCACTTCGTTTCATTGAAACCTAATTTGATACCGCTTTCCGTTAAGAAAGAAATATCTAATTGGATTATCATCAACGAGTGCCCACACAGATTGATAGGTCTATATTGTTAAAGAGCTTGCTTTGCGAGAAGTTTTTCTCTCAAAGCGGAGGTGCATTCTAGCGATTTAGTTGTTAGTGTCAAACACTTTTTTAAACTAATTTTTTGTAGAAGCTTTTTACCTCTTCGACCCTGCTGAAGCCTTGTGACGTCTGCTGTGTCGATGGATGCGCATTATAGGGAGAAGATTTTCTTTGGCAATACTAAAAATGCATTTTTTCTAAAAAAACATGCCAAATGGATACTTTCCATCCAACCCTAAAATTACCCAGAAATAACACTCAGGATTTATACAATTTACCCACAAAAAGCTGTGGATAACTACTCATCACTATCAAAGAAATAAGAAATACGCGAACGCGGATTTAGATACTCTTTTACTTTATCCGGTAATTTTGACGGATGAATCGCGTTAACTATCTTTATATCTTTTGAGGCAAGATCAATGATTGGCGCTTGAGTCCTTGGTACTGATGGATCGTAAACCAAGACATTCGGGAATAATAAATGCGATGCATTCACTGAGATAACCAGGCCGACCATATTATTAGAAAGCTGAACTACGGTACCCGGAGGAAACACGCCCATAAACTTAATTAGGATGTTCATGTTCTCTTCTTTATATAGGTGTTTACAGTTCTTATATAAATGAGAGAGTGCGGTATAAGGAATCTTTTGATCTGAGACTATCGGTGTATGACACAAGTTATCAAACGCATTGGCTACAGCAATAATTTGAGCAAACTCGTTGATCTCATCTCCTTTCAGGCCTTTAGGATAACCAGACCCATCTCTTAGCTCATGGTGCTGCGCAATCACAATTCTCGCGACTTCGGGAAAAGCCTCGATTTGACTCGCAAGATCGACGCCATATTTAGTGTGCAACTTTAAGTAGTTGGTTTCTGGCTCTGTTAGAGGTAGTTGCTTTCTTAATATTGCAGTCGGGATTTTTATTTTCCCGATATCATGGAATAGTGCGGAGAAGGAAAGCTCTTTCAACTGTGCTGCTGAGTACCCTTTAGCACGGCCAATCATCATCGAGATAACAGCCACGTTCAATGAGTGGAAATAAATATCTTCAAACTCATTTTTTCCGTTCATCAGATGTAACGTAACATTATCATCGCACATTAACTTCTCGACGATATCTTCAATAAGAAGCTTTGCTTCATCAACTGCTGCTGTCGGACGGTTACGGATTTTAGTCATGACTGAACGCATACGTGCCAGAGAGCGCTCAAACTCTTTTTCACACTGAATCACGCGTCGACGGTATGCACTTAACTTTTCTATGCGGTTCTGTTTTTCTTGCCACATTTTTTGAGTTTCATGATCTAACGACGCTTCATTTGTTACTCTGTCAGCTTGTCTTTGATCAACAGGGAGTGGAACGGCATCGCTTTGCTCTGGATTAAAGTAAACGAACTTTACGCCGAGGTGGCGGATCATCTCGACTTGCTCTTGGTCTTTAATCTTAAAGCTATTGAGTAGAAAGGGGTGATCGTTCCACTTTAGCGGAAGACGGATATGTAATCCGGGTTGAATACGATCGACCGTTAGTTTAATGGCTGCCACTTATTCACTACTGATTTATATTTCTTAAGAGAGTTAGAATACTAGTAAATTTTGTGAATAAATTCATCAGTAACTATCAAAACATCAAACCGTTATTTCTAAGCGACTCACTTAATTAGATAGAAGTAAGCTACTTTAAGGAGCGATCTGCTTTGCGTATTTTAAGCTTGGCCTCGAACACTGGCTTGTCTATTACTTCTTGATCTTTGACTAGCCCCATTAACGTTTGTACCGCTACACGGGCCATGTCACTGATAGGAAAGTGCACTGCTGATACTGTAGGGTAAAGACTTTCACAAAGATCAACACTGTCATAGCTAGTTAATGAGATTTGCTCTGGTACAGAAATACTGTGCTCGTGTAAGTACTGCATTGCGCCAACCGTCATTTCTTCACTGCACGAAAAGACAGCCGTCACATCAGGGTGTCGTTGTAAAATTGCAGCCATTGCATCATAACCACTTTGCCGACCATAATTCCCTTCTTCACACCAGCTTTCATCAATATCTATACCAGCATCCTTCATTGCATCAATATACCCAAGCTTTCTCAATACACTGTTATGACGTTGGGATGGACCGGCAATACAAGCAATCTTTCGATGACCACCAGCTAAAAGGTGCTCAACGGCAATACGGCTTGCATGATGATGGTTAAAGGTAACACAACGCTCTTCTATTCCTTCCACGTAGCGATCCAGGAGAACGAAAGGTGTTGGCTGTTTAGCTAATTCACGTAAGTCATCATCTGACAAATAACGACTATGAAGTACATAGCCGTCACAACGTAAATCATTAAAACGCTGAATTGCCTCTTTTTCACCTTGTGCAGAATGATGGCCTTGAGCTGTAATCAAAAACTTCTTATGAATATCCAGCTCGGTCTGAACCTGCTCCATCATCTCGCCAAAGAAGCCCCCCGTATAGTAAGTCACCAATAACCCAACCATATTACTGGATGAGGTTGCGAGTGAACGAGCAATTGCACTAGGACGATAATTCAATTGCGCCATAGCTTGCTCTACTTTTTTTCGAGTTTCCTCGCGAAATTTCCCCTCTCCATTAATAATTCGAGAAACGGTAGAGCGATTTACACCGGCGAGTTCGGCTACATCTTTAATCCTTGCCATAATGCTATTGGGTCCAACTGCAATTGTTATTAAATATTCGTTTGTGTAGAACGGCTGCCAGCAATTCGTAAGGTGCTATAGGGGGCGAAGCTGGCAGCCTTTAATCATACACCGACCATTTGATTGGTAGAAACAAGCTCAGAGTAATCCGTGACAGTTATGCCATGATGAGCTAACTGTTCTTTTAAAATGGGAGAGGTAAGAACTTGTAACTCTAGCTCTCGCTGAAGCGCATAGCCACTCTTTAAGATAAGCGCCTGATCGGCCTCTGCCGGGTGGCACATCACCTCAACCAAGTCATAGTCAGCTTTTAAGCTCAATAGATGTGCCATTAAGCCATCCAAGCTCACTTTTTGATCATAAAACTCATCAGTAAAGATATACCTGATTGTCATCGATTCTTGACACAAGCCAGTGCCCCGCAGTGGCACTCTGTATTCATTCGCTACTTCTTTAATAACGGGCAAAATTTGAGGGTGAGTATGCGCGTGATGATGGCTATCTAAGTGGCTTAGCTCTAACCCAAGCGATAAAAAATGTTCCACCTGAGCTTTTGCTTCATCATAAATGACCTGAGTTTCGAAATCCTGCTTACTCCAAAGTTCGTCATAGTTGATAAAGTGCGCTCGGCCGTTGGTCAAGTTAGGATGCTTCGTTATAGGCACACCTGCTGTAAACCTAAGATGAACGCCAATTTTCAAGTCTGGATTATGGCGAGCTAGTTCTAAGGCATGTTGCTCAGCATCCATACCCACCATCATGGTGGTTGAATGAACCACACCTTGCTGATGAGCTTTAACGATGCCGCTATTTACACCTCTCGTTAAACCAAAATCATCAGCATTAAAAATGACTTTCATCGGCGCCCTTCCTTAGTCTTACAACGTCGTTAGTTTAAATTGAGGTAAATACGGAGCGTTCACCGCTAGGATATCATCCAGGATTGACTTGGCGCGGCCAATGTCAGGCACCAATGGGTTATTGGTTAATGCCATAAGCGCCTTGTCATAATTACCTTCGACAGCAGCTTCTATTGTTAGCTGCTCATACGCTTTAACTTGATGGAGTAATCCTTTGATATTGTTTGACAACTCGCCAACCGCAAGAGGTTTCGCCCCCCAGCTACCAATCACGGCACTACATTCAATCACAGCATCGTCAGGTAGGCCGTTGATCGCTCCATTATTTAAAACGTTAACAACATGAATACTATTACGATTGTTATAAATTGAATCAACTAGGTTCAGTGATGCATCAGAATAATAAGCACCACCCCGCTCCTCTAACTCTTTCGGCTTATGATCGAGGGTAGGATCTTGATAGAGCTTAAATAGCGCATTTTCTGTTTCCATTACCTGCTCAGCACGAGTGCCTTTTTCATCGGCACTTTGTTTCTCTTCAGCAAGCATGGCATCAGTTTGGTAGAAGTAACGATGATAAGGACATGGTATCGCCCCCAGTGCTTTTAGAAATGCCGGATCCCACGGCTCTTCCCAGATATTCTTCATACTGAAGTTGGCACCATCACCGACTTTCTCTAATACCGTTTGAGTAATATCTTCCCCATTGAGCCATGCTTTGTGTACCCACACGAGATGGTTTAACCCAGCAAACTCAAGTTGCAGCTCTTTTGGCTCGCACTCCATCATTTCTGCAATCATCATTTCCATTGAAACGGGCACATTGCATAAACCAATACTCTTTACTTTGGTGTACTTACTGACCGCTTCGGAAACTAAACCCGCTGGGTTGGTGAAATTGAGCATCCATGCGTTTGGAGCCAACTCTTCAATGTCTTTACAGATATCAAGAATGACCGGAATGGTTCGCAGTGCTTTAGCAAAACCACCAGGGCCCGTTGTTTCTTGGCCGATGACGTCGTACTTGATTGGGATTCGCTCATCGTTAGCGCGTGCAGCAAGGCCACCAACACGAAACTGCGTCATCACAAAATCCGCATCTTTTATCGCAGCACGGCGATCGAAACCGGCTTTTATCTCAATTTTTGCTCCGGCTTTATCGACCATTCGCTGAGCCAATCCTTTGATGATCTCAAGCTTCTCAGCTCCTGACTCAATGTCCACAAAATGGATTTTCTTAACGGGTAAATATTCTAAGCGCTTAATAACCCCTTCAACCAATTCCGGGGTATAGCTACTACCACCGCCAATAATGGCAAGCTTGATCGCCTCTCTAGACATTTTCATCCCCCTTTATTTGTTCGAGATTTTTTTGTTCAGTGCGACGATTTCTACAGCCATCTCTTGAGCCAAAATCGTAGTCATTAGGTGATCTTGAGCATGCACCATCACTAACGTCATCGGGACTTTCCCTTCTCCCTGATCTTCTTCAATAAGCTGAGTCTGTATTAAGTGGGCTTTATTAATGCACTCTCTTGCTTGAGAGAGCTTCTCATCAGCCGCTTCAAAATCTTGTTCTCGAGATAAACGCAATGCCTCGTAGCTTAAACTTCTGGCTTCACCAGCATTGCAAATGATCTCCATTACAACCAATTCTTGTTCCATCATTTTCTCTCCGAAAATCGGGCCGCGGTAATTGCGGCCCATTAAGCACAGTTAAGCAGTAACGCCTTCGCCTGACGGCTGCGTGTCACCTTTAGTTTCCTTCGTCGTTGGTAGTTCTTGCTCCAACATTTGCTTCTCAAACATTTTGAAGAATGGGAAGTAGATGATTAGATCAAGAATTAATAAACCAATGACGAGCAATACTGGCGCAAAGGTCCAACCGCTACCCCACGAAGCACCTATCAGTGCCGGTGTTGTCCAAGGTGTTGTAGCGACACCCATACCCACAAAGCCGACATGCACAGCAAAATACGCAATCGTAGCGTTGATGACTGGAGCGAAGACGAACGGGATAAACAAGGTCGGGTTCATCACAACTGGGCTACCGAAGATCACTGGTTCGTTGATTTGGAAAAAGCCAGGCACCGCACTCATTCGACCAATGCTCTTAAGGTGAGCAGAACGGCTAAACGACATCAGCATAACAAGAGCAAGTGTTGCACCAGAGCCGCCAATAAAGATGTAAAAATCCCAGAACGGTTGAGTAAATACATTTGGAATCGGTTCACCTGCAACAAAGGCTTCAATGTTGGCACCAATGTTGGTCAAAAAGATTGGAGAAAGCAGTCCAACAACAATTGCAGCACCATGAATACCCGCAAACCAAAGCAGCTGGCAAAGCAATAAAGCGCCAATAATGGCAGGCAATGAGTTAGACGCACTAATTAGCGGTTTAAAGATAGCCATAACAGCATCTGGAATCAGCATGTCGTACTGGTTTTGTACGAAAAGGCTAAGTGGATATAAGGTAATGAATATCGCTAAGACTGGTAGCAATACTTCAAATGATCGCGCAATCGCCGGTGGCACCTGCTCTGGCATGCGAATCGTAATATTGTGCTTTTTCATAAAACGGTAGAGCTCCACCGAGAAAAATGCACACATCACTGCGGTGAAGATCCCGGTTCCGCCCATGTGAGACATAGACAACGCGCCATCTTTAGCTGGGGCCGCAATGAGTAAAAAAGACATTAGTGACAATACAGCACTCGTGATCCCATCCATCTTGTAAGCCTTCGCTAAACTATAAGCAACGCCCAGCGAAACAAAAATGGTCATGATCCCCATCGACATGTTGTAGGGCATCATTATGGTATCAAAATGTGTAGTGGCGAAATCGAGCCAAATTCGACCAAAAGTAAAGGTTGTATCTTCGGCAAATGGGGGGAATGCAAAAATCAAAATGAAACTACCGACAATAATAAACGGCATTGCGACAATAAAACCGTCTCTCATTGCGCGAACATGGGGCTGATTCCCCACTTTAGCTGCTATAGGGGCTATATGCTTTTCGACTGCGCCTATAATTGCGTCATAAAGCTTCATAGAATCCATCCTTATTTTAGACAAAAGAATCCCGCATCAAATATTTATATTTGATGTACAGTTATCTTTTTAATTTAAAACTATAGTTTAGTTAATTAATTCTAATGCTTGCTCTAGTACTTCTTCTCCCTTCATCATTCCATAATGCTGAGGAGAAATAGCATCAATGTTTTTACCATGCTCTTGCGCCGTTTTTCTTAGCTCTTCTAGCTGAAAACGTACTTGAGGCCCGAGAAGACAAACATCGTACTCTTTAATTACATCTTCAAACGCATTCACTGACATTGCATCAATTTTGCACTCAATTCCTTTATTTTCAGCAGCTTGCTCCATTCTCTTAACAAGCATACTGGTTGACATCCCTGCGCTACAGCATAAAAGGATCTTTTTCATAGCCTTACTCCCGTTGTGTAAATTTCAACCTGTAAAAACTGTAGCAAAAATAACCAAGACAAAAAAGCGCAACCGGTTGCATTATTCGTGAACACAATCCCAATTTAGAAAATACCACCTATTTTTTTGTAATTATTTAGGTCTAGGATAAAAGTCATAAAATAATTTAAGACATCACATTAAGTTTCAAATTATCAATATTTTACTACTGACAACGTCGTTATTAATTTCTTAAAAGGAATAGAGAATGAAATTTAATAAATTGGCTATTGCAGCGCTTGTAAGTGCCGCACTATCACAGCACTCATTTGCTCAAACCGACTCTAAAGGCACCATTTATCTAACGTTTGATGATGGACCAATCAATGCATCTATTGACGTTATTCAAGTACTTAACCAGGAAGATATCAAAGCGACGTTTTACTTTAATGCTTGGCATTTAGATGGAATTGGTGATGAGAATGAAGACCGTTCGCTAGAAGCCTTAAAGCTCGCATTAGACACTGGTCATATTGTCGCGAACCACAGTTACGATCATATGGTTCATAATTGCGTTGATGAGTTTGGACCGAACAGTGCTGCGGAGTGTAATGCGACCGGGGACCACCAGCTTAACTCGTATCAAGACCCTGTTTACGATGCCTCAATGTTTACGGAAAACTTATCTGTGTTAGCAAAGTATTTGCCGAACATTACAAGCTACCCGAACTACAAGGCAACAGAGTTTGCTAGACTGCCCTACACCAACGGTTGGCGCGTGACGAAAGACTTCAAAGCAGATGGGTTATGTGCCACGTCTGATGACCTGAAACCTTGGGAACCAGGATATGTATGCGATACATCCAACCCATCCAACAGTGTAAAAGCAGCTATCGAGGTTCAAAATATCCTAGCGAATAACGGCTATCAAACTCACGGTTGGGATGTGGACTGGGCACCTGAAAATTGGGGCATTGAAATGCCAGCAAACAGCCTTACAGAAGCAGAAGCATTTCTTGGATATGTGGATTCCGCGTTAAACACTTGTGCACCAACAACGATTAACCCGATCAACTCCAAAGCTCAAGAGTTCCCATGTGGTACACCTTTACACGCCGATAAAGTTATCGTTTTAACTCACGAGTTCCTATTTGAAGATGGTAAGCGTGGCATGGGGGCAACGCAAAACCTACCTAAGCTCGCTAAGTTTATACAGTTAGCAAAACAAGCGGGTTATGACTTCGACACAATGGATAACTACACACCGAACTGGCAAGTTGGTCATAACTACGACGCTGGCGATTACGTCTTACACCTAGGTACTGTATACCAGGCTGTAACAAACCATACTGCACAACAAGATTGGGCACCGTCTCCAACCTCTAGCCTCTGGACAAATGCGGACCCAGCCACTAACTGGACTCAGAATGTTTCCTATAAACAAGGTGATGTGGTGACTTATCAAGGTTTGCGTTATCTAGTTGATGTACCGCACGTGTCCCAAGCAGACTGGACTCCGAACACTCAAAATACCTTGTTCACAGCTCTATAGGCTGTTCCTACTATCACCATGTAGTAGTTTGCGCGAGGCATACCCCTCGCGCTTTTTTGTTTTGAAAATCCAGATACAACAAAGCCCCGACTTTCATCGAGGCTCTGTCTTAAAATATGGTACCGGTGGACGGAGTTGATTGGACTGGGCATTCCTGCCGCCACCGCGAAGGCAACGCTACCTTTCTTTTGATATTTACAAACACCTAAAACGACGAAAGGCCGCTATAAAAGCGACCTTTCTAATATGGTACCGGTGGGCGGACTTGAACCGCCACGCCCGAAGGCAACGGATTTTGAATTCCTCTTAACCACTTGTAATTACTTGCATTTAAGAGGTTTTTTTTGGATATCAAGGACCATGAAATAGGATTTTATTGGATCTTTTTAGCACGCGTTGAGCACAGATTTAAAATGGGAAAATGGTACACACACTTGACCACTCTTTGTAACACGTTTCTGGGCAAAACTGTTTTAGCACAATTAAGTAAAAATTATCTAAAGTATGACAAACTCGCTTAGATGGGTGTTCAGATCAGTATCCATTTATTTTATCATCTGAACTTATGTACCTCAGTTCTATTTCTACCGTTATGTTTTGCTTGGTAAAGTGCATCATCAGCACCTTTAAGAATGGCGCTAATCGGCTCTCTTTCGGCTAACCATTGGGATACTCCGATAGAAATCGTCACGTGACCTACGACATCAAACTCATTGGATTCAATGGACTTTCGAATTCTCTCGGCAACGTACTCAGCCTGACGTATGTCTGCTTTAACTAAAAAAACCATGAACTCTTCTCCGCCAGATCGGCAGACAATATCCACCTCTCGCGCCTGCGCCTTGATCATATTTGCCACACTGATGAGTAAAGTATCACCGACATCATGACCAAAGGTATCATTCACTTTTTTGAAGTAATCAACATCCAGAGCGAGCACAGAAAATGGAGTGTTTTGTATACGCAAATTATCAATGGCCTTATCTAAACCTCTGCGGTTTAACAACCCAGTCATAGAATCAGTTAAGGTATCGAGGTGCAGTTGATCAATTGTGTTGGATACAATATTGAATGTACTGACGAATGAACGCTTCAGGTGTGACGCTTCAAAATACCAAGGTTTCACTTTATTTAAGTCTCGTTTAGTCGAAGTGTGGCTTTCAAAGTTTTTGACGACACTCGCTAATTGCCATAATGGTTTTGAGATAAAAACCGAAGATATCCAAATAATTAAAAGCGTGAGCGCACCAATTGGAAGCGTTGCCACAAATACACTCCACATTTGGTCATTAAGCACTGACAGAGTGAGGCTTTCCGATTTCGCAGCAACTATCCCCCAACCAGAATAATTGACTGGTGCGTACCCAGCAAGCATATCAATACCCTGAGAGTTAATGATAACTTTCCCACCTTTCTCTCCCTGAGTCACCTCATTTATTGCTTCATTATTGACAATGACTTCTCCCACTCGTTGTTTATTAGGGTGATAAATCAATGTCCGATTTTTATCCACAACATAGAGGTATGACCCATCTCTGTAGCCATGGTGCCCAAGTATGCTCATTAATATGTTTTTCTTATCGAGATAAATGCTCCCGCTAACGTAACCTAAATACTCTTTTTGTGCGGAGAAGATAGGGTACGAAATACTTATTAGATAATTACCTGCCGGGGATACGAACGGATTCGTGACGATTGGAGCCTTAGCGTTCAACGATTGTAGCGAACTGTCTGTTGTTAATTGGACACCTTTCACTCGTGTTGTTTCTGGTGAAACGGAAATGATGACCCCTTTCGCATTGACGATGACTACAGAGTTAAAAGAGTCAGTTTGGGTTCTTAATCGATCTACTTCTTGTTGCAACGCATCTGAATCACCTATCCTACTCCCAAGCGTAAGTGCGCTATACTCCAATTGAGACAAAACTGATTCAATGAAAGTGTCCGTTATTTCGGCCATTTTTTCAGCGTAAACACGATTGGATTCAATGGTGTTGGTGACAATGAGGTCATGTTGGACACGATATATGGAGTAAAAAGCGTTCAGAAGAGTGACCAATACACTAAAGATGCTTAGAATCAGAATAAGTTGCCTCAAATTCAACTTGTCTTTCATCCGTTTTGATTCACCCACATATTCCATAAATTAAGTCACCCATTGGTTTATTCGAAGTAATAATACGTACTACTGCACATGTGTTAAATCAAGTTTTAGTAGATTTTGACATTTCTGCATGAGATATGAAACTCTTATACTGGCTTATATCTATTTTGAAACTGATATGGCCGACATAGATAGAAAATAGAGCCAGTAGCTGACCAAAAAACAAGCATCAAGATCAAAATGCTAGCCGATACTTGAAGGGTTCAAAAAAGTAAAACTTATATTTAGAGGGTCTTGATGCTACTAAACATTAGTTTTCATAGTAAAACTATATGTTTAATGTAGCATTTTAAACAGTTTAAGTGATGTGTCACTAGCTTGATATTCGATGTAATGATAGGTTAATCATATAAGTATGACCTTAGTCATGGGCAGTACACGAGTAATACTGTGGTCTATATGAAAAAAAAACTCCCTCACCTCCGCTAAACTCGTTTTTGCTTACTTTGTATTCGCGTCACTGTGGGTTTTATTCTCAGATAAAGCGGTAGAGCTCCTATCTAGTAATCTACAAGTATACACGTTGGTGCAGTCACTAAAGGGTATGCTATTTATCGTGATCACGTCTCTCTTGCTATGGGGGCTGATAAAAAAGAACAACCGAGATATTGAACGGGCCAATGACATTGACTATGTGACAGGCCTGCATAGTCCCTACGTCTTTTTTCGCTATTTGGAGCAAAAGTTCAGTAGTGCCAAAGAAAATGAACATTATGTTCTCTTTCTTCTCGATATTGACAACTTTAAGCCCATTGCCGATCAACTCGGCTTTGAAAAGAGCAATCAATTTTTAAAAGACATAGCACAATCTATTAGTTCGTCTACTGTCTCTCCACTTTTCTCTTCAAGGACTCATTCGGATGGGTTTGCTTGCTTGATTCGCATGCACGACGAGAAGCAAATTGACAGGCACCTAGCACTTATTCAAAGGCAGTTTAGCCAGCACTCAAAACGTCATGGCATTGATGTAACGTGCTCTATTGGTGTTGCGCTCTATCCATTTGATGGAGAAAGCGTTAAACAGCTCATGTCGTCAGCCAAATATGCGCTCGCTCAAGCAAAGATAACGAAAAACACTATCCGGTACCACGACAAAAAACTCGCTGAGCAAGATCTCCAAAGAAAACAGATGATTGCAGATCTACGTAACGCAATACGAAAAGAACAAATACAGATCGTATTTCAACCAAAGTATCATCTAAAAGATAAGAGAGTAACTGGAGTTGAAGTGCTCTCTCGCTGGAAACACCACCAACATGGAGATATATCTCCTGCTGTATTTATCACGCTGGCAGAAGAGAACAATCTCTGTAGTGCTTTAACAACACTAGTTATCAAGCAAGCATCAAAACAACTTAAAGAAACCCAGCTCCTAGGATATGCCATTCAAAGCGTATCGGTGAATATTTCTGCTACTGAGATAAATAGTGTCGAAGACATGCGCCAAATCGAAACTTACTTAAAACAAGACCGTGATTTTGCGCAATACCTATGCTTTGAAATCACAGAGACAGCTACGTTAAAGGATATTGAGCAATGTGCAAGTCTAGTAAAGAAACTGAAGAAGTATGGTGTAACATTCTCCATTGATGACTTTGGTGTTGGCTATACCTCATTTGGCATATTTAATAAATTAGACGTTGATGAAATCAAGATAGATAGTAGTTTCATCAAAGACATTGCTATTGACTATCGATCAAGAGCAATTACTTCCGGCATCGTTGATATAGCCAAGGGGTTTGGGATTCAAGTCGTTGCTGAGGGCATAGAGACCCTTGAACAGCTGTGTATTCTTGAGGAGTTAGACTGTGAACAAGCTCAAGGGTTTTATCTAAGTCGCCCAGTCCCTGTTACGGCATTAAATAAAAGCTTAAGTATGATGTAGCATCGCAAAGTTCACATACTTAGAAGCTGTTTATCGTTTGACAGATTAGTGAGATAAACCATGGAATTAGTAGGCTTTAGGTAAACCCAGTTAAGGTAATTATTTTACCAGAGAAAGAAAAATCCGAGTGCTTTATCAACACTCGGATTTTTGGTTTAAGGCGTTACTTGATGACGCCATTCACAACGCTACGGCAAATTAATGCTCTGCACCTAGAATGATCACATAAACGTCTGAGGAAACACTGCCGTGTGTTGTCCACTCTCCAAGCCCTAGCGAATCGTAGTGTTGTTCTTGAAGTAGTTTTTTGACTGCAATACCTAGGTTATCGTAGCTCCAAGACGTCATCGCGATGGTCTCTTTGAGGTTAATAGGCGTATTATCAGCATCTTTAGCATTAGAAATGACAATGTTGCCATCCACATAGTCCCACGTGCCGATACCGACACTTTGATCGTCTTCTTTCACATTGACGCTACGCTCACCATTTTCCAGCTCGTAGAATACGTAGCTTTGACCCTGTTTTTTCAGGGTAAAGCTTTTCGAGGGTTGGTTTCTCACCAAGGTTGTCATTGCCGACTCGATGTTCATCGTTGTATTGCTGGCGGCTTTATAGTCAGAGAGCACTGTTTGATACTGTTCAAGGCTCGATAGAGACGTTGGGATATCGTTTTGCCCCCCAAGAGTCGTCACCCATAATACAAGACTGGATTCCTTGATGCTCAATACGTGCTGCTAGTGGTGCCATTTTATCGGTAAACTCAGGTGCCAGATCGGCAGAAATAGTGTAGAACTGACCGTTGATTAGGTCGGAGTCTTTCTTCTGAAATCTTGGTAACCACCCCACCACCTGTACGCAAACTAAACATATAGAAGCATCTCAGCAACCGCTAAGCCTTAAGCCATATTCGCCCCACAACTATAAATAGAGACGGCAATAGTTACTGCGCAGTTCTTCCGGCAACAGGCTCACCAACTCAAAACACAGGCAACAAAAAGGGAGCAGTCACTCAACGCAACTACTCCCTTCTCCCTTCAAAACACCAATTCGGACTACTTTAGCTCATAGAACAATTCGGTCAAAACAGCTTCACCAACTTGTTCCACTAACCGTTCAACAAAACCATCAAACTCATCAGCAAACCCAATTTTCGCAAGACCAAACTCAGCGGCAACTTGATCCAACGACAGATTGCGAGCCCCGCCCTGATTCTTAGCTCGACGAGCCTCATCATTCAGCGAGGTAACGGCTTTACCCAAATCACCACCAGCAGCCAGAGTGGGATTAGCAAGCAACAAATAGCGCGCAGATGGATAAAGTTTGTTACCGTAGAACATTGGTTTGGACTGACCTTTTAACTTCTCACGCTCGGTGTGTGCAGCAGACAGCGCTTCCTCTACAGATATGCCAGCCTTTATGCGGTTCATCAGCGTACTTTGCGCCACACCTAGCTCTCTAGCCGCTTGGCGCATACTTGAGTACTCGGTGCCGTCTATAACAACTTTCTTGCGGTAGTCACCTTTAGGGCGCGCTTCTAGTTCAAGGGCTTGCTCTAGTGTCCAGCCAAACTTGGTTATGCGTTCGTTGACCAGTTTAGGATTCAAACCATAGTGACGTGCAGCAGCAGTGCGAGAAGGGAACTCAACACCCTCCACAGTCAATATTTTAGTATTTTTCATCGGTATTATTCCTGTAATTCAGAGAGTACAAAGCCCCACAGGAGCAGAGAGGGCAAGCCTCTCAGCCCCTGTAGGGCTACTTAATGTTTAGTTAGAATGGTGCGTCGTCATATTCAGGGGTTTTACAGTCACCGAGGCTGACCTTGGATTTAATCTGCTCATATAACGCCAGCATTTCGCGCACGAGTTCTGCGTTCGGTCTCGGCTGTCCGTTAGGTTTCACCCAGCTCTGTTGCTTCCACTTCGGTGCCCATTCAGTGAGCGTTTTTATCGTCGCGGCATCCATCCCTTTAATCTCAATAGAACTCACCTCCTGATCTAGCAAACTTTTAGCGATGTTTAATGTGTGCATACAGAGCTGGTAGCGCATTGCTGATACTGTAGATTTCTTAACTTCAAATACTTGCGTGTCACCACCTACAACCGAAACAGTCGAACCCTTACCGCCAACACCAAGCTTACAGGTAATGGTCTTTTTCGTAGGTCTTGCTGTGAAAGTACTCAAAAAGCTTAAATCTTCTTTTGGTCGAGAATTACTGTATCGATTTCTCTTAGGCTTACTGCGTGCAAGGCGAGCATCACGTTCAACTACTAACTCCTGCAAGCATTCTTCGGCTTGTTTGTAGGTGTAAGCCCCCTTCTTCTTACCACCGGGTTTAGCAATAATTTTCTCACATTCAGTCCATGTTTTTACGATACGAGCTATGTTGTTATTTACCGATGCGTAAAAGTTAAATTTTTTATTAGCCATAATAATGCTCCTTAAAATTTTATTGAGTTAGCCGCCGGAATGACGGCTGTGGATTTGAATAAATGTCATTGCGTGTGAGGTTGGGTTTCTTATATCCCCAACGGTGCAATGGTTGATTGGTAAAAAAGCCCTTTGAGATAAGGGCTTTCGATAGGTCAATATTTACGATCTCAACGGGCGTTGAGAGCTTCTCGCAGTGAGGAACGAGATTCAGGGTTGAAGAGGATTTCAACTTCGAAGTCAGGAAACTTCGAGACTATTAAGCGAGCTAAACTGATGGTTAGCTCAGTCATCGGTACAGCGCCTTCAATCAATTTGGCGTTCTTAGCACTACGAACAGCGGTCGCTTTAGTCAGATAGCCGTTATCTGTTAACCACTCAGCTAATGCTTTGGCGGTAATGTCCTTCTTTCTCATGCCATTTTTCTCATGAGCATAGAAACGCAAAAACAACCGCGCCATTAAGCTTTCCGAAGTCTCATCAGCCTTTAAGCGAACGTCTTTGTGACTGGTACTTTCTGCCATTACTAAACGGTCTTGCCATGAACACCAATCATCAAAGTTTTTTAGAACATGAGACTTGCGCCAGCGATCAAAGCGCAATCGTGTAAACAGCATCTCATCCAAAGACTTGTGTGGCTTGGTTTCAAGCGCAATATGACTCCGTCCTTTCACGTCAACCATTACCGGATTTAGGAGCTGTCGCTTTTGATCATATTCCATATTCAGGAAGATAGACCGCTTCTCAAGCATCAAATCCTTATGTTCTAAAAAGCGCATCCGGTTCGGTGTCAGGTAGCTACCATCAACTTTGTCACCTGGTTTACGGGTTAAATATTTATCCACCATATAAGCACTTTGGTCATTGATGGTTGGATCGACTTTAACGCCACCTTTAGCCAGTATTGGCTCAAAACCTTCACTCTCTATAACGGTGTACTGAGCACGAGTCTTAGCACCGATCAGTTGCTTCGCTTGATGCTTGAGTTCTAGTACTTCACCGCCAGTTGGGTCTATACGGTGGTAGAGCTCTCGGAACCGCTGACAAATAGGACCTTTTAAGTCTATTTCATTCAGATCAGCATTAGTCAGGAAGCCGTCTGTCGTCACTGAAACAACAACCTTGTCATCGGGGATGCTATGAAGCATTTCCCCCAACAAGGCTCTAGCTAAGCCAGTCGTGTAAGCGGCGAAAAATGGGTTGGTCAAAGTCGATGGTGGTAGTTGTGTAGAGTAACCAACTTGGATATCGAACGACCTCTTTGGGCGCAACGATTGAGCTAGCTTTCCATAGCAACTATTCAACATTTCCTTAGTCAATTTCTCGTCAAAGCTATTTTTAACTAATGACTTACGCCGTTCTCGCCCCCAGCGCATGAAGTCTTCGAAGATTCGTTTATCATTCTTCCAGGGCACGACAAACGCTTGCTTGATGATAATTTCTGCACCTTGGCTATAAGCAACTTCAAGCTCATGACCTGTACAGTGCGTCTCACCCGATAGCGGAAATATCAATCCATACTCAGATCGAACGGCTAAACTTGGGAAGCGAGTATGTTCAGGGAACTTAAACTCAACCCAAGCCAAAGCACATTTGTCTCCAAACAGCTCTTTCAGATCTCTGGTCATGTACATCTGGTCGTAATCTAACTCTCGCAGACCTAGCGTAATCGCCGAATAACATGATGGAACGTCATAATCTCGCCAAGTATCAATAGGAGTAGGACCAGCGATAAATGACTCGTTGCGTCCTCCATGGTAGGCCATGGTCGAAAAATGCTCTAATGTCATGCGAGCTGTTACAGGCACATCACGAGTTATCGTTAGCGGTTTACTTCGGTCAGAAGGCCACACTTCTTTAGTCACCTTCTCAAAACCAAACAAACCACGGTAACCGCGCTTATCCTCCAAACTATTAACAAAGGCTTTAACGGCAATACCACCGATGGTGAACGGAACCGAATTTAGACCGAGTGTATTTTGACAGAAGGAAGAAACACGCTCGAAATGACGAGCACTGATAATTGAATCAGTAATTGCATACTCAGCGAATTTCTCCGGTTGTGCTTCCAGAAACTCATCCATTCGAGAGATAGAGTAAGGCTCTGGGATTTCTACCTTTGGAATCTTCAATAGCTCTCCGACAGAGGCTAATGATGATCCATTGGGTGAAAGCAGCATGGTGTCGTAAAACGTGATATACAAGGTGTGTCGATTGCGGGATTTGTCGTGAACATTGAGAGGCTCTTTATCGATACGTCGAGACATGACTTTATCAAGTTCTAGTCCGTATACGTCATCAAGACTCGCCACCGTCTTACGCAACCCTTTTACGTGGGTCTTTAACTGATCAAAGGCTTGGCTGAAGTTAAACAAATCCGCCGATAGCCAATGGGCGCACAAAATGATGTCTGTCGGCCACTTATCAAGTACTTCATCTTCCATCGCTTTTTCTATAGCCTGAACCAAGCATTTGTCCAGTGCCAGCCGTCCCGATTTTTTGGTCGAATCAGGGAACAAGATAATAGTTGATAACTTGCCCTGGAACAGAACCGCGAATTGGTAGCTCAAGATACGGTTGTAGCCTCCGCATTCAGACTCCACATACTCAGTATCCATGGCTATCACGGGACGTTCAAAGAACGGTGTTGCCTTTCGCTTTTTACGCTTGGTTTGCTTCTTCTTTTTGGGTTTGCGGAGCACTATGGATTTAGCTTTGCGCTTTACGCCATCAAAAGAAGCAGGCTCACTCGGTTGAGCTTCACCCCAAGCACTTACCGCTTCTTCCTCAGTCCAACCGGATGTTGCTAGGTTGTCCATGCTTAAGTCAGAAGACTGCTCTAACCAATTAAAATTTTTACTCATTAGGTTTACTCCAGATACGCAAAAAGATGCCCGAAGGCATCTTTTTGAAAGGGTTAAAAGATAGGTCTTATCGATATTCTGACCAGTCCACCGTTGGCAAATCATTGCCTTCAGAAAACGATATCAGCGCATCAACAATCGCATCTCGTAAACCGTCTAGATCTGAGTATTCTTCGGGAGTAAACATCGCGAGTAGGTTATCGCTATTCGTCGCCGTAATCAGAAGCGCTCCAGACTTACCTGAAATGAAAGCGTTGGAGATCGCACTCGCGTGAATCCAGCTTCCACTTTCCAACATCAAGCACTTTCCTTTCTCTGGCTTCACCGCTTTTAAGATCTTATCGAACAGCTCACCAACTTGATCGCCAGACTCGTTAAGAATCAAGTGACAGTTCTTATCCAACACCACTAAGCGATCATCAGACGCTAATACTGTTTTGCCGTTAGCCACATTCGCGACACCAGATTTCGTTTTTACAAACATTGCGTTCATTTTTTATTTTTCCTTCTAAAATTGAATTGTTAAAGAGCAGCGAAGAAGCTCGCTGCCCCCTCGAGAACAACCAAGCGAGAGAATCGCTGCGTTGCTGAGGTCCATATTAGGGATGAAAGAAAGCACTCAACTAAGAAGGGAATAGAGTCGACAAACCACAAAACAACTGACCTTGATATTTAAGACCAAAGAATCTCAAGCGGAGATCCCCAGTCACGAAAGGCGCTAGAAGAAATATCAATCGTCAATGCTGTGATAGTAAAAAGCTCGATCTTCGGTACACTTTTGTTTGATTTTCATAGGCAGATACTAAAAAGCCCAAAGGCGTCCTAACGGACGCCTTTGGGCTTTTATCTCTATTGAGAGATATTACTGTGTTAATGCATTGTCATCTCTTTCTCCCAACGCTCAACCTCACTACGCAAGAAGCGCACACTGCGGCCTATGCGCATCACTGGCGGTAAGCTTTTAGGGTTGCGAGTTACATTAGTTCGTACGGTTGCCGGGTTTAAGCCGTACATTTCAGCAAATTCTTCAATTGTTAGTACTCTGGACATGTCGAACTCCTTAATCGATTTGTAAGTTAGGTAGCATGGCGTCAACGGTCTGCTGAGAGGCTTGCGCTAAATGGGTATTTTGATAGTAGGCGTAACGCTCGGTGACATTCACATTGGAATGACCAAGGCTTTGCTGCGCGAGACGGATATCGTTCGTCGCAATCAACATTTGGGTTGCGTAAGTGCGGCGAAGATCGTGGATAGTAAAAGGTGCGTCCAGACAGCCTTCTTGCTTCATGGCAAGCTGAATGCGCTCCATACAAGCGCGTGGGTAGGCAATGTGCTCACCTTTGTTCTTTAACGAAGGGAACACCCAATCGTTGAACGACACTTTGAGACATTTACGGATCAGGCGTTTTGCTGGCTCGGAGAAATAGACGCGCTGTGATTTACCAGACTTAGTCATCAGCAGGAGCGCAGAAGAAAGGTCATCCGCAAGCATAGATCGAGTCAGGCTAATCACATTACCAATGCGCATACCTGTCAACAAACTCAACATCAGCGCACTCGCATGTAGAAAGTTAGGTTCAGCACACGCATTCCGACAAAAGCTTTCCGCTTCTTTCGAGGACAACACTCGGTCTTTCGCATTGTTCTCCACCCTCTTTTTAACGCCCTTTACTGGACTTTTATCGATAATCTCGTGCTCAACCGCCATCGAAAAAAGTTTCGACAAGAAGGCGTGATAGCGGTTAATAGACGCATGACTTAAGTCAGTAAGTGAATTGAGAAACCGCTCAACATCACGGCGAGTCACGTCCGTAACACGCTCTTTACCAAACGCAGCCATTACGCGCTTAGAGCGGGATAAAAAGGTCTTAGAATCGCGGTGATGATTACGACTGTATGGAAGTACAACGTCATCAAAGAACTGTTGTACAGTCAAACGCGACCCCTTCTGGTATGCCCCAGACTGAACATCAGCGATAAATTGGTAAGCCAACTGATTGAATTCAGCAAACTTCATTTCGGGGTAAGTCCCAAACGACTCGTAGTAACGCTTTCCTTTCCAGCCAAGGCGAACAATCCAGCGCATACTCTTCGCGGTCACAAGTACGCGCAATCGGGGGTTTTTCTTCCAAGGATACTCAACACCTTGCTCGCCCTTAGCAGGACGAGGCAAGGCGTTAAGTAACTTCTGGTTCATTTCTATCGGTGTAGTGCTCACAATATCTCACTCCGTATAAGTAAATCGTGAGCAAAGATTAAGGTGACACTGACTGAAGAGTGCCGACCACACGACTCCCTCTACAGACCATAAAATATGATGCACCGTAAGAAAAAAGAGTTCATACAAAGAGATTAACTAGTTAGTATGCACAGATTAAGGAACCATTTTGTTTGATTTAATATGCCTAGAAGAAAACCCGTACTCTATGAAAAAACGGTTTACCTTTTCACGCCAAAAGCTAAACCCTTATCAATTCATAACAAGCACTTGCTCATCATTACCCTACAGCGGCTATTTGGCTTCAGTCCTGATAAAGCTACCGCAGCATTGGAAAGTGCCTTTAAAAAAGCAGGGTTACACCAGTCGTTCCCAAAGCGTTCCGCACATTCCACTTATAAAACTAAGCACATTAAAACGCTCAAGCCATTGAAAGAATTGTCAAACAAGAAAAGAATTGCGCTCACTTTAATCGAGAGCAGCATTGTAGAATTGGACAGCAGTAAAGACGAGGCATACCAAGATATAGAGATGCCAATCACGGTAGATATTCTAGACTTCCCACCCTGGTATAAACAAAACCGAGAATTTATCCAGCTCTTGGGAAACTTCATTTCAACCGAGCGAAAGTACGAAGAAGAAAGCCATCAGTTGCTTCTTGAAGCCGTACGCAGAGCATCACCACCAGCAGAAAAGCACCTAATAGAAACGAATCTCAAGTTCTACAAAAAACATATTGGTCAACCAAGTACCAATAAAGTAGCTAACAAACAGCTCTTAGATGCCAAACTCGTTATCTTTAACACCATTAACGACGAGGTTGATAACAAAGATAGTAAAGCTGATACCAAAGAAAGCAAAGAGATTGAGACAACCACTCATAATTACTTAGATTATTATGACGATACGCGTGGCGAAACTGACGAGAAAGACGACGAACAGAGCACGTACCTTATCTATCTCTTGGTTAAACCAAGCAAAAGTATCAAATACATCCCGTTCAAAATTACCAACCTAAATCCGCTCTACAAATATCTTAGTAGTAGAGACAGCACTTACTCAGTGTATGCAATTAAAAACCGTAATCAATTAACGCTCGAACTCGTTATTAGTGACAAAAGTCGAATAAAATATAAAGCCACCATCGAGCAAGACTTTCAGCAAGACGTACCTAACCCGTTTACTGGTCAGATATTATTCAATAAGTTCAACTTTTGGGAGCCATCGTTACCTGACAAAAAACACACAATTGTTAGACAAAGAAAAATTCACACATGTAACGTAAAGCTCTCAACATCGGAGGGACATATCGGCAAACGCAGCATAAGATATATCTTGCAACGTATGCACCAATCGCTCTCGCTGACAGAGTTTCACGATATCGTTACACCCAAAATGTTCATTGAAAGACCTCAAGCATATAAAACGAAACCTATCTTGCTCACATGGCCGTGTGAAATTAAGAATGGTATTAATTCCCCAACGGGCTAAATGAACACAGAGGAAAAAGCCCGACGAGATAAAGGGAAAACACTTCCCATAAGTTACGATAAAGAAAAAAGTAGGGACAAACCATCCCTACTATTTCTTTAGTCAGCCTTGCCCCAAATTGCACCAACGATCCCCCCTACGACTACGCCAACAGGAGTGCCTAGAGGATGGGGAACCTTTGAGCCTATCATTCCACCAATAATCATGCCCTTACGAGCTCCAGATTCACTTAACTCAACTTCATATTTCACAGAGCTATCACGTTCAGGGTGATATACCTTAATAGCGCTTTCTTCGGGGAGTGATTCCATATAGCTTCTCCTTTTCTCACAGGTACGAAAAAGGGCGACACCATTGCTGATATCGCCCTTAGATATATTCAAATTATCAAGATAACTTAATCATCGTCATCATCAGCCATGAAGTCACCGCCGAGCCAACCATCGTCGCCCGGTTCCATGTCGAAGTCCTGACTGAAGCCAGAATCTTCTGTGCCATCATCATAGTCACCTTGGTCTTCTGTCCAACCGCCCATAACGAATACTCCTTCTTAGCTGTAATCCATTGCGCCGCATGTATCACATGATCCGCCCTTACTGACCCAACCGGGACAACCTAAAGAGCGGCATGAATAACCTGATGCCATAAGTGGCTTAATGAATGTCACTTTCATTATAGTTTCCTTTAATTGACGTTGTAGTAAATCTACGTTGTGTATTATCCCACTGCGCTCGGACAGGGTATGTCCAAGACCGCAGAATGAGTGTGAAAATAGTCATCGTCATTGCCCTGCCTTATCCGATGAAAGCTATGCCAAATCTCAGTGCGCGACGGTTTGAAACATTTAAAAATGTTTTGCCCTCAACCTGTCCAGAGGAAACCGTACGCTAGTAGCATGAGCGATAAGAGTGAAAAGCTAGCTTTAAGACTAGGTGACATATTGACGAGATTGTTTATGGGAGAAGTGCTCTCCCCTGAGCAGTTGGTAGCGGATTATCAGGTAAGTGAGAAAACCCTGAGACGCGATTTCAATGAAAGGCTAGTCAACGCTCCAATTATCCGCACCAATGAGGGTTATCGGTTAGATCCGGTAACTCGAAATAATGGTAATGCGAATACCAACAAGGTACTGCACGATACGGGTTTGTCTGCGCTACTACCTAATCATTACAAGTTCAACGGTCACACCCCCGTTCTGTTTAAGAATCCACGCTCCGAATCCATCGGGAAGTTCGATGCGCTGTTTAGACAGTTGACCGAAGTTATTACCACTCACTCTGTTATTGACCTTACCTACAATGGCAAAACGTTTGAATCTGCCCATCCCTATCGCTTGGTGAATGACCGTGGTATCTGGTTCCTCGCTGCGACCTACTGTGACCAGCTACATTCGTACCGACTGCCGAATATTTCACGGATTCACCGCAGGGAAGATAAATACAAACCGAGTCAAAAAGTCCACGAGGAGATATATAAACAAGGGATGGAGTGGCTAACTCCGGATGATGCAGAAGTGCTTGTACAGGTTGATAGGGAAGCAGCTCCGCACTTTCTTGAAGGTATGATTCTTCCCCACCAGCAGCTATTGAAAGAACTGAGCGACGGTAGTTTGTTGGTTAGCAGTCGAGTATCAAGATTGAGCGATATCTTGCCTTTGTTGAAGTCTTGGATACCTCAAGTCGAGGTGCTTTCCCCTGTCAGCCTTAAGCTTGAACTGATACGCGATCTCCACGCCACATTGGATCGTTACAAGTAGTCAACACGTTTTAGACTACTGAAACCGATCAGCTTACTGAGCAATTAGATCATGATGATCCAAATACTTTATTTGCTGTACATGAGTATCGTTTCATCACGATGCCACGTTAATAAATAACGCCCTAGTGTTCTCTCTAGAAGCACAGCTCCAAGACACCAAAGAACCACGACATAATGTCGTTTCACTGCGCCGCTAAAGCCCCTCCTAACCATCAACTTGCCACTATGTACCGATTTTGAGCTTACCTATGTGGAATAAGCGAAAGGGGTGATTTAGCGAAACCTCAAACCGATACCGCGCAAGGGAAAACTCAAAATGATGCCATTTTTCGTCGTTAATTAGCAAACACTAAAATAACTCCGGTAGGAGAAGTAATTTAATAGGGGTATAACCATGATGTCTGATGCACGAACTCTGCTCCAAATCACTCAGTCCAGTCCGTATTTTTACCTAGTTGATATCGCTAACTTGTTAAGCTTCACCGTCGTTGGCTATCTACTGGGTATGATGACTGGATAAACAGAGCCATGAATTGAACTTGTCACTATAGATTCCGGTGACAAGTTCCTTTTGTTACACCTAGCCTGTTTTAACTAGCTTCTGAAAATAGGTGAAAAATTTGAGTAAAAGTTCATTTGTGTCAATCCATTCACGAATATCGTTATAAATCTATCAGTTAGACTAGTGTTTTATAAGTGAAGCATGTTTAATCCGCATATCGAAACCAAAACAAAATAGGTACAAAAAACATGTCTATTTCATTCAATAAAACAGAGCATCTACTTAACGACTGTCAAAGTGAGAAAATTGCCAAGTGTGCGGCAGCAGCTTGGGGACATGAAGCAACGATGGGAACTCAAATGTTTTTCGCAGAGTCGGATCACTACTCGATTCAGATGGCAGAAGAGCATTTGGAAAACCCAGAAAGCCAAGAAGTTATCTTCATTGACTTTCTAGCTTACAGCGACCATGAAAAGTCACGCACATCTGCGGTTGTTTACGAGAAAGAAGACCTCGTAATGCTTTGTCATTGGTTTTCATTTGGGGATGATGAGGAAGAGTATTTTGAGCCTGGATACCCTATGACCACTTCCGGATTCTTCAGCTACCTGAACTCTCTACCAAATATAAAGAGACATGTTCACCCATCGGCACTAGATGACAAGTATCAGCTAGGGTTGTCTCTACTGGACGAACTAAGTCAGTAAGTTATACCTAATTCTGTTTGTACTGGGGGGTACATTGGATAAGTTGTCATTTCGTATGGCAACGTTGAAAATACCCTAGTTTTCGCGCCAAACTACGAACATAAGATTAAGGGGCGCCTCTCGTCGCATAATAAGGGCTAGCCTTTACCCCTAGCAGCAGAGATAGCATCAGACAAATCATTCTCTCGGTATTTTATATAGGCTTCCCACCCCTTACTGCTCCCATTGCTTCGACATAGCAATGGGAGCTTTTAATAACAAAACACCAGTGTAAACCAACCAAACTCGTTAAAATTAACGCTCCCTTCCATGGTGTTTTCACCGTTCATTGCAATCCAGCAACTTCATCCCCTCTGAATCCCGAAGGCAACGGATTGGGTAAACGTTGCTAAAACTTGCCCCAATGAAAAAGGCTTCCCATCACACCATGATTAACATGGAGCAATAGGAAGCCTCTGAGTCACTAGGAAGTGAGTAACCAATTTTATGGTTCATATACGGTGCTTTCAACTTGGTTCCAGACGAATGGACTAATCCACCGTGACTTTTATCTCATCGAACACGCTCATTTCGACGTAGCTGAGAAAGTTGGATTCCCACATCGAGTAGAACTCCATTACCTCACTACTTGTTATCGGCAGCTCCGGAACATAGGAAAAACTTGCTGTTCCAGATGAGAAGTTAAAGTCCACCTCTTTAACCAGTTCGGGATAAGGACCACCGCAATACGTAAAGTCAGTGATGTAATCAAAGATCCACTGGTCGTAGAGGCGAACAAGCCTTATTTCAACAGGGTGCCAACCGCCGTTTTCCGAACTATAGGATGAATCTCGGAAGTTGATCACCACCGATTGGATCATGGGTGTCCATTTGCCTGATTCGCTGATCACTCGGTTTAAAGCATCTTGAAGATCGACACTGACAGGCAGCAGTAATCGCTCAACGTCAAAAGTTAAGTTCATAATAAAATCTCTTTTAGTTTGTTAGGAATGCACTCTTGTTAAGTGCTCGATATGAAAGCCAGAATTGACTTGGTGGTAAGAATCGATGTGCTTTTTGGGGGGTTATTTCGCTTTGGTTTCAGCGTCAACTAGAGAGAGAATTTCATCTCGACGTTGCTCGTAGTCAGGCGCTAGAACGTGGAGAAACACTGACTTCTCCGACTGGATGATAAGACCAAGTCCCCTGCAACAAGCAGCCATAAAACCAGCGTTGTTCGCTGACTGTCCAGAAAACACACACTTCAGCACTGAACTCTTGAACGGCTTATCACCCTGTACATCTAGCACAGCGGTGATATCTTTAAGCGGGATCATCTCTTTACTATGCAGTCCAGAGCCCTGATTTCCAGTCATACGGATATAGAGTTCGTTTTCCTCGTCATGTAAGGCGATTTCATAGAACACATGGTTCTCTGTTTTCGGACTTAACTTCTTCGCTTTTCCCTCGCGCACAATATTAGCGAAATGGTCTACTGGTTGATCGTCAGTGACCGTGACTTGTTCATTGCCCTCTACGATTTCAGGTTGAACTGTTTCTTGTTGTTGGTTTGATTTACGTGCCATAGGACACCTCCTTTGAGATGGAATTGTTCAGGTATAATTTGGTTTTAAGATTCAGCTTGGTCAGCTAACTTGGCGACAGGGAACGTTGGACTGTTAATTGGAGCGCAGCAGTACACACCTGAGCCCTCCATGGTCACTATGGCGACCGCTAGAAGCCAAGGACAATCATCGTCGTTTAACAACAGCACCCATTCTGGGTAATTAGTAACAAAGCGAAGGAAGTGCAGATCTTCCTCAGATTCTTCATTCAGTTTTTCGTTGGTATCCCCTTCCTCAATCAAGTACAAGGTCGTACCAACTTCATCCCAGAATGCTTTGGTGTTTTCTTCATCACCGAATGGCTCTATCAGGTGTTCGAGTAGTTTTGCTTTCACACCATCAGGCATTGGCAGTGATTGAATATCTTCAAACTTGTTTACTGTTTTCATTTCTAATCTCCGTTTAAGAATGAAAAAGCCCCTGTTTAGCTCGTCGCTAAACAGGGGCTTTTCTAATGTCATTTCTAAATTAACTGGTTAAACCTAACTTCTTTATTCCCAACGTATCTCTGGCTTCGCAGTCACCATATCCGACAAACGAGAGCCAATCTCCCGCCGACGCCCTACAGTCAGCTTCGAATAGCGTCTTGTTGATGACAGGTCAGCGTGATTTAACTGCTTGGCTATGTCGTGTAACGAGACTCCTTGGCTAGCTAACAAACTTCCAACCGTATGACGAGCTGAATGCAGGGTTAGATTCGCTTTATCACCAGGTATGTCGGGCAGTCCCATCCTGGCTTTGATAGCCTTGAAAGCATGCCTAGGTTGCCCTACTGGTTTACCCTTTTTGCGTCCAGGAAAGAGATACGGATTATTCGCCACATGAGGCACTGACCTCAAAATATCAAGCATGTAATCACTCAAGTAAATAACGTGGCTACTACCGTTTTTCGTATGCGGAATAGTGAGTGTTTTCTCCTCCCAATTCACATCGGATTTCAAGCGCAAACGCAGTTCCTTATCCCTCGCGCCAGTCAAAAACAGCAAAGCTAGGTACGCGCCAATACTTTTATCTTCATGGTTCAGAGCGTGACCTATGAACTCCTTTAGCTGTGATTCGGACAAGTACCCAGTTCGCACGTTATCTTCTTTCAACAAGCTCACCTTGTCAGCAATGAGTGGCGCGTCCATCAACTTATATGCCTGACGATTGATCGTTTTGAGCAGAGCTAGAACACGGTTTATCGAGGCAGGAGCATACGGTTTACCCTTAATCGTAACGGCATTCTGCATCTCCATTTGGACTTTGATGATATCGGCGGCGGTTAGTTCATGAATGGATATGTGATGTATCGACTTTGCCAAACGAAACCGAGCAACGTCATCTTTCCAGCTACGTTTCTGTTTAGCCAGTGGCAGGTACACTTCATCAAAGAACCGCTCCAGAGTCATCGTCTTCTCGGTAGTCTGATTGTCACGCTCAAGCTTGGGATCAACGCCTTCTATAATTTGCTGGCGATACTCTTTGGCTGTTTTGCGCAATGTGGCGAGGTCAGTTTCAGGGTGCTTACCAAGACCAATGCTTGCCTTCTTACTTGTTACCGGACTGGTATAGCGTAGAAGGAAGCGTTTCCCGCCAGACTTACCCACTAAGCAGCGAACACCAGTAGGCAAACCAGAATCCTTCATAGCGGACAGATTGACTTCGTAATCGGTAGATTTAGCGCTAGCTGGATTGGATTTAAGGTTGTTAAGGAAAGTGGTGGTGAGTCGTTGTGATTTGCTCATTTAGACCTCCGTTAATTTATATACCCACACTTCAGTAATATAAATTTCAGAGGTCTTTAGTTACGGGTACACCATTGATTAATAGTGGTTTTAGGTAAAAAACCACTATAGTTAACAAAACTGAACAGACATAGGACGATATTGATGCACTACCAAGCACAGCCAAATATGATGAGATATCGACACGTCATTCAAGGCTAGAAAAACATGTATATATTATCGAATATCACTGGCTCCCATCACCAAGATCTGCAAAGGTTAGTTGATCAAGGTGGCGATAGACTTCTCATTACATCACCGTTCTTAGCTTCTGATATGACAAATTTTTTAGATGGCTTTCATTTCAATGCAGTCAAGAACATTGAACTGGTAACGACATTCAAAGCCAATGATCCCGAGCAGTTAACAAAGCCAAAACAACTATTAGACTTCCTCGAATACTTCAATGCCAAATACCCAAAGGTAAAGGCAAAAGTTCACATCGATAATAACCTTCATGGAAAAATCTATGCCCTAACCAAAAACCATGAGCATCAAGCTATCATCACATCGGCAAACTTCACTAAAAACGGATTACACCGCAATCACGAATGGGGGGTACTAACCCCACACAGTGCCCATCTGGACAATCTTATTGATGAAATTTACGAAGCCATTGAATTTAGAGAGCTTACGTTAACTCAACTCAGAAAAGCCGTGATGTTCGCTGAGCAGTATAGATCACAAAAAGCATGGGAAACAAAGCAGCCAAGTGCTGACATCGATATCCTACCACGAGTCTATTCCTCTGAGAGCGACTCAGATAAAGAGCCACTCTACTTCCTAAAACCAATTGGGACTCAGGATGATCCTGTACTTCTCGAAGAACGACGAGATTACTCAGATCTCCACCAGAACTTACACTTTTCCAAGAAAAAGCCTAAAGGTGTAACCAAAGGCGATATCGTCATTACAACTGGCGTAGGGTGTGGTTCCTTGCTTAGTTACTTCAAAGTCACGGGTAGTCTTTTCCATGTAACAGATCAAGAGATAAAACAGGAGGCTTGGAAAGAACGCTGGCCTTGGTATATGGAAGGACAAAACCATAGCTGTGACTTCGGTGGCTCATGGTGGGAATATGACATTAAACGTAACGCAGCATTAGAAGAATTCCGACAACTTTATCCCACAATTCCAGTGACGAAGTCAGGAAATTTCACTCTAGGCACGCTTAACTTCGGTAACGATAAAGTACAGATAACTAAAGAATTTGGCGAATTTTTAATAGGTAAAATAAAGAATTGCATGAAGTAAAAATAAAAGCCGAACGATACAACACGAAGTTATATGGTTCGGCTTTACCCACCCCTATCCCTAATAAACCTTGAACCGTTTCAGCTACTTGCCTCAGCGTTTTCACTTAGTCAGTGACAGGTTACAAGGTTATCCGAATACCTATACACGACCTCAACTTTAAAGCTAAGGTGGTGCTCATGATGAAAGGTACTTGTTGTTGAACTGACATCCAGTTCTGCTTTGAGGTTTGGCTATTGGGTTTTCGGCTACATCTTAAAACGGCAACAGATCGCTATGCAAACCAAGTTTCATTAGCTTTTGATAAAAAGAAAATCTCATCGGTGAAGTATGCTTGAGATTAAAAAAATGGGAAGGCAAATTTAAATCCAATCGAGCGGTTATGGAAAGTGATGAATGAGCATGCGAGGAACAATATTTACTTCTCCTCGAAGGCTGAATTTACAACGGCTATTAATGAATTTTTCAATGTAACGTTGCCAGAAGTTGCAGGCTCACTGGTATCCCGAATTACGGATAATTTTCAGATTTTGAAACCTGCATCTTCAAGTTGAGCGAGTATATAATCGGACGAGAAGGCACAGTGCTCTTGGGTATCTAAGCCCAGTTAACTTTGAACAGCAAAATGTCGCTTAATGAAGTGTCCAGTCTGGCTGGAGCAGATCAGAGTTTTGCTTACCAGATCGAACGACAGTTTACCTCCAATGTGTTTCTTCTAGCTCTTTTTGAGCTTTATCTAGCAACGCCATTAGTCTGTCTGCATCTTTGTATTTCCCTGCGATGATGGCACTGCGTAATTCGACCTGTAGAGCCTTCAATTTATCTAAGCCAGTTGGAGGTTTCGCAAGACGACGCAAACCATCAGCTTGATCCATAGATCTGATGTCATTGTTCATTTAAGCTCCCATTTCGATGAAGAACTATATCTATTTGAGTTTGATGAGAAAAAACTTCTGCTGAACAATTTACACACTCATATTTGAAGTATTTTTTGCGGAATACTTTTTCTATGAATGATCGGTGTATTCGATTAAACACCGTACTCTTCTTACACGAAGGGCACACCCCATAAAGTTGCATATAAATTAGCCTACTGACGAACGGACAATATTTTATTCATACCCAAATTGATATGAAACTTGATTATATGCATATATATTACTTCGAGTTTTTGTTTTTTGATGTGATCTTTGCCGCATAATTTAATGTTAAATAGGCGGTTGGATAAAGTTGGCAGCGGTAGGTTGAAGGTAGATTTATGTAGGACTTTTACACAGGCTAGGCTAAATATTTTCTGCAATTTCTTGTCTATTGGCGATATTGAGCGTATCCGCCCCGTGGGAGCATGGGGAGGATACTGGAAAACAGCTTAATAAGGATTTATACCGAGAGCGAGCCGATGTGCTCAGAGAGTGGGCTGGTGCAGAGATTCTTTACCTAACCATATTTAACGATAGTAGTATCTTGGCAAATGGCGTGTCTGTAGAGCTAATAATTCCACGCCACAAAGGGTCATCACTTCACGTACCCAAGAATAAGTATCCAGAAGAGCCTAAAGCAGAATACGAACCTTACGATAGATTAAAAATTAAAGGTATTCATAGTCTTAATAATCTACCAGACTTGAGTGTGTCATCTGATGCTAAAAACTACTACATCAATTGGAGTATAAACCGCCTGCAAGCGCAAACCAATTTAGAAGCAGATGGGTATGTACTAATTAAAACTGATAAGCCACTTGAGACTCAATGCACTATCTTTTGTGATGAGTTGCCTCAGCCAACCAAGACTACATTCAAGTCAAACCCACCGTTGGGTACTGCTATTGTTTCTGTAGATGAATTGTCGGATGAATCCTACTATACATCATTGCGCGATAAGCTCATTATGGATGGGTATGTTATAAGAGTTTTTGAAGAAATGTTGAACGAATATGAGCTTGAGGACTAGGTAGTTCTAGCACTGCGTTTGTTTACATATTGACATTTATCGCTACTTGCAGAATGTGAGGGACAAAGAGTTTTATTGAGCTGAAGGTTAAGTGTCAAAGAAATCAATAGAAACTTTTTGCTAGAGCTTCAATTTTCAACAATTGTATAGGTTAGTCTTTGGCCTAATTTCAATAACACACCTAGTATAAGGTGGTAGCTATGGCTCTGATCAAGTGTCCTGAATGCTATACAGAAGTTAGTACTTCTGCATATAACTGCCCTAAATGTGGGGGGGGGGGCAGCTAATTGCTTAGCAATTTTCAACAACTGCCTTGTATATTTGTATTTTTTACCGTCACTTTTGTCATGCTAACCAACTGTTATTTAATAGAAAGCCGATGGCATTAAACCATCGGCTTTAGACTTAGTCATCCCCTAAGTAGTCATCATTATTTGGATTGTGAGCATCCGCCCAGTCATCCATATCAGAATCATTATTAGGGTTATTAATATCAGACCACAGGTCTAGCTCGTCTTGTGACATATCTGAAGGATTCATCATAATTATTTCTTTCCTTGATAACGTGAGTTGTTTGGGTTTAGTTGATTTGCTCGATTATCTTGAGCCTTTTGGTACGTGGTGTTATGTCCAGATGTACCTTTGTTGCTGTTAGCTTGATTTGCTTTATGGTTGTTCTGTTTGTTGCTCATCGTTCTATCTCCTTTGTTGAATGAACGATGACATTGTATGAGAGGTGGTTTAGTAGCGACGATGATGGGACGGTGATTGTTCAGTGATTCTTAGTGATATTCAGTGATTTTGGACGGATGAGTGAAAAATGTCATAGCTTAAAAGGGAAACTACCACTGTATTACCTACAGATTTCGCCACCAGAACCACTAACATAGTATTAATAATAACCAGTACAACAGCAGCCTACGGCAAGCTGTTGTACTGGTTATTATATATTTAATATAAAAATCCCAACCAAGATCTAGTCCTCATCTATCAAGCCACATCCACGTAATCCTACAACTACCGACACCAGCAACGCGTTTAGAGTCCATAACTTACATAGACACTCGCTCAAACCACATATTTTTCTACGGTACGCCACTCGGCACACCAATCCCTCACTCGAATCGCCAGAGAGTACCGAGATCATCACTCAGCAAGCTTAGGGCAGCGATATTCACACACTGACGGTTAGTAGTAGAGATGGAGAATACCGCCATTTATTACACTTTAATGAGGTCGGTAAGTCAGCGTACTAACACCTAACCCATTTTTTCTTGGACTGAGGACTACGCTTGATTTGGTTATTTTTGGAAAGCTCATTGATTGCCTTGGTAAAATCTGACTTTGACAGCCCTAGCTGCTTTTGAAAGCTAGGATCTAAAGCACGAGGAGACTTCAAAGCATGAAGAAGCTTGTCTTCAGGAGATTTTTGGGGTGTCTGTTGTGGCTTAACAATTGGAACAACGGTATTCTCTCTAGTCCTGATGCTTTGACAAGGTGCGCCTAATTGCTTGCACTGAAACTCAAATGCTGAAATCAAGCTTTCATCGTTACTGTATAGCTCAAAATGAACAGAGCCCAACTGCTTTTTATCTAAAGCAAGTAGCACCCTAGACAGATATGCAATGATATAGAAATCGGCTTGGTTCTGACCTGTCGGATAGTCAGATAAGAACAGGTACAACGACTTTTCACAAACAAGCTTGACTGAATCTGACTTAGAAAAAACAAAGACTTTATCAACAACAGAAGCGTTAATCTTTTCTAGCTCCTTCAGTCCTACATTTTCAGCATCGACGAAAATCATCTTCATAGTTGGTCAAGCTCCATTTGTTCACCACTATAAAGAAGATTACACAGTTGCATATTGATATCAACTTGGAGTTAATTCATCTGTGTGATTGATTGTAGATGTATTACCCCAACGCGCTTACTACACACACCGCAAAACCTCCTATCTCAAACCGACTTTTCGACTATCCATCAAAACGATCAGTTGTTCCATAAAGGCAAAGCCAAAACCGCATAGTACCGTAAAGTCACCATGGTCGTATCATGGTTCTTCTCGCTCGAAACCCTTGAAGATACTGACTTGCGAGATTACAGAAGTTTGCATTTGTTGGATTTACTAAGATTCCCTTGCGCACAGAATCGTCATGCGATGAACCATATATGGACCATGGGAGAAATTTTAAGGGAGATAAAGTGAGTCTATTTTGGGAAGAGAAGAGGCGATAGCAGGAAAGGAGTTTTGAGGCAAACACCTGAAAAACCGAACATTTTCAAGCACCTAAAACGACGAAAGGCCGCTATAAAAGCGACCTTTCTAATATGGTACCGGTGGGCGGACTTGAACCGCCACGCCCGAAGGCAACGGATTTTGAATCCGTCGTGTATACCAATTTCACCACACCGGCATCTTTGGGCTATTGCCCTTTGATGGTTGGCATTATACGTAAGCTTTTGACCTGCGCAAGCAGAAATACCTTAAATAACTATCGTTTGCTGATAATTTCGCCACAAAGTGTGACAAAGCTGTACTCATAAGAAACGTACGCTCCATTTTCTACTACTCTTCCAGATGAAAGTGAGTATACGAAACTCTTTTTAAATTCTATTCACTGTAATATCAGAAACATAACCATTCCCAATGCTCGACAACGCATTATGGAGCATCTCTGCGGCATCTTCTGCTTGCATGAAGTAACTCGTGTCCATCGTATTGCCGCTTGTTTTCCAGAATTCCGTATCCATTCCACCAGGATAAACCGCGATAATTTTCATAGGTTTTCCTTTTAGCTCCAAACGAACCGACTCAATTAATCCTTTGACGGCCCATTTCACTGCACAATACGTAGACTCTTGCGCTTTAGGTTGTTGCGCGGCTGTGGACATGATCATGACCACTTTTATTGGATGATCTTTGTAACGCTTTACTAACTCTCTTAACACATGAATCGCAGAATTCAGGTTGTTATCAATCAACTTTTGAATCTCTTTCGGCTCCTGCTCTTCCAGTAAGCCAAAATAACCACTTCCTGCACTATGAATGACCATTTCAGGCGGCTGTTTCATCCCATCAAAGAGCTGTTTCACACCTTGATGTAATGAGAGGTTGCAAGCTTGATAGCCGACGTTATGAGAGAGTTGTTTTGCTAGTGCGGATAGTTTTTCTGTATTTCTTCCTATTACATACGTCTCTTTGCCTTCCGCATCATAACGCTTTGCTAGTTCCGCCCCTAAGCCGCTACTTGCACCTGTAATTACAATCATGCGCTACCTCTTTTCAATCACATACTTTTAATTCATCTATCAATTAAGGTAACAGAATCGTGGTAATTCACACCTCAAGAGCACCATTCTTTGAAGCAAGCAGCTTTCTTACTTTCGTGATGCATGAAATATCAAGCAGAACGACGGGCATTTAACCTATGCTTAAGCAAGAATAACTTTCTGAATTTTCTATCGACTTTCTAGTGAGAACTGAATAGGAGCAAAGAATGACTGGGTCAAAATGGCAGTGGTTACTGAAACAGATGACACGAAAACTGTGGGTCCGGACGTCACTCTACGCATTACTAGCTGTTGCTACCGCCTTAATGTCGATTGTTTTAAACCAGTTCATTACTCTGCCCCCTGCCATCAACGTCAGCAAGGATTTGTTGAACAACATATTAAATATCCTCGCAACCTCCATGCTTGCAGTGACTACATTCTCTCTCAATATTATGGTCTCAGCGTACAGTGCCGCTAGTGCAGGGGTAACGCCGCGAGCGACAAAACTGTTGATGGAAGACAGCACAACACAAAATGCCTTAGCAACCTTTCTTGGCTCTTTTCTATTTAGTTTGGTAGGAATTATCGCGCTAGGTATTGGGGCCTATCATCAACAAGCACAAATTTATCTATTCATCGTGACTATCGCCGTAATCGTGATGATCATACTCACTCTGTTACGTTGGATTCAGCACCTTTCCGTACTAGGAAGGGTCAGTGAAACCACTTCATACGTAGAGCAAGCCTTGTTAGATGCGATAAGAAAACGGGGTAAAGAGCGCTGGCTAGGTGCTCACCCGTGGAGCCACCCAGAACATAAACCCAGAGGAAGTAAACCTATTTTGAGCCAAGAAATTGGCTACTTACAGCATGTTGATATGCATCATCTCGATAGTATTGCTGAAGCAAACCAATGCACCATCTATCTTGAGCGACAACCGGGAAGTTTTGTGTACGTAGGTCAACCATTGGCTTGGGTTTGTGGAGAGTTGCCAGACGAAAGCGAAGTAACGGCAGCCTTCACGATTCGAACGGAGCGTTCATATGATCAGGACCCTCGCTTTGGTTTAGTCGTTATGGCGGAAATCGCCTCACGAGCACTATCTCCGGCTGTAAATGATAATGGCACCGCGATTGACGTTCTTGGGCGTTCTGTACGAGCACTTTCATTATGGGGAGACCTACTCAGCGAGCCGCCTACCAAAACTCGATACCCTAGACTATTTGTGCCCGCATTAAGCTGCCAGGATTTGTTCGATGATGTCTTTTTGCCGATAGCACACGATGGTGCAGCGCAACTCCAAATACAGATTCGCCTACAAAAGGCCTTGCTAGCTCTCTCTAGTATGCACCCTAAGTTATTTTTGTCACCAGCAATCAAGCTGTCAGAAAAAGCTTTAGAGCTTTCATTAAGCCAACATTATACCGAAGATGAGAAACACCAACTCTCTCAGCTATCTAATCTGGTCACAGACCAAAAAGCCAATGGTTAAGAGAGTCGAATTCAGTTGAAACATATTGCTGCACGGCCTCGTGTATCATGACATGTGCTGATAACGTAGGGCAGAAAAGTCTCTTCGTTTATACACAATTAAAGACTCTGTGCGTTAGGTCTCTTTTCTCTTGGTGAGGGAATCTATATTCTGACGCACAATTTTTAAGGTAAGTGATGGAATAATGACAACGTCTACAACTCTTCCACCTGCTGGTCTCTTTCGTCGACTTGCAGCGTTGATTTACGACACATTGATTATTATCGCAATTGAAATGATGGCCGCAGGTATTGTTATGGCCGTTGTGTTTGCACTAAATGCAGCAGGATTGTTGAGCTATGGCGAGTACGCTGATGCCGCAGATATGCTCGGAAAACACCCTGTATTGAGCCCTCTATTTACACTTTATCTTGCGGGTGTGTGGATATATTTCTTTGTGTTCTTCTGGACGCGAGCAGGACAAACTCTTGGGATGCGCGCTTGGAAACTTCGAGTTCGCAATGCCAAAGACGGAGCACCAATTACGGTAACTCAAGCTCTGATTCGTATTTCGACATCTGGCTTTGGCTTGGCAAATTTGACTGTACCGATTGATCCGAAGAGACGTGGTTTCCACGACATTTGGGCCAAAACAGAGGTTGTTGTATTACCCAAGGCAAACTAACTTGTCTAGGAACACAAAAAAGGAAGGCGTAATGCCTTCCTTTTACATTTGGTTCGGTAAAACTTGGTTTATTCGATGATGCTTCAGTTATAGCTTTCTTCGTAGTAGTGCAATCGCAATAGCTAAGAACACCAAACTCGGGGCCAAAGCACCAAACACTGGGGATATGCCATACACCAAGCTTAATGGGCCAAAGAACTCACTGGATATGTAAAAAGTAAACCCGGCAACCACGCCCGACAATACCCTTGCCCCCATGGTCACGCTTCTGAGTGGACCGAAAACAAAAGATAGCGCCATTAACATCATCACAGCAATTGAAAGCGGCTGAGTCAACTTACGCCAAAACGCCAACTCATAGCGAGATGCATCTTGTTCCGATGCTTTTAGGTAAGTCACATAATCATACAAACCGCTCAGTGACAGTTCTTCTGGCTTCACGGTCACCACAGCTAGCTTATCCGGTGCCAAAGAGGTGTGCCACTCCATCTGTTCGATGTCTTGCTTTGAAATTACGTTTTCATTTTCCATGTCCGTAATTTGTACGTAGCGCATCAGCCAGTTGTTATCTTGTTGGTAGTCGACTTCTTCGGCGAAAATAACTTTTTGTAGATTCTTATCATCATCAAAACGCCACATATTTAAAGCATAAAGCTTGTCGTCTTCGACTTTACCTATAAAGATAAAGTCGTTTGCGTCACGAGCCCACACACCTGAGCGCACAGACACAATGCTACCACCTGATATCGCAAACGCACGTAAGTCACGGGCCATCTTCTGGGCCTCAGGAGCGCCCCATTGACCTAACGCCATAACAACAATCATGAGCGGGACGGCCGTTTTGAGTACCGATAACCCGATATCCAGCTTAGAGAAACCAGCAGCTTGCATCACCACCAGCTCAGAGCTTGAAGCCAACATACCTAAGCCGATAAGGGCACCGAGTAATGCCGCCATTGGAAAGAACATTTCGATATCACGCGGCACACTGAGTAACACAAAGTACAACGCATGAGTGAGGTCGTACACACCTCGCCCTACTTTACGTAGCTGTTCTACATATTTGATGATGCCCGATAAGCCAACAAACGTCGCTAAAACCAAGGCAGTGGTAGAGATGATGGTTCTACCGATGTAAAGGTCTAAGATTTTGAACACAGCTTACGCGAGCCTCTTCTTGCGGAATTTGTCTTTTATTCGTCTAGCAGCAACGCTATCCATCATATTCGCCATGATAGCAACAATCAGCAACATCGCATTGATTGGCCACATACCAATAGCAGCCGGGATGTCACCATCTTCTAATGCAGATTTGGTTGCACTGATCGCCAAGAAATACGCTAGGTAGATCAGGATCGCAGGCCCCATTTTGGCAAACCGTCCCTGACGCGGATTCACCGCAGACAAAGGAATAACGAGCATTGTTAAGAGTGGAATGCACACAAATAACGAAATTCGCCATTGTAGCTCCGCTTGCGCCTCTGGATCTGGGTGACCTATCAAGTCAACCGTTGGGTATGCTTCCCAGTCTCGCCCTTTCTTTTTGACCTCACGTTGGCCGATAACACCTTCGTATTCATCGAATTTCGTGATCATATATTCAACGCGAGTAGGCACACCTTCATAACGCGTACCTTCTTTCATAGTGATGATCTGACGACCGTCCGAAAGCTCTTTTACTTCACCAGAAGATGAGAACATCACACTCGGTAACACTGAATCTCGAGGGCGCATCTGCGCAACAAAAACGTTGCTCAAGGTATTGTCTTTAATGTCATCGATGAACACAACCGATGAACCGTCTGGTGTACCTTGGAACTGACCTTTTTTAAGTAGGTCAACGCTGTTTTCTGACGCTACCTGCTCATAAAGCTGCTCAACGCGGTCTTGAGACCACGGCGATAGCCACAACGCATTGAAAGCCGCCACCGCTGAAGTAATCAACGCTAGGTATAAGGCCGCTTGAACCAAGAATTTATTACCAATACCTGTCGCGTTCATTACGACAATTTCGCTCTCTGCATACAGACGACCAAATGTGATCAATATGCCGATATACAGACTTAAAGGCAGCATTAACAGACCCATTGCTGGCATGTTCAAACCAACAATCGAGAAAATCAATCCAGCAGGAATATCCCCATCAGAAGCATCAGCAAGAACACTTATGAATTTCTGGCTTACAAACACCAAAAAAAGTACGAAAAAAATCGCAAATTGGCTCTTGAGTGTTTCGCGGATCAAATATCTAACAATAATCACGCTGAAATTACCTATACAAAACTTGTTTTTTTGGTCGAATCACTATAGTTTCCCGTTGAACCATTTATTTTTTTAAAAATTATAAACTAGATGTTAGTCGCTTAATCAGCTCTGCATGTAAGCCTGGAGCTAAAATTCAACAAGTAAGCGATCATTATCTAACATTTAGAGCAATTTGTCTTCAGGATGTAGGAGTACGCATGGAGTTCAGTGTAAAAAGTGGCAGTCCAGAGAAACAACGTAGCGCATGTATCGTTGTTGGTGTGTTTGAACCACGTCGCCTTTCTCCAGTAGCCGAACAACTTGATAAAATCAGTGACGGTTACATCAGTTCACTACTTCGCCGTGGTGATCTAGAGGGTAAACCTGGTCAGATGCTGCTACTGCATCAAGTACCAGGTGTTTTGTCAGAGCGCGTTTTACTTGTCGGTTGCGGCAAAGAGCGTGAACTTGGCGAGCGCCAGTACAAGGAAATCATTCAAAAGACGATCAGCACACTTAACGAGACAGGCTCAATGGAAGCGGTATGTTTCCTAACTGAACTGCATGTTAAGGGTCGTGATACATACTGGAAAGTGCGCCAGGCTGTAGAAGCGACTAAAGATGGTCTATACACATTTAATCAATTCAAGAGCGTGAAACCTGAGACTCGCCGCCCACTGCGCAAGCTTGTTTTCAACGTACCAACGCGTCGTGAATTGAACTTGGGTGAAAAAGCAATCACTCATGGTCTTGCTATCGCATCAGGTGTCAAAGCCTCAAAAGACCTTGGCAACATGCCGCCAAACGTAGCTAATCCAGCTTACCTTGCTTCTCAAGCTCGTCGTCTAGCGGACGATTACGAAACCGTAACCACCAAAATCATTGGTGAGCAAGAGATGGAAAAACTGGGTATGACCTCTTACCTAGCAGTAGGCCGTGGTTCTAAAAACGAATCTATGATGTCTATCATCGAGTACAAAGGTAACCCTGACTCAGATGCAAAACCGATTGTGCTCGTAGGTAAAGGTCTAACCTTCGACTCAGGCGGTATCTCTCTAAAGCCGGGCGAAGGTATGGATGAGATGAAGTACGACATGTGTGGTGCGGCATCGGTATTCGGTACAATGAAAGCGCTAGCGAAGCTAAACCTACCAATCAACGTTATTGGTGTTCTAGCGGGCTGTGAAAACATGCCTGGCAGCAACGCTTACCGTCCAGGTGACATCCTAACGACCATGTCTGGTCAAACTGTAGAAGTTCTGAACACGGATGCTGAAGGCCGTCTTGTTCTTTGTGACGCACTGACTTACGTAGAGCGTTTCGAACCAGACTGCGTGGTTGACGTTGCAACGCTAACTGGTGCTTGTGTTATCGCACTAGGCCACCATATCAGCGGCGTAATCTCTAACCACAACCCTCTTTCTCATGAGCTAGTAAACGCTTCTGAGCAAGCGAGTGACCGTGCATGGCGTCTACCAATGGCAGACGAGTACCACGAACAGTTGAAGAGCCCGTTTGCGGATATGGCAAACATTGGTGGTCGCCCTGGTGGCACAATTACTGCGGGTTGCTTCTTATCTAAGTTCGCGAAGAAGTACAACTGGGCACACGTCGATATCGCAGGTACCGCGTGGAAATCAGGCGCAGCGAAAGGCTCAACGGGCCGTCCTGTCTCAATGCTTGTCCAATTCCTTTTGAACCGCAGCGGCCAAGAGACAGAAGAGTAATTTCTGAACAGAATCTAAAAGGGCCGCAAGGCCCTTTTTTATTATCCTAATTTTCTAAAATGAAAGTGGGACTTAAGATGGTCTTAGGAAGAGACCCAAGGCAAGTGAGAGAATGATGCAAACTGCAACCTTCTACATCATTAACGAAGAGAGCCCGCAAGCAACGGTGGCTGGCTTTGAAGAATACATCGTGTTTTTGGCTCAGCACTTTGCTCGCCAAGGCGCTAAAGTGTATTTAAACTGCCAAGACAAACCACACGCCGAGCAGCTCGCTGAAGCCTTTTGGCAAGTTGATGCAGACAAGTTCATGGCACATAACCTCGTAGGCGAGGGACCGAAATACGCCACCAATATTGAAATCGGCCATGAAGGTGTAAAACCTAATTGGAACCGTCAGCTGGTAATTAATTTGGCGGAAAATGAGACAACCTTTGCGAACAAGTTTGCTCAAGTGGTAGACTTCGTGCCCTGCGAAGAAAAAGCTAAACAACTCGCAAGAGAAAGATATAAAATTTACCGTCAAGCAGGTTACCAGCTGCAAACGATCGAAATTCAATATCCTTAACGGTCAATCCTTATAGTTAAGGCGATCTTGTTAAGATCCCTCACTTATAAAGATTGACTAAGATTCAACCATCAACGTATCCATTAAAAGAGCGCTATGGAAAAGACATACAACCCAACTTCAATCGAACAAGCTCTGTATCAGACTTGGGAAGAGAAAGGCTACTTTAAGCCACACGGTGACACTACTAAAGAATCATACAGCATCATGATCCCGCCACCGAACGTCACTGGTAGCCTACACATGGGCCACGCGTTCCAAGATACGATCATGGATACGCTTATCCGTTGTGAACGTATGAAGGGTAAAAACACCCTTTGGCAAGTAGGTACTGACCACGCTGGTATCGCAACTCAGATGGTTGTTGAGCGTAAGATCGCTGCAGAAGAAGGCAAAACAAAACACGATTACGGTCGTGAAGCTTTCATCGACAAAATCTGGGAATGGAAAGGCGAATCTGGCGGCACTATCACTAAGCAGCTTCGTCGTCTTGGCGCATCTGTAGACTGGGATCGTGAACGCTTTACGATGGACGATGGTCTATCTAACGCCGTTCAAGAAGTGTTCGTACGTCTATACGAAGACGATCTAATCTACCGCGGTAAGCGTCTGGTTAACTGGGATCCAAAGCTACACACAGCGATTTCAGATCTAGAAGTAGAGAACAAAGACACTAAAGGCCACATGTGGCACTTCCGCTACCCACTAGCAGATGGCGCTAGAACAGCCGATGGCAAAGACTACATCGTTGTTGCAACGACTCGTCCAGAGACCGTGCTAGGCGATACGGGTGTTGCAGTTAACCCAGAAGATCCACGTTACAAAGATCTTATCGGTAAAGAAATCATCCTTCCTATCGTTGATCGTCGCATCCCAATCGTGGGCGATGAGCACGCAGATATGGAAAAAGGTACTGGCTGTGTGAAAATCACACCTGCGCACGACTTCAACGACTACGAAGTAGGTAAGCGCCACCAGCTACCAATGATCAACATTCTGACTTTCGACGCAAACATCCGTGATGCTTCTGAAGTATTCAACACCAACGGCGAAGCAAGCGACGCTTACAGCACTGAGCTACCAGCTAAATACCACGGTATGGAGCGTTTTGCCGCTCGTAAAGCTATCGTTGCTGAATTCGACGAGCTAGGCCTACTTGAAGAAGTGAAAGATCACGATCTACAAGTTCCTTACGGCGACCGTGGTGGCGTGGTTATCGAACCAATGCTAACTGACCAATGGTACGTACGTACTGCGCCTCTAGCGAAAACTGCAGTTGAAGCAGTAGAAAACGGCGACATCCAATTTGTTCCTAAGCAGTACGAAAACATGTACTTCTCTTGGATGCGTGACGTTCAAGACTGGTGTATCTCTCGTCAGCTATGGTGGGGTCACCGCATCCCAGCTTGGTACGACAACCAAGGTAATGTTTACGTAGGTCGCACTGAAGAAGAAGTTCGTAAGAACAACAACCTAGAGTCAGTCATTGAACTGCACCAAGACGAAGACGTACTGGATACGTGGTTCTCTTCTGCACTATGGACATTCGGTACTCAAGGTTGGCCAGAGCAAACTGACGACCTGAAAGTATTCCACCCTTCAGACGTTCTAGTAACTGGTTTCGACATCATCTTCTTCTGGGTTGCGCGCATGATCATGATGACCATGCACTTCGTGAAAGACGAAAACGGCAAACCACAAGTACCATTTAAGACGGTTTACGTTACTGGTCTAATCCGTGATGAAAACGGCGACAAGATGTCTAAGTCGAAAGGTAACGTCCTTGATCCAATCGACATGATCGATGGTATCGACCTAGAGTCTCTCGTAGAGAAGCGTTGTGGCAACATGATGCAGCCTCAACTAGCGAAGAAGATCGAGAAGAACACTCGTAAGACGTTTGAAAACGGTATCGAAGCATACGGTACAGACGCACTGCGTTTCACTCTTGCAGCAATGGCATCGACAGGTCGTGATATCAACTGGGATATGAAGCGTCTTGAGGGTTACCGTAACTTCTGTAACAAGCTATGGAACGCAAGCCGTTACGTAATGATGAACACAGAAGAGCAAGATTGTGGCTTCAACGGTGGTGAGATTGAATACTCACTAGCAGACAAGTGGATCGAGTCTCAGTTTGAACTAGCAGCGAAAGCGTTCAACAACCATATCGACAACTTCCGTCTAGATATGGCTGCGAACACGCTTTACGAATTCATCTGGAACCAATTCTGTGACTGGTACCTAGAGCTTACTAAGCCAGTTCTATGGAAAGGTACTGAAGCACAACAGCGTGGTACTCGTCGTACATTAATCACGGTTCTTGAGAAGACTCTACGTCTAGCTCACCCAGTGATTCCTTACATCACTGAAACTATCTGGCAAAGCATCAAGCCATTAGTTGAAGGTGTAGAAGGCGAGACAATCATGCTACAAACACTTCCTCAATTCGACGAAGCAAACTTCAACCAAGAAGCGCTAGATGATATCGAATGGGTGAAGGCGTTCATTACCAGCATCCGTAACCTACGTGCTGAATACGACATCAACCCTGGTAAGCCGCTTGACGTTATGCTGAAAGCAGCAAATGCAGAAGATGCCTCTCGTCTAGAAGCAAGCAAGCAAGTACTGATGTCACTAGCGAAGCTAGAAGCAGTACGCGTGCTTGAAACTGGCGAACAAACTCCTGCATGTGCGACAGCACTGGTTGGTAAGTCTGAGTTGATGATCCCAATGGCAGGTCTGATCGACAAAGATGCTGAGCTTGCTCGTCTAGATGGCGAAATCAAGAAGACTCACGGCGAAATCAAGCGTATCGAAGGCAAACTAGGTAACGAAGGCTTCGTAGCGAAAGCACCTGAAGCAGTTGTTGCTAAAGAGCGTGAGAAGCTTGAAGGCTACAAAGAGACACTAGCTAAGCTAGAAGAGCAGAAGACAACGATCGCTGCGCTTTAAGCCTCAGTGAAAGAGAAGAATTAACACTTCTCACTTTTGGTTCAAAGGTTGGTCATCATGGCCAACCTTTTTTGTATACATTTCACCAAAACCATCATCAATAGCTTCCCCCTATCACAACAATACTCATTACCCATTAGCATTAATGAGAATTATTATCGATAATGAACTCATCGAAACAAACACGATTGAGTAATTATCATGAAAAAGACACTAACTTTCGCAGCACTGCATTTTACTATCGCATTTAGTGTCGCTTACGTACTCACAGGCGACATTCTAATTGGTAGTTTAATTGCCATGATTGAGCCTTCAGTGAACACCGTAGCCTTCTACTTTCATGAAAAGGCATGGGCAAAAGTCCCAGCACTTAAAGCTCGTCAGTGGATGACCAAATTAAAAACCGCAAGCTTTGCGACCGTGCACTTCAGCGTCGCTTTTACCGTGGTTTACTTACTAACAGGTGATGCATTTGTCGGCGGCGTAATGGCGATGCTAGAGCCGAGTTTGAACACGGTGGCTTACTACTTCCACGAGAAAGTATGGATGCGTAAATCATCAGAAAAAGCTCCAGCACCGCAGTTTTGTTTACATCACCACGCTTAAACATGGAGGCTCACTACGTCTCCTAACGAGAAAAATGACATTTACCATTGACAAGGTTGCGCACCGCAATTAATTTAATTGCGGTGCGCAACTTTATTTTTAGAGGTAAGTGATAATGAACGCTCGTCAACTTCGACACTACTCCCGTCAAGCCGTCCGATTGCTTGGTATGCTTGATAAACAATGCGGCGATGTCGCTCTCACTCCAGTGCAAGCGCACGCATTGGGTGAAATCCAATTGCAGCCATTGACCATCAATCAGCTGGCACAGCAGCTTAATGTCGACAAGTCCAACGCGAGCCGAACCGTTACTGGTTTGATTAAATTAGGTTTGGTCGAGAGCATCGAAAACCCAAAAGACAAACGTAGTCAACTCGTAGCGATTACAGAGCAAGGCCAACAGGCGTTATCACAACTGGACCAACAGCAAAACCACTTCTTTGAACAACTGCTTACCCAACTCGATGACAGCGAGCAAGAGCAACTCAAACTTGGTCTAGAGACTTACCTAAAAGGGCTAACAAAAGTGTGTCAGTCTGAGGAATACGTTCTTCGGCCTCTTACTAAAGCAGACAACCCGCAAGTCGCAGATGTGATTCGTAAAGTCTCTGCAGAATACGGCTTAACCGCAGACAAAGGTTATGGTGTGGCCGATCCAACGCTTGATGATATGTATTCGGTTTACAATCAATGCGGGGCCGCCTATTGGGTCATTGAACATCGCGGAGAGATCGTTGGTGGCGGTGGCTTTGCCCCTTTAGCTGGCGAGCCAAATGTGTGTGAACTACAAAAGATGTACTTCTTACCTCAAACACGAGGACACGGTTTAGCCAAACGCATCGTCGCATTGAGCTTACAATTGGCGGAACAATTTGGGTATCAGCAGTGCTATTTAGAGACAACTGAATGTCTGAGAGAAGCGGTAAGCTTGTATGAAAAGCTAGGCTTTGAGCATCTCGATGCCCCGCTTGGACAAACAGGGCATGATGCATGTGAAGTCGTAATGCTTAAGATGCTGTAATAGATAATATTATTAGAAGTTAAAGCACAACATGGGTAACACAAAGCTCCTGGCTCAAGGCAACAGTGAAGTTTTGGTGCTGCCCATCCAACTCAACAGACAATTGGTAGAGATCACTTGGATCAGGATCAGTAAGATCGGCATACTTTGGCGCTTCGATCTGGAATAAAGCGCTCGCATGCTCCGCTCGGACATCAATAGGAATATGGTAAGTCATACCATTAAACTTAACCGATGCAGAGACCAGACCCGGCGCAAAAGTTTGATAGTACAAGTCTACTTTAAACTCGCAACCACCACCGTGGTGCCAAATCTGCTCGGTTGCCACGCGGTCTAAACGTACATTGCGAATGAACTGCAGATACGGTTCTTGCCATACCCCTAAGCGCTCATCACTTTTTTTATATTCATGATCGGACAGAGAGCACAGCTCAGGTTTATCTTCATCAAACAGAAGATCCTCTTCTTCCTCTAAGAACAAGATTTCAAAGCGGTTACGCCCCATTTGCATGAACGGACGAATGTCTTTCTTGTAGACATTTTGAGAACCGTCACAGTCGAACAATGCTACTCCGTTCAAACGCACTTCTGCATGGTAATCCACACCACCCAACACCATTTCTACCGCTGGGAATGCCATCATGGATTCGTCCACTTCAATGTCATGCATCAGGTGCCACTCTTGCTGACGAATTGCTTCTTCTGTCAGTTCAGCTGGCAATACCTGACTCAAAGGAGCAGGGAAAGTAATGTCATCCTGTGGGATAGAAAGGTCCGTCAGTGGAGAGACTTGCCATAAACCGGCGAGTGAGAGTTGCATATACACCTTGAGCTAGATCAATTTTCACGCATTATAGGGAGAAATCCCCTATAAACTCAATGTGAATTATTTATCGCCTCCACATTCGTCAGTTTTTCAAGGAATAAAAAAACCAGCGTTAAACGCTGGTTTTTCCAAAAGTAGTGAGCTTTGATTACTCGTCGTCTTCATCTTCTTCAGGGTAAAGCGCATCTTCGCCTTCAATCACCCTTACACTTTATTATAACAAATTGGTGAGAGAGAAGAGGTAATGAAAGGGTTGTCTCACCATTCACACATTATAGTGAAATTTGCCTCAAAACTTCTTAAAAGGTGAGAATCAGAAACTACTCGAATTCACACCTTTTAGTATGTTAGGCACAGGCAAAATATAGAATAGTTATAGGCTTCAAACTCTATGAAACTCATTTTTGGACAGAATGTTTTAGGTGTGTTGCTCTAAACCATTTCGTTCAGATTAGAAAAAGTATCTTAAAACCTTAAACGTCGTTTGTTATGTTTTATTTTCAAGATTATGCTGGATCTTCAAGTACACATTCACACACTCTTCAACCAAATTCTGCTTACTATGCTGAATAACTAAAAGATAAATTATGTGGATCAGTATCGTTGCACCGATATGCCTTTGAAGCTCTGCATTAACATTTTCAACACTAGGTAACGCAGTAGCAGATGCATATAATAATAAATTTCTTTTGTTAGCAGTGTCTTTAATATATTGAAATATTGAAGTAATTCCTCTCTCGGACGCAACCGCACGTACTTCGTGTAGGTAATTTTTAGCATCACCTGAAGCATCCACATTAACCTGATTAAGTGGAGGGTCTGGCTGTAAAACAAAATCACCGATCTGCATCTGAGTCCTAAGTGTATCTCGCCCATTATTGTTATCGACGACTAGCTGATATGGAACTTCACTTAACTTTAATGCAACACCTAACAGAGTTAAAAATGGGTACAAGCCCCCTTTATGCTTATGATCATGCATTTTTAGTTCACTAGAACGAAGATACCCTTTACTTTTCAGAGCAAGAAATAGAGCTGTTGCAGCCTCTTCTTCAGCAGTGATAGCTAAAAATGCAGCCACTTCAGGCATTGTTCCCGCAAGTTCAAAGGATCGCTCGACATAGCGAATACTCGACTTTGCAGCGAAACCTGAATGCCCCTTTGTAACCGATGACATTTCAAACACTTTCTTCTGAAAATCATTTAACCCCATAGAATCCTCTTAAAACATAACGCCGCGTTAAGTAGTGAGCAACACTACCACTGAACCTAAACCATTGTGCCGTAAACACTAAATTTAAAGCAAACCGCAAATGCCATGCGTTGCGAATCTGCCTTAAACGCTTTGTTATGGTGCATTTCTGATTGACTCTAGGTGACTAATTAGCTTTGGATAAAACTGAATTAAGATGTCTTTAACTTGTTTAATTGTGTAATTCTCATCATGGTATCGGATGAATATTCCATTTTCTACCGATGTAAAACAATAATCATAGTGATTAAAAATCTTTGCTTCAGTACCGATAGAGTTGACACCTGAAGACTCTTTCCATTTATAGTGTTTTGTCGCATTTGTTGTGTGCCAACATATACGTATACTATTCAAAATATGTCGAACAGCACCTTGGTGTTGGTTAGGAAGGCAGGTTTTATCTTCAATCCAATCCTCTGACATAAGAGGCAAACCTGTATCAGACTTACCTTTCATTGTGTTTTTAAAGTTGGTATCCATTTGCTCATCATAGTGCTTGCAAATCCACTCACTTAATACTGCTGCTGTAACCACAAAGTTAAAAAAATCGTTTTTATTTGGGATAGAAACAATCTTTTCAGCTTCAAATAGCAGTTTATCAAGTAATTCTAAAGGTTCTTGAATTACGTAATCTATTCCAGAATTACCAGACATTCGTCCTCCATACTCAAATTGCACCCTAACGCTTATTAGGCGACAAATAATCGTCTTTCATCCTTCGATGATCCAGTCTTTTTTATATTAACTCAACTGATAATCAATAAGTTATGCCACATGAAGGGAAGTTAGACTGCAAGACGTCGCCTAATAACGGGAATGATAGGTTATCAACTCAATCAAATAAGTTTTAGTAAGGTAAACGCACGTCATTTGCATTGTGTTAGGTATTTAGTCTAAATGGCTTTGGGGCAATTATGTGTTCATAAAAATCACTATTACTACTGCCAGTATGAGAAGCAATATTGGTAGCTTTGAGGCAGCATTGTTTTTCTTGGACTCCTTAGGTGGCGTCTCCACAACATTTAAAGTGGATGCGATGTTTGTAGCACTTGAAGGGGTTCCTTTTTGTTCTAAGCTATCTCTTATCTCATCATCTTCTTTGAGTTCATCTTTGTAACGGTTAATCACCGTATCTAATGACACATTCAACAATGTACAATAGGTCTTTGCTGTATTGGTGCCTTTAACCAATTCATAAACTTTGCTTGGCTCAGTAGTTAGCTGGTCAATCAACATGTATTGCGGTCTGCCGATTCTATGCTCCAATAAGTAACCGTTAATAGATCGCTCACGCCCATAGCCAGTGACCAAAAGCCCAGCTACCAACTCTTCCAAAGGTGTTTTATCTTGGCTTTTTTCTCTTTGTACTTGCCTCAGCATAGACTCATATGCCGAATAGACTAGATCCCAATCTTGCTTTTCGGTCGCTTCAGCTAGATTAGTATGAGACTCTCTCCATCTAGCATCTGCAATTGACACATTGACTTCATCAACATTCCATTCTTTTGCTAAATTTTTACGTGCATTTAATACGCCCTTATTAGCTTCATACCAGTCATGCCACCATCCATCTGCTAGCGCTTTCAGTTCTTCCAACAGAAACAAATCGCCCTCACGATAGAGGCGTTGATTACCAGACAATGGCTCTTTTCTTGGGTAAATGGGCTTCTTACAAGATTTACACTTTGCTTTACGTTTAGGTACTCTCTCTAGCTCGTAGTTACAGTAAGGGCATTGTGACGTAGTACCGCAATTAGCTGCTAGCACTTTTAACTGTTCTTTCCTTTTCATAAAACGCTACCCAAGAATCTAAATAAAACCAATAATATATCACCATCTTACATTAGAAAATGTTGGTTAGCATTGGATTCCCTGACTTTGAATTCCCACATGCCGTATTCAATTTGTCTAATAATAAACTCATGCTCGCTAACTGATACGTCGTTTTTTTTTAATAGAGCCTTGAGTTCATCAATATCATATCGATTTAGCATTTTTTCCCTCTTCTATGCCAGAGAACATCATTGATGTTTCTAATATTTTTGGCATATAGTGCCCCCCACACATCATTGCCGATAGTCATGTAGGTTGATTACATCACCCTTCGATTGACTACCTCGCTCTTCAAACCCTTCAGGCAATGGAAGGCTCCTCGGGCTGTTGTTATACAGGCAAACCTTAACTCCTGATCCTGTCCACATCCCAACGGTATAGCACTTCCTAAAATTGGATATTTCGCAAAACTTGGAGAACTCTCCATCAGAAGAAAACGCCTCAACATAAAGCACCTTTACAAACTGTGTTCCTAGCGGATAAACGTTGTCTAGGTGTATGAACCCATGAAATGGAAATGAGCGTATTTCTCCATTGCGCATGAGTACATGAAGGTGCTTGTACAACTTACTACTCGACGACAAATCTTCTCGCAATATCAGTGGAGACATACCAGAGCGAGTTCGGATACAAAACATATTCAGGCATACTCTACATTAACCCTTTTGGGTTTCGGCGATAATGCTTAGCAGTTTAGCAGCAAGGTCAGCCGAGTTATCTCGACTGTAGACCGTGATGCTATCGCAATATTGAACAACCACATTTCCGCTCTCACCCATCACTACAGACGCTACTGCTTTTTCCCTAAGGATTTCCTGCATAAATTGTACAGAACCTTCCTCTGGCACCTCTGGTTGCTGCTTGTCACTCATATTTGTTCCTCTTGTTTGATAGCACGAATTCTCCGCAATAGCTGCGGGGTAACGCCCCTATCGGGCGGACTTTTTAGATGCAGATGCTGTTGATGCTTGAATTCCCAGCAAAATAGGTCACCACAACTACGCCAATCTCTCACGCCAGCTAACTCAGCGTGTTTGCGTATACGTGCAATGTGGCTGTCACTACCCATTCTTAATGCACCAGTCCAATTGATATCCGGCGCTAGAGCTGAGCGACTAAAAATATCTCTATCGATAATAAAACTTCTGATGCCTCTAGGCTCGACAGGATAGATCAACATGCCAGCCGATACGGCAGCCTGCTCCAACAATTTAGCTGACATTACATCATGCGGGATGCTCCTCATAACATCTAGGGGCGTTCGGTATTGCCCAGACTGGTATGTAGCGAGAACAGATTCATTGCTGCCTATAAAGCGCTTTGAGTATAAAAGTGAAAACACGTTCACATACAAAACCCTCATCAAAAACCTCACTTCTGCGACAGAATTATCAAACCAATATCATAGCGGTGATGCAAAAAATACTGTATATTTAAACAGCATATCATGGAGGATAGGAAATGGAATTCTGGATTATGGATGCGGACAATTTGGGGCCTATACGCATAAATAGGGCACCAGAAGGCGTTACGGTAATTGCAGCATCAGTACACTCGAACAAATTGCCCATTATAGGAGGGCGTCGAGTTGGTAAGATCGTACCCATCGGGCGACAGGCATCTGATTTCAGGCTTGTCGCTGACACCGCTGTAATGTTGGCATCCAACAATATATCTAGAGACAGCATTTTACGTGTGTATACAGGCGACAAGGGGCTAGCCAATGGCATTAGGATGTTGGCCCTACAGCACCAAATAACATTTAAATGGCATAAAAGATACAATGTGTAGGCGGAGGTCATATGGATCAGCAATTTATAATTAACGCAAAGGCGAGAGCACTAGGGATCAGCGTTAAGGAGTTATTGCAGTTGGTGGCGGATAGAATTGTTGCCGACGATAGTAGTGTGGAACACGACGTAAACACGATTGTGATGGAGCTAACTGAAAATGACATTAAACAAAGCGCAAATTCTTAAAGTTAGCTATTAGCTGTACTGACTTATACACAATCTGACACCTATGGTGGTGAAGTGTGACCTAGTCGTACAGACTGTCCCTTATGCCACCAAAATCGCTTTTGGACAAAACCTTGTCAGTGGCTTTGCTAATTTAGTAACTGGTGAATTATTTCTAGTATGGAATACCGTTTTTATAAGTGGCGCTGACGAAAGCGTACATACCAAACTCCAAACCCAAAGCGCCGAACATTTTGCGTTCACTTAAGTAACTTATTAGCTGCATTTCATTCACTTGAGAGACTCTTTTTCGAACTTGAGCGCCTCTGTACGGTCGCCTAGATATCTTGGCACGCTCTGTAGTGCCATAAAGCCACCTACTGGTTTGTCATGGTGTCCAATAATAAGGCCGCCATAACAATTGTGAGCATGGCATTCACTTAGTAACATTGAATTGTTAGTGACCAAAATATTGCTTGGTCTTATTAAAATCTCCACACCATTTCTCAGTAAGCGTCCACGGTTTATAACTACACGATTTGGTGGATAAAACTCGATTTCAAACAGGATTTTTTTGTGCGCTTCCCTAATGGTTAGTTTTTTACCTACTAACTGTATGTCCCACGGCGAAGTTGAGTATATTAATTGATTATTCTTGATATGTAGCACTGGAGAATTAAATTCATCAAACACAACCAAATTGAGTAACAAATGCCCATCCGCCAGTATCAAACCAATAAGAGGCGTACCATCAACGCTTACTGGTACCATAGCTGTACCATACCCCTTGTCTTGACAAGTGAAACTATTACTACCAATTTCAACTGTGGCTTCAGTACCAGCAAAGTGTAAGTTATAGGGCTTTGAATTACCCTCTCTCAAATTGTACGGAGATTTGTTAGCCGCACGCACAACTTCAATAGGAAGTAACCCACCAGTTTTTTCTCGATGGTGCTGATCGCATAAAAGAGTAATTTCATCAGCTACATGACGCTTGACAACAGCCCACTCCTCCATATGTTCATATTCATATAGAGGCAAACCACAAATCACGCAGCCAAAACCACACCTTTGACGAACTTCCCGTTGAATTGGTAGTGGGATATTTCGACTATTACATTGCTCTACTTCACACATAGTTTTCCTTGATTATCGGTATACAGCTAACGCTTTGCTAAACAGCTCCGACGACTAATATTTGTTATGCTTTTATTCAAATTCACAGACAAATTCAGCCATACCAGCAGGTAACTTTACCCATTTACTCTCAAGAGAACGCCAAAACAAGCGATATTCTTTTTGCCAACTATCATCTATCGATTTAAGGAAATGGTTTCTTTCATGATTGTTTGTATAAAGACAATCATCCATTCGACCTTTACACCCAAGCTGCTTATCAATAACTCTCCTTAACTTTTCAACATTGATAATTTTGACGCAACATTTCTTCCCCATTTCCTTAGCGATATCAGGTGAAAACTCATTGCAAAGTGATAATATCAACCCATCTTCATTAAAGTAGCTCGCGTTGACCACATCAGGCATTTTTCTACCATTAACGGTGTTGTTGGTCATAGTTAGACCTTTTACTTGAGCACCATCTGCTATGTGTAAGAACGGAGATAAACCTTTTAGATCTACAGGTGAATCATGAATTAAGTTTTCATCTGGGGTATAAATTCCTTCCCTATTATCACTTAAATAAGAGCTAGCTAATGCTATTGGAATATCGCCGCCATTTACCCATGCATCAGCCCATTCCACTTCCGTTAAGTATAAGTATTTTTCCATATCATCCTCTGAAACATAACTCATTTTTCGATGAGTGCTTTCCAATCGATAAAATCACTCAAATTTACAATTTGACTATCATCGACGAAGCAGCCTTTGAATGGAGAATCTTGCACAATCTCTGAGAAGATACGCTTAAATTGACCTAGCACTTCCGCTGTATTTGTACAGCTTTCAAATGAAATTACGTGGTATGCGCCATAACACTTATCTGGTGGTATCAAATCAAAATAGCGTTTAGGACTGCGTGGTCTTTCGGGGTTTGATTTAGAGATAATAAAGGTAAAACCACCTTTCCCCTTACCGACTCTAATCCAGCCAACAGCATGATTCTCTCGCCAGCTTCTCCCCATATCTTTAGCCAACTGATCTTTCATCCTGATTTGCATATTTTGACTAATTACACCATCAGTTTGAGCTTCTAACTCAGAAATCCTCTTAGCAAAGGCATTTTCATATTTATCTTCAAACTGTTCCTTTGTTTCTTTATAAATTGGTAAGTAAAAGTACATTCTTCCCCCATGAGTTATAACGTTTTTTAGGTAGAATCTTTCTGCCTTTGCTTTCGGTATATCTTGCTACCATCATTTATGCAACTCAAGCAATATAAGCACGTTATGTGATTGTTGGCCTTGCATGTCGGAAAGAATCCACCTGAAACTCTTACGCTGTACCATTAGGTTTAGTAAGGCAAAAAGAGATGAACAACATATGAGTGAGTTTTTTATCTAAGTAGAAACGGGGCAAAAGTGAGCTAGAGTAATCTGTCAGATCTGATTACATCGCTGTTAGAGAACTGGCAGATCACGTCCTGACTAATCCATATTAGCCCCAACAGGCAACTGGTAAGGAACGCCCCCTTACGAGTTGCCAGCTACGCGCCTAACCTAAGCGTAATTACTTTTTGTGGTGCTCAAATTCTACAACTTCAGCCGAAAGCTGCTCCTGAAGCTCGTACACACGAAACATCAAAGATTTATTGAGAGTTTCGAGTTCAGTATTGATCGCAATCGCCTCATCTCGTTCTCGCCGATACTCGACCTTAAGTTCTCTCTCTCGGTTTAATTCGGCTCTGAGCTTATCAAGTTCACTCATATCCTCTGACCCTGAAGCCATTTGCTCAGATTGTTCAGGGTCATCCAAGGCACCGTTGTATTTTTCGATTGCTGGGTTAGCAACATTTTCAACGAAATCCTTAAACTTATGAATATAGCTTCGCCCTAAACCAGCCTCATTGTTGATTTTATTCAGGGTTAGACGGCCTTTTGCTTTGGTTCGAACAGGTTTACCAGCCTGAAGGCGCTCTAGTGCCTTTTTAAGCTTTTCCTCAGCAGAGAGAGACTTCTCTTCTTGCTTCAGTTTTTTTAATTCTTCTGTATTCATAATATCGGTTCAACCTTTTAACTAGCGCTATTCAAAATAATGTCATCGTTAAATGGCTGGTATGGGATTTCGTGTGCTTTCAGCGTCAGCTCCTCAACCTGAATTTTCTGTTTTAAACCAGTTAGAATCGAGCTTTTCAGTGGATCGCCAGTATTTAGGTTCGTAAACTTAGCAATCAGTCGATCTCGTTGTTTAGCAATCAATTTAGCACCTTTATCTGTGACAACCTTATGCTCACACTCTTTGATTTCTGCACGAAATGACAAAGTCCCACACACTCGGTCACAAGAACCATTCGTACAATAGGCACCACTAGGGAGCTGCATAATATGGAAGTTCCCGCGACGAATGTTTTCCTCAATTTCCTCACGAGTCATGAAGATGCTTTCTCCTGCCTCTAGCTTCTGCATTCGGTCTTGCATGATTGCCTCACCTTTAGCACCACTCAAGTGCTCAGTTTGGTTAAAGATTTCATCAAAAATATCAACACCTAAATCAATACCTGCCTCTTTTAGCTCTTCAAGGATGTCTTCATCCATCAGAAGGTCATTCATCTGCGCAAGTTCAGCGTTGTTGGCATAGTAGCCCGACATGTTGATATTTTCGTGCTTGAACTGAAATTTAATTCCAGAGGCAGTACCAAACCCGTAACGAACGAAAAATACCGCAAAACTCCGTCTAAAGTCGTGAGAAGACAAACCTGAGTATGTGCCACCAACTTTTAGCTCTCCCTCTCTTGTTGGGTTGAGCATATTAAACTCTTCAATATCTTCAGTAGTTGCCTTGTAGTCTAAATTTTTAATAAATTTTTTCAGTGCTTTCCACGGGTTGAATATGTAGTTATTACTTACCTGCATTGTCGCAGTTGGCACTAAAAACGCTGACTCCAACTGCCTTCTCATATGGTTAATCATTTCTGGGGTTTCGCCCTGCCTTTCTTTTTCATCAACATCCTTTTGATAAAGCGCTCGGTTAGCCGCCATCATGTCGTAGGCTAGCTCTAGCGCAACTTTAGCTACAGGATGCGATTGCCATGTAACAGTCTTAGGCTTGGCATTATTACCTTTGGTTGTTTCCCCTGTAAGGACAATGATCTTCTTGCTATTAACTATGATTTCATCAGCACTATTGGTATTAAAACTTACCAGCTCACCAATTCGAACACCTGAAAACCCCTGAGTAACGATTATGCAGCTAACCAGAATATCAGTGAGTTGTGAACCATCTAACCTTATATCAAAGTCAGGAATGCCATGAGTTATACTCTTGCAAAGTCGACGAATTCTGCCGTTAATAGCATCAGGTGACATTGATGGTTCAGCACGCCCATAACCACGACCTTTAGTAACCAGTTTTTCCCCTGAGTTTATCCGCTCATGAATATCATACACTTGACTCATCACATTAGAGATGTCATGACGATAGGGGTGATACTTTTCAACAACTTCTAGGGCACGAGACAGGATGCGCTGATACAAACGATGTGGAATAGCGACATGTTGTTTTGATTCATTGCTGGCTACGCATCGGTATAGCGCCTTTGAATCAATGTAGACGTTTAGCAGCCCACACCCCGTCAGTTTGTTCAATGATTGAAGAATAGTTGAAATACTGGAAGAGCTGAGTTTCTTTTGCTTCAGTTGACGAAGGAAAGACTTCAATTCGCGATTATTTTCTAGTTTGCGCCATTCTATCCCGTCTAAGCAGTCTGCGATATGCTGCAATCCACCCTTTATGATCTCCACATAGCTGACTGATAAATAGGTTGAGTTTTTATTCTTGTAATGGTGATATATCTTATAGAGCGCGTCCTGTATTCCGTTAACATATTCCGTCTTTGTTGTACGAAAACTTAGGGTCAACTTAGACCTAATCCCAACCATATGTGAGGGTGAGAAATCCCACTCCTCTACGTGATATGGTTTAGCTTTAGCATCGAGTTTATCTAATCCTTCCATTAAAAATGCCGTGGGAGACTTCTGAAATGGCGCTAGTGAAGTCACGTTATTGTGGGTGTTGCGTTTGTGATTATTCATGAAAATGCCTCCAGTAAGTCCATTAGGCTATATCCATCGCTGTAGAGCGGGTGAGGGGATTCGCTGTGTTTTTCCTGAGCTTGGGCGTAATTATCAGGGGAAACCGCTTTAAATTGCGTTAGGATCGATTCTATGGTGTTGCACAGCTTGTGAAACTTATCCGTCGGCAGGCTATTAATTGCTGGATAGTCTTTCATTTGCTGTAACGTGTCATTAAAGGACATCATCAGCCAAATATCTTCGACCTCAGACACCAATCGATGATGTTCACATTCAAAACAATCCAGAAAATCCGTACAAACAGTTTCTTCTGGCTGTTTAATACCCATTTTCTCTAGATTCTTCTTAATGGTGTTTGCTGCACCTTTCGTAGCATTTTTACAGCGGGTGCCAATGGACGTTAGCCTATCATTTTCCCGTTCTTCTTTACGCAGACGCTTATAGTTGTAATCACTCAACACATCGGCGAAGTTGTACTTTGCCTGACTTGCTGCCTCATTAGGGTCTGTTCCATTTTTCACAACGTCATACAAGGCTTCATTTGACGCGGCAAGATCCCGCTTATGGTCACTTTCGTTGCCATGAGCATAACTAGCCTTAATCGTTTTAACGTCGTTATTCGCCGACATAGAGACCAAGTAAATATCCTCAGTGACCCTCATTAACGTGTCAATCTTGGTTTGGCGCAATATCGAAGGATTAATATGGACAAGCCCTAATTTTTTCGTAAGTTTATTAATCCTCTGTTGAGGCTTGGTTTGCCCCGCTTCAACACACCCTTTTACTTCACCCGACTCCGTAAAGTAAGGAAAAACCCAATCCGTGTCTGACTCCTTCTGAAGCTCCTTAGAGATTTCCAACCATTGATGAAAGAACTCTTGAGTCTTTTTATGAAACCCCATAGAGGTGTCAAAACCTAGGTGTTTGGCGCGGGCTTTGGTCATATCAAAGTACACTTTTCCATGTGACTCATCTGTAAATCTCACATCGCTAAAACGAAGATTTAAGAGAGGGGTAGTGTTCTGCCCTGTAAAACAGAATGCCAATATGGAAGACAATCGAGAAAAATGATTACGGGTAGTATTCTCTTTTTTCACAACATATTTAAAAGCTCTCTTTTGGTGCCCTTTCTCTCTGGCAGTCCACCCCTTCTCTTCTGCCAACTCATTAAATCTCACTTCATCCCAAAAAGGATGAATATCAGGCAGAGTTCCCTCTAAAAAATGCTTTCTAAATTGACCAAAAGCCGCAATGAAACATCGAACCAGCGGTTTGAACTCACCAGAAACATCAATACCTTTGTGGGATTCAGTGTTTTTTCTTACCCCTTTGATGGACTTTAGTCCCTTCGCTTCATGACTGCGGTTCTGGGATTTAAGAAAGAAACTCAACATCCCCCTTCCATTAGACCACGTACTCAACCTTTGCTCACCTCGGTTACATTTCTCTTGGTGATAGTCCATGTAGGCGTTATAGAGGTCTGGGTGAAAATAATCGCCCTCAATCGGCTCTCGTTGAGCATTATCGAGCCAACGAAGATAAAGCCTCAATTGTTCAACATGCCTTCTCTTAGTGCTATTGAAGTCTGTTTTTAGCAGAATATAGACATCCCGAACAAATCGCTCTCTGCCCACAACAGGGATGTAGTCCACCCCATTTATCTTTTCACCTTTTTGGGAGTAGTTAGGTACACCTTTATAAACAAGTTGATCAATATGGGATGTAACCCCATTACACTTCAGTTTTAATTCTGACAAATGTAGAGGCTCAACCGTAGCGGCTGGTTGCCCATAAAAATCGTCATCAAGCTGAACGGATTTAGAGCGATTTTTACGACTCATAGGGATGCCTCATGTTTGTATGTTTCTTCAACCTCAGGGAGGTTATCTAATTCTTCTTCCTCATCGAACACACCGAGATAATCCAGTACATCCTCCCAAATTTCATCACCTGTCGGCTGATCTTGGGCTATTTTCAAGTACAGCAAGGTGGTAGATAGGTCTTCATGCCCAAGGAGTGCTGATACTCGTTTTAGCGCATCATCAGCGTTCATTTTTTTCAACAACGTCCGAAAAATAGAGACAGCAAAAGTAGCGCGAAGGTTATGAACCACTGCGTCAATATCATTAATCAGATTAACCCCTGCGGTTTTTCTTACCTCATTCCATCGGGTGTTGATTTCCTCAAGCTTTTTAAAGAGCGGCACTCCTGAGTTGCTAATAAATAGATACTGTTTGCCCTCATCGACGCCATCAACACCATCAAAATACGCATCATTGCCAACCTCTCTCTCGACCACACACCTCTCCCTAAATTTCTCTAGGCGCTTTTTGTATCTTGCTGAATGGCTGTATTCGTAAAGCTCAAGCATCAATGAGCTAGGGATAATTGTACGGCGAGATTTATTGTTATAGCCGCCATTAGGATCTTTAGTCAGAGAGCCATATTGGTTACCGACACCCAGCCTCAACATAGCATCTTTCGTATTAGGTCGAATAATTTGCCCTAAGTGCAAACTAGTGCCTTCTTCCTTACGAAGCCCTGTGTAGCGAAGAAGACGAAATAGCAAACAATATTCCTCAGGTAGACTCACGAGCTTTTCCTCACCCTTAACGTTCTTGAGGACTCGCCTAGCTTTAACAAGAGTGTTCTTAATTTCCCTCCACTCACTATTCGTAAGCGGCTTTAACTCGCGATTAGCATTAGGTAGTTTTCCACCGTCATTCTTTTTCGACTTAGGAAAAGTCAATTTAAGATCGGTAGTTTGAATCTCCTTGCGTTTGCGAGCTTTCATGTCCGTACCGCTGGTCTCCAAGTCAATCAGGAGGGTTTCAAATTCAAATGGTGGGTTGTTAAATCTCATGCCCTGCCTGAGGTGATACTTGTAAAAATCAACCATTGAGCGCACGTATGACATTGCAGTAGTTTTAGCCAATCCGGTGCCATCGAGCGTGGTCTTTTTGACAGCATTTCTATACATAGTGGTGACACGTAGGTTTTTTCTGGGAGAAAAGCTATCCCAAGCAGGGCGAGGAGGGTCAAATATAGGATCGTAATCTTCGTTATCGTATCTATCGTCCCATTTCGTCTGAGCGTCCAATATAAACCTGAAATAATGGGTGAGAGCCTTAGAGGCTTGCTGAGCATCTTCCTTTTCATCGACAACATGTTTAGCAAGGATGAACTCATTTACGTAATTCATTGGTTCGTAGGAAACTAAATCCCCTTTAACGAAAATCGGATTACCGTGTTCATCCTTAATTGGTTTATCGTTCTCATCTAGAAGATTTACCTTCTCGTAACCAACTAGACTAAGGAAGATAACCTTCTTAATGTGAGTATGATTGTCTTTGTTTGGAGAGTATTTGTATTGAGGCTCACCATTTTCATCAATGAATACTGATGGTTTTCGATAAGTGAAGTGCTTTATTGTTTTTGTTTTTATGTCGTAAATGATTTCAGCCATTTATTAGTTGCCATTTTTATCCCTAGACTGATATTCACCTTATCACACATTCTCACCATTAAAAGGTGTATAGTTGCATTAACCAACAAAAAGACAAAAAAAAGCCTCACCATGTGGCAAGGCTCTCATTTATTCTCACTTTTACTCATCATCAAAATCGTCGGGTTCCACATATTCATCAGAATCGTAGGGGTGTTCGTAGTACGTACCCCAACCGTCATAGATGATGTCGTATTTTTCTGCCAAGTGAATCAATTTTTCAACTTGCGCATCAATCGCTTCTGCGTCTAGTGCGGACTCCATAGTCGCATCACAGCAAAGCAACTTGTTACCATCTTCATCTTCAGTTTCTTCTGCTTCAAGAACTTCAAAGCCCATCTTGAATGCTTCAACTACCGCTTTTTCTAGCGTGTCAAAATCTTCTGCAAACAGGTGGTGCTCAATTTCGTATAGCGAATCTGGATCGCTGCCATCTTCTAGCAATGCTGCAATGATATCGCGAGTCTCTTCCTTTTGAATCTCAATTAATTCTTCTACTGATAGATATTCATCTTCGTGAGACATGTTTTGGCTCCAGATTAGTTACTTGATGGAAACACAATACCCGATACTGAGTATGCTGATCCGGTGAAATATGGCATGGATTGCGATGAAAAGCCACAAACAAACATCATACCACTGCGATTCTTATCGGTTATTTGAATCTAAATATTAAACCGACCACACAAAGAAACAAAAAATTAACAAAGAATGGCATTTTTTAATATTCAGAACATCCTAATTGACACTTAATGTGGTTATTTTCTCTTTCTATGCGTGTTTATGATGCTTTCTTGAATACACTCACGTGTAAAACGAAGAAGCATAACGAATAAATTCACTTTAATAATGCATAATTTAGAATAAAAATGCACGTTTTATGCACTGTGCGTGTATTCTTTCTCAACGGGAAAATTAGAATAAAAACGCACGCACTCTAATTTTAGTAAAATAGCATTTATATCTAATAATAAATTTCATAAGAATCAAAATAAAAATAAAAAACTCACAAAACCAGAAACACCAGAATATAAACAAAGCTTGATAACTTGCATCTTTCTAGGAAGCTTGTCATAACTAATGGCTGGAAAATTTGTAAGGATACAAAATGAGCAAGCTGTACGTTGGATCAGAAGTTGGTCAACTTCGACGAGTTCTATTAAATCGCCCTGAACGCGCCCTAACCCACTTAACTCCGTCAAACTGTCATGAGTTGCTATTTGATGACGTTCTTGCTGTAGAAGCGGCAGGTGAAGAGCACGATGCATTCGCACGTACGCTGCGCGAGCAAGACGTTGAAGTGCTTCTCCTCCACGATTTATTGGTCGAAACCCTCGCTGTTCCAGAAGCAAAACAATGGCTGCTGAACACTCAGATTTCTGACTTTCGCTACGGGCCAACATTTGCGCGAGACCTACGCCAATACTTTTCAGAAATGGATGATGAACATCTTGCCTGCATCTTTTTAGGTGGCTTAGCATACTCAGAGCTACCGATCTCCTCATCTTCTATGCTGCCAAAAATGAAGCGTCCTCTCGACTTTGTTATTGAGCCACTGCCTAATCACCTCTTTACTCGTGATACCTCATGTTGGGTTTATGGCGGCGTTTCTCTTAACCCGATGATGATGCCTGCACGCCAACGTGAAACAAACCACCTACGTGCGATTTATCGTTGGCACCCAATTTTTGCTGGCCAAGATTTTATCAAATACTTCGGTGACGATGATCTGCATTATGATAATGCTAATGTCGAAGGCGGTGATGTGTTGGTTATTGGTAAAGGTGCAGTTCTGATCGGTATGTCTGAGCGTACGACCGCGCAAGGCGTAGAGAACCTTGCAGCGAGCCTATTTAAAGCAGGCCAAGCGACCGAAGTGATTGCAATTGATCTGCCTAAACACCGCTCATGTATGCATTTAGACACCGTGATGACCCATATGGATGTAGATACTTTCTCTGTCTACCCAGAGATCATGCGCAAAGATCTCGACACATGGCGCTTAACACCAAAAGGCAACGGTGAAATGCATGTTGAAGCCTCACATAACTATCTGCACGCGATTGAGTCCGCTCTTGGCTTAGATCAGCTGAAAATCATCACCACTGGTGGCGACAGCTATGAAGCGGAACGCGAACAATGGAATGATGCCAATAACGTTCTAACTGTAAAACCGGGCGTAGTAATTGGTTACGAACGCAACGTATACACCAACGAAAAATACGATAAAGCTGGCATCAAAGTACTGACAGTACCTGGTAACGAGCTTGGTCGTGGTCGCGGTGGCGCTCGCTGTATGAGCTGTCCAATAGAGCGAGACGATATATAACTTACTCGTCCCTTTACATTAGGTGAATCAAAACTAAGGTTGATGTGAATACATCAACCTTTTTTAGCTTTATTTGAAAATAATTATTCACAATAAAAGCATTTATATGTTTTAATGAATTCTATTAATCTAATCACATGTACTAAGGGACGAGCTATGGCTTTCAATTTACGTAACCGCAAATTTTTGAAGCTATTGGACTTCTCAACCAAAGAAATCCAGTTTTTGCTCGAACTGTCTGCAGAGCTGAAAAAAGCTAAATATGCAGGAACAGAGCAGAAGAAACTTCAAGGTAAAAACATCGCACTAATCTTTGAGAAATCTTCGACTCGTACCCGATGTGCGTTTGAAGTCGCTGCCTTTGACCAAGGTGCTCAAGTCTCTTACATCGGCCCTTCTGGCTCGCAGATCGGTCATAAGGAATCGATGAAAGACACCGCTCGTGTTCTTGGTCGTATGTACGACGGGATTGAATACCGAGGCTTTGGCCAATCCATTGTTGAAGAGCTTGGTACTTATGCTGGTGTTCCAGTGTGGAATGGTTTAACGGATGAGTTCCACCCAACCCAGATCCTTGCTGACTTCCTGACCATGCAAGAGCACGGCCGTGGTAAACAGCTGCATGAAATAACCTTCGCTTACCTAGGTGATGCGCGCAACAACATGGGTAACTCACTTATGGTGGGCGCAGCGAAAATGGGCATGGATATTCGCCTTGTCGCGCCAAAAGCGTTCTGGCCTGAAGAAGAGCTCGTGGCAACTTGTCAAACTATCGCGCAACAAACCGGTGCAAAAATCACGTTAACAGAAAGCGTTGAGGAAGGTGTGAAAGGTTGTGACTTCCTATACACCGACGTTTGGGTGTCTATGGGTGAGTCTGCCGAGGCATGGGATGAACGTGTAGCGTTAATGACACCTTATCAAATCAATATGGACGTGATTGAGCAAACGGGTAATCCACATGTGAAATTCATGCACTGCCTTCCAGCTTTCCACAATGATGAAACCACCGTCGGCAAAGAAGTCGCTGAAAAATACGGTATGAAAGGCCTTGAAGTAACAGAAGAGGTATTTGAATCGGAATACTCCATCGTATTCGACGAAGCTGAAAACCGTATGCATACCATCAAAGCCGTGATGGTTGCGACGCTAGGAAGCTAAACCAGTGCGCAAAAACAGCCGATAAAAACCATGATGTAATCGCTTGCGCTCACGAAAGTTAAGCGTATAATGCTCGGCAATTTGTCTGAGGATTAAGAAATGACCACGCTGATTGCTGACGTAAAAACGCGATTTGCTCTCGCTAAGCGACTACGCTTACGTGGTGTTATTTTCGTTAATTCTATTGAATTTTAAAACCTCCCCATTGGGGAGGTTTTTTTATGTCCAAAATTCCTTTCGGTTATTTGGATGTAGTCATCAATGTTATAGGGAAGAAGATCATGGCGAACTCGCTTTACCAGAAGCACATCATCTCTATTCCAGAGCTTTCACGCGAAGAACTGGAACTTATCGTAGAAACAGCAGGTAGCCTTAAAAAAGCACCTCGACCAGAACTGATTAAAAACAAAGTCGTTGCAAGTTGTTTCTTTGAACCATCAACACGTACACGTTTATCGTTTGAAACAGCGATTCAGCGCATTGGTGGTGACGTGATTGGCTTTGATAATGATGGTAATACCTCTCTGGCGAAAAAAGGCGAAACACTCGCAGATTCAGTACAAGTCATCTCTTCTTACGTCGATGCCTTTGTGATGCGTCATCCACAAGAAGGCGCCGCTCGCTTGGCATCTGAATTTTCAAATGGCGTGCCAGTGATCAACGCGGGCGACGGTGCAAACCAACACCCAACTCAAACGCTACTCGACCTATACACCATCGCGGAAACACAAGGGCGTCTAGACAACCTGAACGTCGCATTCGTAGGTGACCTAAAATATGGCCGCACAGTGCACTCACTGACTCAAGCCTTAGCAAAGTTTAACAACATCCGCTTCTTCTTTGTTGCACCAGATGCGCTGGCAATGCCAGATTACATCTGCGAAGAACTAGACGAATCTGGCATTCAATATAGCCTACACACAGACATGGAAAGTGTGATTCCTGAACTGGATATTCTGTACATGACACGCGTACAGAAAGAACGTTTTGACGAATCGGAATACGCACATATTAAGTCGGCTTACATCCTAACGGCGGCACTACTAGAAGGCGCGCGTGAGAACTTGAAAGTGCTGCACCCACTACCACGTGTGGATGAAATCACAACTGATGTTGATAAAACGCCTCATGCTTACTTCTTCCAGCAAGCTCAAAATGGCGTGTATGCTCGCCAAGCACTGCTGGCACTTGTTCTAAACGAAACACTGTAATCGAGGGGAAAAATCATGGCTAAAGAAACTCAATTGCAGGTAGAAGCAATCAAAAATGGTACGGTCATCGACCACATCCCTGCGCAAATCGGCATCAAAGTATTAAGACTGTTCGATATGCACAATTCATCACAACGCGTAACGATTGGACTGAACTTGCCATCATCAGCACTCGGTCATAAAGATCTACTCAAAATCGAAAATGTGTTTATCAATGAAGAGCAAGCGAGCAAGCTAGCGTTGTATGCTCCTCACGCGACCGTGAATCAAATCGAGAATTATGAAGTGGTGAAAAAGCTCGCGTTAGAGCTTCCTGAGCGCATCAATGATGTATTTGAATGCCCGAATTCAAACTGTATTTCTCATAATGAACCAGTAGAAAGCAGCTTTAGCGTGTTCGAGAAGAAACAAGAAATCCGCCTAAAGTGTAAATACTGCGAGAAAGTGTTCTCACGCGAGATCGTAACCGAGCGATAAACACGCCGCACGACTAGGCTGTGATACGTTTAAAATACCCTGCAATGTCAGGGTATTTTGCTCTTTACCTACCGAGGGTTTAGAGGCAAACTGAGAATCTTTATTCCCTACAACTGATGGAAAAAATCAAATGACGAAAGTACTTCACACTGAGTCTGCACCAGCAGCAATCGGTCCTTACGTTCAAGGCGTAGATCTAGGTAACATGGTTCTTACTTCAGGCCAAATCCCAGTAAACCCAGCGACAGGTGAAGTGTCTGCTGATATCGCAGAACAAGCTCGTCAGTCTCTAGAAAACGTAAAGGCTGTAGTTGAATCTTCAGGTCTTAAAGTATCTGATATTGTAAAGCTAACGGTTTTTGTTAAAGACCTAAATGACTTTGGCACAGTGAACGAAGTTTACGGCAAGTTCTTTGATGAGCACGGCGTAGCAAACTACCCTGCACGCTCTTGTGTAGAAGTGGCTCGCCTACCAAAAGATGTTGGCATCGAGATTGAAGCAATTGCAGTTCGCAAATAATTGTACTTGCTGACAAACATAAAAAACGGGTAGCTCAGGCTACCCGTTTTTTATTGTCTTTTCGTGATGATATCGCAGTAAAACTTAAGCAGCATTACGCTGTTTGACTTCTTCATCTAACGATTCAAGCTTCTCTTTCATCTGTTCACGACAGATATTCGCTAACTCGCGAATGCCCTCTTTACCATAGCCTTCAGTGCTGATTGGAGGTAGCATTTCAACAATCACATGACCATTGTTCCAACGGTTCAGCTTAATTTTATTCGTCGAGCTACATACGATAGGAATGATTGGCACACCTGCACCAATTGCCGCATGAAAAGCACCTGTTTTGAATGGCAGCAAACCACGCCCACGAGAACGCGTGCCTTCTGGGAACATCCACACCGAAACATCACTTTCTTTCATGCTGCTCACGACCTGATCGATAGTACCTTTTGCTTTAGAGCGATTCGCTCGGTCAATCAGAATGTTACCCGTAAGCCAGTAAAGCTGACCAAACAGTGGCATCCAAGCCAAGCTCTTTTTACCTACTGTCACAACTTTCGGAGTCACAGCCGCAGAAACAGTAAACATGTCCCAGTTGTTCTGGTGGTTAGCAATGTAAACATGTTGGCCGCGTGAATACGCATCTTCAGGGATACGCAACTCTAACTTAATCCCAAACACACGAGACATCTTGGCAAACAAACGGCCAAAAGTGAAAACGTGCTTAGGGTTTCTAGGGCTTAATAGGCAGTAACCACAACCACCAATAAACATAACAATCGCAAAGATAGCGACAGCAAATACACGTAACAGTGCAATCATTCTTGTTCTCCAGGAACCGGCTTTTGCCAGATACAGCTATTAATATCTCTCTTTCCATAAAGGGAAAATATGGTCATGAGAGTGATATAAAAAAGCCGAAACTCAGGTTTCGGCTCTCTTGATATCCAAGTTACCTGCGGAGCAGTTTAACTTGCCTAGCTCACTCGCTCAATATTTGCGCCAAGTGCAGCCAGTTTATTTTCGATTTTGTCGTAACCACGGTCGATATGGTAAATACGATCAACGACGGTTTCGCCTTTAGCAATGCAACCTGCAATAACCAAACTAGCCGAAGCTCGTAGATCGGTTGCCATCACTTGCGCACCGCTGAGTGACTCAACATCACCACAGATAACCGTATTGCCTTCGATCTCAGCTTTAGCGCCCATACGCATGAGTTCTGGTACGTGCATAAAGCGGTTTTCAAAGATAGTCTCTGTGATCACGCCTCCACCTTTCGCCATCATGTTCAGTAGCGTAAATTGAGCTTGCATATCCGTCGGGAAACCAGGATGTGGCGCAGTACGTACACTTACCGCTTTTAGCTCGCGGTCGGTCATATCAACGGAGATCCAATCTTCACCCGTTTCGACAAGCGCGCCAGCTTCTTCCAACTTGGCGAGAACCGCTTCAAGCAAATGAGCATTAGTGTTGCGACATACCACTTTACCGCCAGATACTGCTGCTGCGACAAGGAATGTTCCCGTCTCAATACGGTCAGCAACCACGTTGTGTTTACAACCGCCTAGGCGCTCAACACCTTCAATCGTAATGGTATCTGTGCCAGCGCCAGAGATTTTTGCGCCAAGCTTATTTAGGAAATCAGCGGTATCGACGATTTCAGGCTCACGCGCAGCGTTATCTAGTGTTGTTGTGCCTTCCGCTAGCGCTGCAGCACACATGATGGTGATCGTCGCGCCTACGCTGACTTTATCCATCACGATGTGCGCGCCTTTTAGACGACCATCCACTTCTGCTTTCACATAACCATCTTCTAATGTAATGGTTGCGCCAAGCTGCTCTAAACCAGAAATATGCAGATCCACAGGACGGGCACCGATGGCACAACCGCCTGGTAAAGAAACCTGACCTTGACCAAAGCGCGCCACCAAAGGACCTAAAGCCCAAATAGAGGCACGCATGGTTTTCACTAAATCATAAGGCGCGCAGTATTCTGTAATACTGCTTGGATCAACATGAACAGAGCCATTGCGGCTTACTTTCGCACCTAAACGCTTAAGCAATTCCATGGTTGTATCGATATCACGAAGGTGTGGTACGTTTGCCACTTCTACTGGCTCTTCCGCCAAGATAGACGCAAATAAAATCGGCAGTGCTGCGTTTTTTGCACCTGAAATGGTCACTTCACCAACTAGTGGTTTATCTGACCCAATAACTCGAAACTTTTCCATCAATAAACCTTAAAGCGACATCAATTTCTTATCACGAGCCCACTCTTCTGGTGTGAACGCTTTGATTGATAATGCGTGAATGTCGTTACGCTGGATGTATTCCATCAGAGGAGCATAAATTAGCTGCTGCTTCTTAACGCGGCTCATTCCATCGAAACAAGCATCAACAGCAACCACTTCATAGTGGCTACCTTCACCTTTCACATGCACTTCTTGAAGGTTTAGTGCTTCTTCTAATAACTGTTGTACTTTTGCGCTATCCACAATTTACCCCTGATAATTCTGTATGTGTTTGGCCACTAAAGATTCAACATTGCTCAGTTGAAACAAAGTGCGCAGTTGCGCCGGCACGAAACTGAGCATTATATGACAGTTTTGCTTTTTTGCATGCTCTAATAAGTGGATTAACATCACCATTCCTGCAGAGTCGACGCGCTCTATCTCTTTTAGCGAGCATTCCAGCTCCGATTGAGCAGGTTGCCATTGCTGTGCATACGCCCACAATGAAGGCACTGTATCTCTATCAAGTGCCCCTGTTAGCTTAAGAATGTTTTGATCCAATTGCCACTGAACGGGAGTCTGGGCCATTATTTCTTCGCCTCGAAACGGATCGGTTCTGCGGCCAATTTTTCTAAGTCTTTAGCAACAGATAGAATGCCTTCTTGACGAATTTTACTGTTCCATTCGGATTGTTTACTAGAAAGTAAACTAATGCCCTCTGCAATCATATCGAATGCTTCCCACTCTCCAGACTGGTTGTCTTTACGCAGTTTAAACTCAAGTTTGATGTTTGGACGCGGAGTATCGATGATATCAACTTTAATGCTTGTAATACGCTTAGAGTCATCAATGCTAGGCTCAGGACCAAACTCAATTTTTTGGTCAGAGTATTGCGTCAACACTTGTGCATAAGACGCAATCAGGTACGCACGAAATGCATCGATAAACTCAAGTACATCTTCACGCTTAGCACCTTTTAAGTTTGGACCAAGAAGTTTTAACCCTGCATAGCGGTAGTTGACGTAAGGCATTAGCTCTTCTTCAACGATCACTTTAAGTAAATTTGGATCTTGTTTGATTTTCGGCTGTTCGGCTTTCAATCTTTCAAACGTGACTTCAGCTACCTGCTTCATCATCTTATAAGGTTCAGTTTTATCCACCTCTGCTGCTGTTGCTCCAAAGACGCTAAACACAGCACAAACTGAAAGTAGTAATCTCGCTAACATAGTTATTCCTTACTTGAGTCGTCTGAACCACCTACGCTGTATAGTACTTGACCAATTAAGTCTTCAAGCACAAGCGCCGATTTGGTGTCTTCGATGGTATCACCATCCACCAGCATGACTTCTTCATCAAAAACGAAGCCAGGTACTAAACCAATGTATTGCTCACCAATCAGGCCAGATGTCAAAATTTGTACGCTCGACGTTTCTGGGAACTGATTGTATTTGCTATTGATAGATAGTGTTACAACTGGCAATAAGTTGTCTGGGTTAAGCGAAATACTACTTACTCGACCAATCACAACGCCCCCCACTTTTACGGGAGAACGAACTTTTAAACTGCCAATATTATCGAACTCGGCTTTGAGGGTATAAGTATCACCAGAGCCAATGCTTTTTACGTCAGCAACTTGAAAAATCATCACAAGAATCGCGCAAATTCCCGCTAATACAAAGCTGCCAACCCATAATTCAGTTTTACGTGTTTGTTGCATGATTAATTCCCAAACATCAATGCGGTCAGTACAAAGTCTAATCCTAGTACTGCTAAAGAAGAATGCACAACAGTGCGCGTAGTTGCTCGGCTGATCCCTTCCGATGTTGGAATAGCATCATAACCGTTAAATAGAGCGACCCAAGTAACCGTAATTGCAAACGCAAAACATTTGATCATACTGTTACCAATGTCTTGTCCTAGCTCAACAGAGGACTGCATCGCTGACCAAAAACTGCCGTGATCAACGCCTTTCCAGTCAACACCAACAAGCTGAGCTCCCCAAATTCCCACAGCCATGAAAATCATAGCCAGTAAAGGCATTGAGATAACCCCAGCCCAAAACCGTGGTGCAATCACTCGTTTCAATGGGTCTACCGCCATCATTTCAAGGCTAGACAGTTGTTCCGTTGCTTTCATTAGACCTATCTCTGCGGTTAACGCAGAACCGGCACGACCAGCAAACAAAAGTGCAGTAACAACGGGTCCTAATTCACGGAGTAACGAAAGCGCTACCATTTGCCCCAAACTGCCTTCTGCGCCGTAATCCACCAACACAACATAGCCTTGTAGACTCAAAACCATTCCAATGAACAGACCAGATACGACGATGATCGCCAGCGACTGAACACCAACAGAATAAAGTTGCTTAACAAGCAGAGGAAAGCTTCTGATCGGTTGTGGCTTAGAAAATAGCGCCCCAATCAACATGAAAGTCGCACGACCAAATGCTCCGCAAATAGAAAGCGTGCGTCGACCCAGCGAGGCGACAAAGTGAATGAAGTTATCGACCATCAAATAAGTCCTTTTCGATACTTTGAGAAGGGAAACGAAACGGTACAGGACCGTCGGCATCACCTTGTAAGAACTGCTGGACACGAGGATCAGAGTTTTGAGTCAGCTCTTCTGGCGTACCATAGGCGATGATTTTTCCATCGGCCATCAGGTATACCCAGTCAGCAATACTCATGACTTCAGGTACGTCGTGAGAAACCACAATAGAGGTCAAACCTAACGCTTGGTTTAGATTGCTAATTAGCTCAACCAAAACGCCCATAGTGATTGGGTCTTGCCCCACAAACGGCTCATCGTACATGATCAGGTCAGGATCAAGTGCGATTGCACGAGCCAAAGCAGCGCGTCTTGCCATACCACCTGAAAGCTCACTCGGCATTAATTGCGCCGCGCCGCGCAGACCGACAGCTTCGAGCTTGAGTAACACCATGGTGCGAATCAAATCTTCCGATAAATCGGTATGCTCTCTCAATGGAAAGGCGACATTATCAAAAACATTCAAATCAGTGAATAAAGCCCCTGACTGGAACAACATGCTCATTTTCTTTCGAGCATGGTAGAGTTTTTTACGCGAGAGAGAGGGAATATTGTCGCCATCAAACCAGATCTCTCCTTGCTCGGGATACAACTGACCACCAATCAAACGCAGCAGTGTTGTTTTACCAATTCCCGATGGTCCCATAATGGCCGTCACTTTGCCCTCAGGAACATGCAGATCAATATCATCAAAGATCATGCGTTCTCCCCGTGAAAAAGTGAGGTTGTTCACGGTGACTAAATCGTTGTTCGACATATCATCTCTTCTACTGTAGGAGCGTTGCAACTCACGGAATCATCAAGCAGATACTCATCGGAGTTGAATTCTACGTTTAATAAAGTAACGTCGGTACATTTATTAGGCTGCAATCATAAGCACATTGGCGTTGAATTTAAAGCACTGTTCAATTAAATAAAGTCGAGTATATCCCTGCAATTTCTCATGGTTTATGACCGAATTAGCACGAAGTGTTTAAATCCTAGACCAGAATTGCTCATTTAAATGAGTGAGATTTACATACATTTTCGTTACTAACCTTTAATTTATTCTTCGTTTATCTTCCATTTTAGGCCGCAAAAGGTCAAAATTAGCGGTTATTCATTTTACTTATTTAATACTTAGGAATTCTCATGCTCGAAGCCGTTGCGTTGCTTATAGTCGGTCTTGTTTTGCTTGTTTGGAGTGCAGATAAACTTGTTTTTGGCTCTGCAGCGATAGCCCGCAACGTCGGTATTTCCCCACTTGTCATCGGCATGACAATCCTTGCGATGGGCTCATCTGCCCCTGAGATGATGGTATCTGCAACCGCTGCTTGGGATGGTAAAACAGATACAGCGGTGGGTAACGTATTAGGCTCAAACATAGCGAACATTGCGTTAATCCTAGGTATTACAGCGCTGATCAAGCCTTTGTCGATTAGCTCCGCCGTCATCCGCCGAGAACTTCCACTCATGATAGCCGTAACCGTACTCGCTGGTATTCTGCTTTGGAATAGCCATCTCGGTTTTTATGAGGGTGTCTTATTGTTTGTACTCTTTGGGGCATTTTTATTTGCTATGTTGCAAATCAGCCGCAAAGAGCAAAAATCAGGTGATGTTTTTCTTGATGACCAAGAGTCAGAGATCCCAGAAGGCGTCAGTAACCCTAAAGCAATCATGTGGGTGGTTATTGGCTTGATACTGCTTCCTTTGGCAGCCAGCATGCTGGTTGATAACGCGGTAATTATTGCTAAACACTTTGGTATGAGCGACCTTGTTATCGGTCTAACTATTATCGCCATTGGCACTAGCCTGCCAGAACTAGCCGCATCACTTGCGGGAGTTTTAAAGGGTGAAGACGACATGGCTGTCGGTAACATTATCGGTTCGAATGTGTTTAACATTCTGGCGGTAATGGGGATTCCTGGCATCATTAATCCATCGGTGCTCAGTGAGTACGCGATGGGACGTGACTTCTGGGTCATGTTAGGCGTTTCATTGTTACTTGTCGCGATGTGTTTGGGTAAATCACGCAGTATTAACCGTATTGAAGGTGCCATCTTGTTTGTGTGCTTCTTAGGTTACCAAGTGTACTTATTCGCAAACATGACCGCTTAATTACCACGATCAATAAGTAGAGATCTGATATGTCCAATCAATTTGATTTTCGCGCTGCTGCTAAACAAGTTCTTGATATCGAAGTTGCTGCTCTGCAAGAGCTAGATACCTACTTTGATGATCAATTTGAAAAAGCGTGTGAACTTATCCTTTCCAACAACGGCAAAGTTGTCGTTATGGGTATTGGCAAGTCAGGCCATATTGGTAACAAGATTGCCGCCACTCTGGCAAGCACTGGGACTTCGGCGTTTTTCGTTCATCCAGGCGAAGCCGCACATGGTGACTTGGGTATGATTAGCCCTGGTGACATTGTGCTGGCAATTTCTAACTCTGGTGAATCAAACGAAATTCTGTCTCTATTTCCAGTATTAAAGCGCCTGAATATTAAGATCATCAGCATGACAGGTAAGCCAGAATCAAATATGGCCAAGCTGTCTGACTTACACCTGCAAATTACGGTACCTCAAGAAGCTTGTCCGTTAGGCCTGGCGCCAACTAGCAGTACGACTGCCACATTAGTGATGGGAGATGCATTAGCCGTAGCTCTGCTTCAAGCTCGTGGTTTTTCTGCCGAAGATTTTGCCCTATCTCACCCAGGTGGTGCACTGGGGAGAAAACTGCTACTTAAGTTGTCTGATATTATGCACTTTGGAGAAGCGTTACCTAAAGTTTCTCCTGACGCATTAATTCGCGATGCCCTGCTTGAAATTTCAGAAAAGGGGCTAGGCATGACAGCCATCGTCGATGAGCACGATGCTATGCTTGGTATATTCACCGATGGTGATTTACGTCGTACCTTAGACAAGCGTATCGATATTCATACGACGGCAATTGGCGAGGTCATGACGACAAACCCAACCACAGCACACCCTGATATGCTGGCGGTTGAAGGTTTGAACTTGATGCAGAATAAAAACATTAACGCTCTGATTTTATGTAAAGACGAAAAAATTGTGGGTGCACTGAACATGCACGATTTACTAAAAGCTGGCGTGATGTAATATCAGCACAAACATTTAAATCATTTATTAGACGAATAAAGGCAATGGTCAGGGAAGTACTGAGCTAAACGATAGGCCTTCATTATATGAGTTTTACTCGCCTTATTTATTTGCTCTTGATCTTCGTTGTAGCGTGGTGCGGTTATTACCTACTAACCCCTAAAGGCAACGACGCAATTCAAGTAGCACCAGATTCTGAACTGCCCATGTTCAGTGGTTCTGGATTAGAAAACATCACCTACGGTGAAGATGGTGTCCGCAGTTACATCATTCGCTCCACTAACTTAGACCATTATGCTAAGAGTGGAGATACTATTTTTAATAACCCGACTTTGATGGTTTACCGTGAAGGTAGCGTCATTGAATGGAAGGTGACTGCCACAAGAGCAGTGTTAGATGAAGACCAAGTTTTGACTTTATATGACAAAGTCTTAATGCAAAATCTTCTGCCTGGTGCGAGTTTTGATACCATGGCAACAGACAAATTGGTCATTAATCTAACCAATCGTGATTTTAAAGCTGACCAACAAGTGATGTTGGTTGGACCACAATTTGAAACTACTGGAGGCGCAATGCAAGGCAACTTAAAACAGCATACTGCGACTCTGACAGATGAAGTTCAAGGTCGATATGAAACCGTTACACCTTAGCCTACTGGCACTGGTATTGGCGGCGCCTCAAGCGCTGGCACTCAAGTCGGATACTCAACAGCCGGTTTACATAAACTCTGACACCCAACAGGTGGATATGAAGAGTAACCAGGTTGTTTTTGAAGGCGATGTATCTCTTAAGCAAGGGAGCATCAATATCGATGCTGATAGAATCGTGGTAACTCGCGATCCTAAAACCGAAGCAATTAAACAGATTCAAGCATTTGGTAAACCTGCGAAGTTTTCTCAGCTGATGGACGATGGTAAAACACTTAGTGGTCAAGCTACGGAGTTGGATTACCGTATTTCTACAGACGAACTGACCATGAAAGGTCAAGCGCAGCTGGCGCAAGACAACAACACCATCAAAGGTTCTTCGATTCGTTACCAAATTGGTAAACAAAAGCTAGTCGCAGATAGCTCTAAGGAAGAGCGCGTTACGACCATTTTGCAACCCAATCAGATAGAGAACTAATATGGCAGTACTGAGTGCGAAAAACTTGGCGAAAAGCTACAAAAAACGCAAAGTCGTCACTGATGTTAGCTTAGAAGTTGAATCTGGTCAGATTGTTGGGCTACTCGGTCCAAACGGTGCGGGTAAAACCACCTCGTTTTACATGATTGTCGGCTTAGTACCTCGCGATGAAGGCACCATTACCATTGACGACAATGACATCAGTATTTTGCCGATGCATAGCCGTTCACGACTTGGCATTGGCTATCTTCCGCAAGAAGCGTCGATTTTCCGTAAGCTTTCAGTAGAAGATAACATCATGGCCGTACTTGAAACTCGTCAAGAAATGACGAGGGAAGAGCGCCAAGATAAACTGGAAGATTTGTTGGAAGAATTCCACATCCAGCACATCAGAACCAGTGCTGGTATGGCACTATCAGGGGGTGAGCGACGCAGGGTGGAAATCGCTCGAGCTTTAGCGGCCAACCCTCAGTTCATTTTATTGGATGAACCTTTCGCTGGTGTTGACCCAATTTCGGTTAATGACATCAAGAAAATCATTGAGCATCTGCGCGATCGTGGTCTCGGAGTGTTAATCACTGACCATAATGTACGTGAAACACTGGACGTATGTGAAAAAGCCTATATCGTGAGCCAAGGGCACCTAATTGCATCGGGAACTCCGGCAGAAGTTCTCAATAATGAACAGGTGAAACAAGTTTATCTCGGCGAACAATTCCGTCTATGATTATATTAGGAACGGTAAGATTCTGAGCATTACAAGGTAAGTAACACTGAATGAAACCTTCATTACAACTCAAGCTAGGTCAGCAGTTAGCCATGACGCCACAGTTGCAGCAAGCGATTCGCTTATTGCAATTGTCGACACTCGATCTTCAACAAGAAATCCAAGAAGCGTTGGACTCAAACCCATTATTGGAAGTTGAAGAAGGCCAAGACGAGCCTCTAGCAAACGGTGAAGATAAGTCAGCGGTCGAGGCTGCTGATAGCAACAGTGCTAGCGAACCAACAGAAATTGACGTTCCAGATAGCTCCGATGTGATAGAGAAATCAGAAATTAGCTCTGAGCTTGAAATCGACACGACTTGGGATGACGTCTACAGCGCGAATACTGGTAGCACTGGCTTAGCTCTTGATGATGATATGCCCGTCTACCAAGGCGAAACCACTGAATCATTACATGATTACCTCATGTGGCAGCTTGACCTAACACCATTCAGTGAAACTGACCGCACGATTGCATTAGCGATTATTGACGCTGTTGACGACTACGGCTATTTAACTTTGTCGCCTGAAGAGATTCATGAGAGCTTCGATAATGAAGAGATAGATTTAGACGAAGTAGAAGCCGTTCGTAAACGCATTCAACAATTCGATCCTCTTGGCGTAGCATCGCGTAACTTACAAGAATGTTTGTTACTGCAATTGACGACCTTCCCAGAAGACACGCCGTGGCTTGCTGAAGCCAAAATGATACTTGCGGATCACATTGATCACCTAGGCAACCGAGACTACAAGCTCGTCATCAAAGAGACTAAGCTGAAAGAAGCCGATCTTCGTGAAGTCTTAAAGCTTATCCAACAGTTAGATCCTCGTCCAGGTAGTCGCATCACTCCTGATGATACCGAGTACGTAATTCCAGACGTATCCGTTTTTAAAGACAATGGCAAATGGACCGTTTCTATAAACCCGGATAGCGTGCCAAAATTAAAAGTAAATCAACAATATGCTCAATTAGGCAAAGGTAATAGCGCGGATAGCCAGTACATCCGCAGCAATTTGCAAGAGGCAAAATGGTTAATTAAGAGCTTAGAGAGTAGAAACGAGACGCTACTCAAAGTTGCAAGATGTATTGTTGAACATCAACAAGATTTCTTCGAGTATGGTGAGGAAGCCATGAAGCCAATGGTGCTTAATGATGTCGCTTTGGCTGTGGACATGCATGAATCCACGATTTCTCGTGTAACAACGCAAAAGTTTATGCATACACCACGTGGTATTTTTGAATTGAAGTACTTCTTCTCTAGCCATGTTAGTACTGACAACGGCGGAGAATGTTCGTCAACAGCAATTCGTGCACTCATTAAAAAACTGGTCGCAGCAGAGAATACTGCCAAACCACTGAGTGATAGCAAGATTGCTGCTCTTCTGGCTGACCAAGGGATTCAGGTCGCAAGACGTACGATAGCCAAATATCGCGAATCCTTGGGAATTGCCCCTTCAAGTCAGCGTAAACGCCTATTATAAGGCACTAACTGAAAAGGAAAGTCTATGCAAATCAATATTCAAGGCCATCACGTTGATCTTACCGATTCAATGCAAGACTATGTAAATTCTAAGTTTCAGAAGCTCGAAAGGTTCTTCGACCATATCAATCAAGTGCATGTTGTACTAAAAGTTGAAAAAATTACTCAAATCGCGGAAGCTACGCTTCACATAAATCAAGGCGAAATCCACGCATCAGCCGATGACGAAAATATGTATGCCGCGATCGATTCGCTGGTAGATAAATTGGTTCGCCAACTTAATAAGCACAAAGAAAAACTAAACAGTCATTAATCATGCAACTGAGCGAAATACTGTCATTGGACTGCACCAAAAGTGCGGTCCACTGCACGAGTAAAAAACGCGCCCTTGAAATGATCAGCCGTATCGTTGCTGATCAAACGGGCCAAGATTCTACCGAGCTGTTCGAATGCATGCTCAATAGAGAAAAAATGGGCAGTACCGGTATCGGAAACGGTATTGCGATCCCTCACGCGAGAATGCAATCAAGCGACAAGGCCATTGCTGTCTTACTGCAATGTGATGAAGCAATCGAATTTGATGCGATTGACAATCGACCTGTCGATCTTCTTTTTGCGCTCCTTGTACCAGAAGAACAGTGCAAAGAGCACCTCAAGACTCTATCCTCTATGGCAGAACGTCTGAGCGATAAGCAAGTATTAAAACTACTGCGTAATGCTCAGAGTGATGAAGAACTTTACGACATCATGATTCACCAATAAGCAGGACTAACTCCATGCGACTAATCGTTGTTAGCGGGCACTCAGGTGCCGGTAAAAGTATTGCGCTTCGTGTACTGGAAGACTTAGGTTACTACTGTGTTGATAACCTGCCAGTTAACTTGCTGGACGCATTTGTTCATTCTGTTGCTGACAGCAAACAGAATGTTGCAGTCAGCATTGATATTCGCAATATTCCTAAAAAGCTAAAAGAACTGATGAGTACACTAGAACAGTTAAAAACTGAGCTTGATGTGACCGTGCTTTTCTTGGACGCCAATAAAGAAACGCTACTCAGACGCTACAGCGAAACACGCCGAATTCACCCGTTATCTTTAGGTGGCACCTCCCTCTCGCTCGATCAAGCCATCGAGCGAGAGAAGCAAATTTTGACGCCACTCAAAGCGCATGCAGATCTGGTCCTAAATAGTAGTGGGCAGTCTTTGCATGAATTGAGTGAAACCGTGCGTATGCGCGTTGAAGGCAGAGATCGCAAAGGGCTCGTTATGGTATTTGAGTCTTTTGGTTTTAAATACGGCCTGCCTTCCGATGCCGATTACGTATTCGACGTTCGCTTCTTACCTAACCCACATTGGGAACCAGCGCTACGCCCGCTTACAGGTCTGGATGCTCCTATCGCCGCATTTTTAGAGCAACACCAATCGGTGTTAAGTTTGAAATATCAAATTGAAAGCTTTATAGAGAATTGGTTACCTCTGCTTGAGAAAAACAACCGCAGCTACCTGACCGTTGCAATCGGTTGTACTGGTGGTAAGCACCGCTCGGTGTACTTAACTCAGCAAATCGGTGAATACTTCGCCAACAAAGGACACCAAGTACAAATTCGCCATACCTCACTAGAGAAAAACGCTAAGGAGTAGCCGTGGAGTTAAGTCGTAAAGTATTGATTCAAAACCGCCTTGGCTTACATGCTCGTGCAGCAGTCAAACTGGTCGAACTGGCACAGAGCTTTGAAGCGGTCATCACCATCGACAATGAAGAAGACAAAACCGCCACAGCAGACAGCGTAATGGGCCTGTTAATGCTAGAGTCCGCTCAAGGGCAATACGTTACGATCCACGCAACGGGTGGGCAAGCGGAAGAAGCACTGGATGCCGTTTGCCACTTGATCGAAGATAAATTTGATGAAGGCGAGTAGTTTACTCGCTTTTTTCTTACCTCCCATTATCTTTCTCTTCCCTGGCCTAATAAATAAATTTGCTTAGTATCATAAGTTGTTATTAAAAGGCGCCTAGAATTAAGTTATTATTCAACGCATTGTAAATATCAGGAATTGGGAGGAATGAATGGCAGAGCAAATTGAATTCGACCAAGCTCACCAAGCCCTCCAAGAAGTCACAGAAGCGCTAGAAAATGGCCGCTTCGTCCATGTTCGTCGTCAATTACAGGACATGGAACCTGAGGATATCGCTCACCTTTTAGAAGCCTCCCCACGTAAGAGCCGTGAAGTTCTTTGGCAACTCACCGACCCTGAAGATTATGGTGAAATCCTTGACGAGCTGAACGAAGACGTCAAAGACAGCCTCGTATCCAAAATGGCACCAGAAGCGCTTGCAGAAGCGACAGAAGGCATGGATACCGATGACGTGGCTTACGTACTGCGTAGCTTGCCTGACAACCTGTCACGCGAAGTCCTGTCGCAAATGGACTCCTCTGACCGTCTACGGGTCGAAACTGCCCTATCCTACCCAGAAGACACCGCGGGAGGACTGATGAACACCGACGTCATCACAATTCGTGGTGACGTCGATGTGGACGTAGTTTTGCGTTATCTACGTATGAAAGGCGAGCTTCCAGAAGCTACGGATGCCCTGTATGTGATCGATGAAGAGAGTAAGCTCATCGGTGAACTGCCGATCACGACGCTTATTACCACTCAGCCAGACGTAAAAATCATTGATGTAATGGAAGACGCGGACGAGGCCATCACCGTCGATACTAGCGACTCAGATGTTGCGAGTCTGTTCGAACGCCGTAATTGGGTATCTGCACCTGTTGTTGATGAAAACTTGCATTTGGTCGGCCGTATCACCATCGATGACGTGGTTGACGTTATTCGTGAAGACGCGGAACACTCGATGATGAGTATGGCGGGTATGGACGATGACGAAGATACTTTCGCGCCTGTTGTAAAATCAGCTCGCAAACGCAGTATCTGGCTTGGCGCTAACGTATTAGCCGCCCTTGCTGCTGCTTCCGTTTCTAACATGTTTGAGGCCACATTAGATCAAATGGCGGCCATTGCGGTATTGATGACGATTGTTCCGTCCATGGGTGGTGTCGCTGGTAACCAAACCGTCGCACTAGTGATTCGTGGTCTTGCTCTTGGTCATATCGGTGACTCAAACAAACGCGAACTGTTAATGAAAGAAGCCTCGATCGGCTTACTTAACGGCATCATGTGGGCGCTGATTATTGGCGGTATTGTTGTTGCTTGGAAAGGTAACTGGATGCTCGGAGGAATCATTTCCGCCGCCATGTTGACCAACTTATTGGTCGCAGGTATTGCAGGAGTAACGATTCCAATCCTATTGAAAAAAATGAACATCGATCCTGCTTTAGCTGGTGGTATGGCATTAACAACGGTGACGGATGTGATTGGTTTATCTGTCTTCTTAGGGCTTGCCACAATACTGATTACCTAACAGAAAAAACGAAAAAGCCTGATGAACACATCAGGCTTTTTTGATTCTGAATTGCTAGAAAAGCTTATTCACCCGCCACTTTCATGGTATCCAGTAGGATAGAGCCCGTTTGGATTTGTGAGCGCGTTTCAATATCACTACCAACCGCCACAATCTTGGTGAACATGTCTTTTAGATTACCTGCGATGGTAATTTCTGATACTGGGTATTGGATTTCGCCATTCTCAACCCAGAAGCCTGCGGCACCGCGAGAGTAATCACCCGTTACCACGTTCACACCTTGTCCCATGACTTCAGTCACTAGAAGACCAGTACCGAGCTCTTTAAGCATTTGTTCGAAGTTTTGGCCTGTCGACTTCACGTACCAGTTATGAATCCCACCAGCGTGACCTGTCGGCGTCATCTTCATTTTACGTGCGGCATAACTGGTTAACAGATAAGTTGCTAGCACACCGTCGGTAATGATCTCACGGTCTTGAGTGTACACACCTTCACTATCGAATGGACTTGATGCCAAACCACGCAATACATGCGGACGTTCTGAGATATTGAACCATTCAGGAAGCACTTGTTTGCCTAGATGGTCAAGTAAGAAAGAAGATTTTCGGTACAGGTTACCACCGCTAATCGCCATAACGAGATGGCCAATCAAGCCTGTCGCAACATCAGCCGCAAACATGATTGGGTATTGACCTGTTTTTAGACGCTGCGCATCTAGGCGGTTAACCGTATTCTCTGCCGCCTTACGACCCACCGTTTCTGGGGTCCATAAGTCATCACGATGACGTGCCACGGTATAGCTGTAATCACGTTCCATCTCGCCGTTTTGACCAACGCCAATTACACAACAGCTAGTACTATGTCGGCTAGACGCATAACTAGCTAATAAGCCATGGCTATTGCCATACACTTTCACGCCGTAATGACTATCATAACTCGCGCCATCACTTTGTTTGATTGCACTATTATAATTTAGCGCCTCTTTTTCTGCTGCAATCGCCACATTGGCAGCAGAGTCTGGATCGGGTGCGTCAGGGTGGAAAAGATCAAGCTCAGGGATCTCTTGCACCATGTATTCTTTCGCTGCAGGGCCTGCAAATGGGTCTTCAGATGTGTAATGTGCAATATCTAGCGCCGCTATAACGGTTTGCTCGATTGCAGCTTCACTTAAATCAGACGTGGAAGCACTGCCTTTGCGTTGACCTCGGTAAACGGTAATGCCCAGCGCACCATCGCTGTTGAACTCGACATTTTCTACTTCACCCATACGAGTTGAAACACTTAAACCAGTGCTTTTAGTAATTGCGACTTCGGCGGCGTCAGATTTTGCCGATGCAAGCTTTAAGGCTCTTGCGACGGCTTGCTCTAGCTCGGTACGTTGCTCAGCAACCTGCTGTTTAATATCCATTGTCTTTCACATCTTGTCTTTGATGAACAATAGGATAACAAGAATTTCGCTTTCTCCCCATGATTCTTGTTAAAATAGTCATAATATTAATCAAAACACAGGCAACTGAAATGGCACGTAAGAATCAAAAAGCGCCATGGGAACCAGAAGAAGAGATCATCTGGGTAAGTAAATCCGAGATGAAGCGAGACATGGAAGAACTGCAAAAGCTAGGTGAGGAGCTTGTCGGCCTCAAACCTTCAGTTCTAGAAAAGTTTCCATTGAGCGAAGATTTGCGAGAAGCAATTGCTGACGCGCAACGCTTTAAAAATGAAGCGCGTCGTCGCCAATTGCAACGTATCGGTAAATTGATGCGTTACGAAGATCCAGAGCCAATCCAAGCCGCACTGGATAAAATTCGTAATAAGCACTCTCAATTAACGGCTGTATTCCACAAACTTGAAGCGTTGCGTGATCGCGTAGTGGAAGAAGGTGACAAAGCCATTGATGACGTAATGGAAATGTACCCAGAAGCGGATCGTCAGCGTCTACGCCAACTTGCTCGCCAAGCAGCGAAAGAGAAAAAAGCTGGGAAACCAGCAAAAGCGTACCGCGAAATCTTTCAGATCCTTAAAGGTCTAAACGAAGAAGAGTTTTAATTCGACGGCTCAAGCAATGAGCATTCGATTTAAACGCAAAAAGCAGACGTCAATGTCTGCTTTTTTTATCTTTGATTTTACAGTCAGCGTTACACTAAGCGATTAACGCGGTCTCCGCGCTCGAAAGCGTTAATGTTCTCAATCAGGATTTCCGCTAAACGTTGGATCGAAGAGTCGCTGCCCCATGCAACATGCGGTGTCAGTAACAAATTAGGTAAACTCATATTGGCAATCAGCGGATTGCTCTCATCAGCTGGTTCTTGTGTAAAAACATCAAAACCAGCCGCTGCAATTTCTTGCTGTTTTAAGGCATCCACCAGTGCGCTCTCATCCACCAAACCTCCACGCCCTGTATTAATCAAAATGGAGTTGGACTTCATTTGTTGCAACTCTGCTTGACCAATTAAATTCTGAGTATGATCGTTGAGCGGGCAATGCAAGGTCAGCGCATCGGAGCGTTTTAATACTTCCTCAAACGGCACATAACCAGGCCGACATTCTGCCGCCCCTTTACGCTCAGAAAACAACACGGTCATTCCTAACGCTTGAGCCAGATTCGCCGTCGCTTGCCCTAGCGCCCCGCTACCAACAACACCTAACGTGCTACCACCAATATCCCCGATTGGGTGCGTAAAAAAACAAAACTGCTGGTTACGCTGCCACTCACCTGCGGCAATATCTTGGTGGTACCCAAATAAATTCCGTCTTAAAGCGAATAACATTGCCATCACGTGCTCGGGCACCGAACGCGTCGCGTAACCACGTACATTAGCAACCGCAATATCATGATTAGCACAGTAGTTCACATCGACGTTGTTAAAACCAGTTGCGGCAACCGCGATCATCCGTAATTTTGGTAGTTGCTCTAATACATGTTGGTCAAGCAGGACTTTATTGCTAATCACGATATCGGCATCTGCTAACCTTTCTATTACCTGCTCAGGCGCAGTTAGGTCGTACTCACGCCAGTGGTGCGGAAAGCCAGGTCGTGGGACCTCAATATGTTCTGGGATGGTCGCTCGGTCTAAAAATACGATGCTTGGCAAAGACATAACAACTCCTTGTTCACGGCTGAAAGACAGGATACATCAACCACAGTAACGAAATAGCCAAAAATAGCGAACTAGAAAGAACTGCTGTTGAGTGCAATTGGCATTAAGGGTGTGGCAACGTTTTATAATCAGGCAATGTACGCTCTGGCGAAAAATAGTTAAAGATCATCGCCTCGGCTTCAGAATAAAAGTCACAGGGTACAAAAATACTGCTCAGCTGATCCGTAGCTGGATGATAAAAACTTAGCTCCGCAGCGTGCAACTCTAAACGTTCTGAAAACTGATACGCCTCTTCGCTTGCATAAAACTCATCACCCACAATCGCATGACCAATCGCCATCAAATGCACGCGTAACTGATGCGATCGACCAGTAATGGGCAGTAGTCGCACAACGGTCGTATGGGTGCCATCAGGGTGTACTTCACGCTTCACTACTTGGAATAAAGTTTGAGATGGTTTGCCGTCGTCAAAACATACTTTTTGTCGTGGACGATTTGGCCAATCACAAATTAATGGAAGATCAATATTCCCTTCTTGCGACTCAACATGCCCCCAAACACGTGCGTAATACACCTTGTGAGTGAGGCGATATTGGAACTGCTTTTTTAATGCTCGCTCCGCGGGTTTGTTTTTCGCCAGCAGCATCAACCCTGATGTCGACATATCCAAGCGATGCACAACTTGAATTTCTGGATGCAACTCTTTGAGGCGGCTCCACATGCTGTCGTAATGCTCTGCAAGGCGACCAGGGACAGACAGCAGCCCTGATGGCTTATTCACTGCCAGAATGTCGTCATCCTCAAAAACGATATCGACCCAAGGATCGGTGGGAGGGGTATATTCAAGCATTGCCATGGGAGATCTCTACAAAATAAAAACGCCGCGATTATATACCCAAATAGCACCCAGATGCAGGATTCTGAAGAAAAGTTCAACCCAATAAAACAAAGTCAATCCTTTAGCATAAAAACTAAAAATAGCACGTTGTAAATTTAGTTTGACAACAAGACGCATAACTGAATAGAGTGCTAGATGCACACAGCATGATATTCGCAAAGAATACTTAAAATAAATACACCAAAACACAGCATTTAAAAGACATTACCGTTGCGCAGTATAGGGCGAGCGCTCAGCTTGTCATGTACTGCGGTATGTATCTCTTTAGAAAGATACATAAGATAAAAAGGACAATAAGCAATGGACTCCGCCGTTATAGATAAACCCCAATCCAAACTTTCCTTATTTTTTCGTTCGCTAGGCCCCGGCATATTAATGGCATCTGCTGCGGTCGGTGGCTCTCACCTCGTCGCATCAACCAAGGCTGGTGCGATTTATGGTTGGCAATTGGCTGCACTGATTCTGCTCGTAAACCTGTTTAAATACCCTTTTTTCCGAGCGGGCGTACAGTACACCATGGGGACAGGGCTCACCTTGGTTGAGGGCTACGCGAAATTAGGTCGACCTTATCTATGGCTATTTCTATTTCTGAGCGTGGTATCGGCCGTCATCAATACCGCCGCTTTGTTGATGTTTAGCGCTAGCTTGCTGGGCTACTTCATTCCGTTTTCACTATCAATGGCATCACTCAGCATCATTGTGATTGTCACCTGCCTGATTATATTATTTGCTGGCCATTACAAAGCGCTCGATACGCTATCTAAGGTGATCATGTCGGTGTTAACCATCGCGACTTTACTCGCTGTTTCTATCGCCGTTGGAAACCCTGTTGAGCAAGTAGCCAACTTCGAGCCGCCATCACCTTGGTCTATTGCGGCTATTGGTTTTATCGTCGTGACAATGGGGTGGATGCCTGCACCGATTGAGATCTCCTGTTTAACCTCAGCGTGGCTAAAACGCCAATCAAGCCAGCAAGAAGTAACATACCGCTCTGCTCTATTTGACTTTAATGTCGGTTATATTGGCACGGCGTTTCTTGCCATTATCTTTGTATCGCTAGGCTCTTTGATGCTTTATGGATCTGGCGTTGCGCTTGAAAGCTCTGGTGTTGGCTTCTCCCACCAATTGGTTGGCTTATATGCGGCAACGATTGGCGAATGGTCTCGTTACTTGATCGCGGTAATTGCGTTTTTCTGTATCTTTGGCAGCACGATTACCGTTATTGATGGCTATTCGCGCGTTATTTCGGATTCTCAACGCCTACTGCGCTCGCAACCAGACACTAACCCTAAAACCACTTCAGCGATCATGCTGGTAGTCTCCTTACTTGCATTGGGTATTGTGGTTTTCTGGGCTTCTGCGTTATTGCCTATGCTGAACTTTGCGATGATCCTCGCCTTTATGACCACGCCATTCTTTGCTCTGCTAAATTACACATTAGTGAGCAAAACTGAGTTACCTGAGCCTTTGGCTGTTGGACCTAAACTAAAGTGGTTGTCGATTGCAGGCCTGATTTACTTGTTTGGCTTCTTGGCTGTATTTATCTGGTGGAAGTGGTTGATGTAAATGAGATAGCTATCAGTGATTAATGCATTCCGCTTAAAGAAACTAAACCGTAAATAAAGAAAAAGGTCTTCAACTGAAGACCTTTTTTAATGAGCAATAAATACTTACTTAGTTGTGGCTCACCACAATCAAACGCAGCGAGTCGAGCTGAACCTGAGCTTGGTTGATGTAACCAGTGAGCTCTTTAATTTGTGCGTCGATAGCTTCAATTTCTTCGTCACGAATATTTGGGTTCACCGCTTTCAGTGCTTGCAAACGCTCAAGCTCTGCATTCAAACTGTGCTGCATATCTTGATGAGCTTGTTTGCGTACTTCTTCGACCTTCTCTTCAATAAGAACATCACCAGCTTCAATTAAGCGGTGTACGTCTTTCTGTACCGACGTAACCAACTTGCTACCTAAGTGACGGTTTACAGGGCTGAGCTGGCGGTTAAAGCTTTCAAACTCCACTTGAGCAGACAAATCATTACCACGCGAGTCCATCATTAAACGGATTGGCGTTTTCGGTAAGAAGCGCGCGATACCACTGCGTTTTGGCGCTTGCGCATCTACCGCGTAAATCAACTCAAGAAGAATAGTCCCGACTGGTAACGCTTTGTTTTTCAATAGAGATACCGCAGACGTCCCCACCCCTTCACTCATAAGAAGATCGATACCACCCTGGATCATTGGGTGTTCCCAACTGATAAAGTGCATATCTTCACGAGATAACGCTGTATCACGATCAAACGTGATCGTCGCTCCTTCGTATGGCAGACCTGGGTAGCTTGGCACCATCATGTGCTCAGATGGGGTCACAATCAGGGCGTTTTCACCTTTATCGTCTTGATTCAAGCCAATCGTGTCAAAAAGAGAAAGTGCGAAGGTGACCAGATTGGTATCGCCGTCAGTTGATTCAATTTTCTCAACGATTTGTTGTGCTTTTTCTCCGCCATTCGAATGCATTTCTAATAGGCGATCACGGCCTTGCTCCAATTGGGATTTCAGCTCTTTATTCATTTTTGCTGACGCTTCAATGATCTCATCTAGCGTGCTGGTATCACCAGAGGCAAGAATTTCAATCAGATCATCGGAGTACTTATCGTAAACAGCACGGCCTGTTGGGCAGGTTTCCGAAAAAGCGTTCAGGCCTTCATCGAACCAACGTGCTAGGATCGCTTGCGATGTGCCTTTCAGGTAAGGAACATGAATGTCGATATCGCGATTTTGACCGATACGGTCCAAACGACCAATACGTTGCTCAAGCAAGTCTGGGTTAAATGGCAAGTCGAACATGACAAGTTGGTTGGCAAACTGGAAGTTACGACCTTCAGAGCCGATTTCGCTACAGATAAGAACTTGTGCTCCACCTTCTTCTTGCGCAAAGTAAGCCGCCGCTTTATCACGTTCAAGAATCGACATACCTTCGTGGAAAACAGTGGCGCGGATACCTTCACGCTCACGCAGTGCTTGCTCCAATTGCAGCGCGGTACTCGCACGAGAAGCAATCACGAGGATTTTCTCGCTGCGCTTCTCTTTTACTTTTTCAAGCAACCAATTCACACGCGAGTCAAACTGCCACCAGCTCGCGTCATCGCCTTCAAATTCTTGGAAAATTTCTTCCGGGTAAAGGTTCTTCATCGCACGTGCTTCAGAACTCATCTTACCGCCAATCATCCCAGCAACACGCATTGATGTAGTGTATTGCGGTGGAATATCCATTGGCATCAGATGCACGTTACGCGTAGGGAAGCCTTTGATGGCCGCGCGCGTGTTACGGAACAGAACACGCCCTGTACCATGGCGATCCATCAAGTTATCGATCAGCTCTTGGCGTGCCGACGCTTTAGCTTCTTCGTCCGCTTCACTTTCGATAATGCGGAAAAGTGGTTCTACGTCTTGTTCAGACAATAACTCAGTGATCTGGTTTTTTGCTTCATTAGGTAGCTTTTCACCGGAAAAGAGTGAAGTAATCGCATCAGCTACGGGCGCGTATTGCTCTTCTTCCTCAACGAATGCTTCGTAATCATAGAAGCGGTCTGGATCCAACAAACGCAGACGAGCAAAGTGACTCTCACGACCAAGCTGCTCTGGCGTTGCAGTCAGTAGCAACACACCTGGAGTACGTTCAGCCAAGCCTTCTACCACTTGGTATTCACGGCTCGGTTTATCTTGGCTCCATTCAAGGTGATGCGCTTCATCAACAACCAGTAGGTCCCATTCACCTTCCAGTGCTTGTTCAAAACGCTTGCGGCTCTTGCGTAGGAAATCCAAAGAACACAGCACATATTGCTGAGTATCAAATGGGTTTTCTGCATCCGCAAAAGCTTCGATACAGCGCTCTTCGTCAAAGATAGAGAAATGCAGATTGAAACGACGCATCATCTCAACCAGCCATTGATGCTGCAGTGTTTCAGGCACCACAATCAAAATGCGTTCGGCACGACCAGACAGAACTTGTTGGTGGATGATCATGCCCGCTTCGATGGTTTTACCCAAACCTACCTCATCCGCCAACAAGACGCGTGGCGCGTGACGACGGCCAACTTCGTGCGCGATGTAAAGCTGATGAGGGATCAAACCTGCACGCATACCACATAGGCCACGCATTGGGCTCTTATGCTGCTCAAACTGGTTGGTTAGCGCACGGTAACGCAGAACAAAGTTGTCCATACGGTCGATTTGACCGGCGTACAACTTATCTTGAGGTTTGTTAAAACGAATTTGGTTGCTAAGGAAAATCTCACGCAGAACAACAGCGGTTTCTTGCGTGTCTTCACGAGTACCGAAATAGGTGTAAAGACCTTCATCTTCCAGTACTTCTTCTACTTTTAGAGACCAACCTTCTTGGCAATCGATGACATCCCCAACATTAAAGGTGACTCGGGTAACAGGTGCATCGTTACGTGCGTAAACTCGGTTTTCCTCTGACGCTGCAAACATCAATGTCACAGTACGAGCATCCATTGCTACAACGGTACCTAAACCTAAATCGCTTTCCGTATCGCTAATCCAGCGCTGCCCCAAAGCAAATGTCATGAATTGACTACCTCGTTATTAGTTCTTGATTCGTATTTCTTGTTGGTCTACTCATGCCCGTGGGCATGGATAATAGTTTAGATCTGATTCTGGCTTCTGCTATGCCGATAGCATTCGTCATTTCAGTATGAACTGAGTATTTTTTAAGCCAGCTCAACATGATAAATCGGACATAGCCTATACGCAGAAAAAGGTCGATAATCTTACTTGAAGCTGTGATTTAGGTCACGCCGAAACCGCACCAAGCAGAAACTTTTTTTCCCAAACTCTAAATGCAATCAAATTGTAAAATACTCATGCCAATTATTAAGTTGTAGAACGTAAATATTACGTATACTTCTAATGAGGGGCGTTTAAAACCATTGCATATGATTTAAGCGCGTTAGTACACGATTAGGATCAACACGGGTTTGCAGTAAGTTGTCTTGCTACTCGGTTGCACACTAGCCGACATCAGCCCGACAACCTCTATTGCAAGCAATCAGAGTTAGGTCACTTCACACCTATTTGGAAACGACCTAACAACTCGCATGCAGAGCCGTACTACGGCAAGGAGACGCTATGGGCGATACCGATCGGAAACTGTTTGTACTCGATACCAACATTCTTCTTCATGAACCCTTTGCCATCTTCTCTTTCCAAGAACACGATGTCGTTATCCCCATGACCGTGTTGGAAGAACTCGACCGAATCAAAGACAGTAAGCGCGACGTTGCAAGAGATGCGCGCGTGGCTATTCGCACCTTGGAAGATTTGTTTAAAGAAGCAACGCCAGATGAAATCTCTGAAGGCATTCCTGTTTCTAAAGACAACCCCGACCAAGGTACTATTTCCATTTTGGCGGATTTTGAACTGCAGGAAACTGTCAAAGCCTTCGCCGACAAAGCCGGTGACAACCGTATTCTCAACGCGGTGCTTTATCTGCAAAATAAACGTGCACCACGTGAAGTGGTACTGATCACGAAAGACATCAACATGCGTCTGCGAGCCAAAGGGGCTGGTGTACGCTTTGTTGAGGACTATAGAACCGACCAACTGATTGACGACATTCAATACCTAACCAAAGGCTTTCAATTGCGTGAAGGTGATTTCTGGAGCGGTATTGAGGAAGTAGAAAGCTATGCTCTGGGCGGAAAAACTTACCACAAACTCAGTCGCGAACCCTTCGACCCAACCTTTATCAACCAATACGTTATTGATGAAGACAGTGACTTTGCTGGTCGCGTAGAAACCATCAATGAAGACAAGCTAACGCTTCTCGACCTGAGCCGCGAACGTCTAATGCATCGTAAGGCTTGGGACATCACACCTAAAAATATCTACCAGGGAATGGCGTTAGATGCCTTACTCGATCCAGAAATTGACTTGGTGATTCTAACGGGTGCGGCGGGTAGTGGTAAGACATTACTGGCAATGGCAGCAGCATTGGAGCAAACCATTGAAAAAAGCATGTTCGATAAAATTATCGTAACACGTAACACGCCAGATATCGGTGAATCCATCGGCTTCTTACCCGGCTCCGAAGAGGAGAAAATGATGCCGTGGTTAGCGGCGGTGACCGATACCTTGGAAGCACTACATAAACACGATCACTGCACTGAAGGCTCATTGAAGTACATCTGCGATAAAGCCAACATTCAATTTAAATCGATCAACTTTATGCGTGGCCGTTCGATTCAAAATGCGTTTGTACTGCTTGATGAGTGTCAAAACCTCACTGCATCACAAATCAAAACCATCATTACCCGCTGTGGCGAAGGAACCAAAATCGTCTGCTCCGGTAACTTGGCGCAGATTGACTCTCATTACCTCACCCCAGTGACATCAGGATTGACGTACATGGTTGAGCGCTTCAAGAACTTTGAAGGCAGCGCAAATATTCACCTCAACGGCGTGGTTCGTAGCCGCTTGGCGGAATTTGCTGAAGAAAACCTGTAATTGACACCGACTCACAAAGCAAAAGAGCGCTCTAATGAGCGCTCTTTTTATAACGATTCGACTGAGTTACTCCGTGCCACCCACTGTCAGTGAGTCCAGCTTCAAGGTCGGCTGACCAACACCAACTGGCACACTTTGACCTGCTTTACCACATACGCCAACGCCCTTGTCGATACTTAGGTCGTTACCGACCATAGAGACTTGCTGCATTGCTTCGATACCTGAGCCAATCAACGTCGCACCTTTAACAGGGCGCGTAATTTTACCGTTTTCAATCAAGTACGCTTCCGATGCAGAGAACACAAACTTACCCGAAGTAATGTCCACCTGGCCGCCACCAAAGTTTGGCGCATACAACCCTTTCTCGACCGTCGAGATAATTTCTTCTGGCGTATGTTCACCTGGAAGCATGTAGGTGTTGGTCATACGAGGCATTGGCAAGTGTGCATACGATTCACGACGACCGTTACCCGTTGGATTTACACCCATTAGCCGCGCGTTTAGCTTGTCTTGCATATAGCCTTTCAGCACACCATTCTCGATAAGCATGTTGTACTGGCCGTTTACCCCTTCATCATCCACATTCAATGAACCACGAAGGTCTTTTAACGTGCCATCATCGACGATGGTACATAGTGAAGACGTCACTTGTTGACCCATTTTGCCAGAGAAAACCGAAGATTCCTTCCGGTTAAAATCACCTTCTAGGCCATGACCTACCGCTTCGTGTAGCAACACGCCAGGCCAGCCAGAACCCAATACCACTGGCATCATGCCAGCTGGTGCTGCTTCTGCTTCAAGGTTGATTAACGCCATGCGAATCGCTTCGTCTGCGTAATGAAAAGCTTGTTTCACACCATTGCTTTCCGTTAAAAAGAAATCGTAACCGAAACGGCCGCCGCCCCCCGCACTACCGCGTTCACGTCGTTCGCCTTTTTGTGCAAGCACACTAATAGACAAACGCACCAAAGGACGAATGTCGCCTGCATAAGTACCGTCTGTTGCCGCAACAAGCATCTGCTCATGCACACCGCTGATGCTAATCGAAACTTCTTTAATCAATGGTTCTTTAGTGCGGATGTAAGCATCTAGAGATTTGAGCAATTCTGTTTTTTGCTGCTTTTCCCATTCAGCTAGTGGATTCACAGCGGCGTAGTACGCTTGGTTTTCGGTGCGTTTAAACGCTTGGACTTTACCATTCTGCCCTTGCTGAGCAATACCGCGCGCCGCGATTGCACTCTGCTTCAGGCCTTCAGGCTGGATTTGATCAGAGTAGGCAAAGCCGGTTTTCTCGCCAGTTACTGCACGGACACCAACACCACAATCAATGTTAAAAGAGCCATCTTTGATGATGCTGTCTTCTAGAACCAGAGACTCATGCCAGCTGGACTGAAAGTAAATGTCCGCATAATCGATCTGGCGCGTAGCAATGCTGGCAAGCGTGTCAGCAATGTCTTGTTCTGTCAGACCATTTGGGGCAAGGAGTGCCTGTTCTATTTGGTTTGTGCTCATAGTTAGCTCTTTTATTTCCGTCTCAATTCATTTTGAAAGCGACTGTGTTGAGTCAGCGGCATATTCTGCCTTACTTGTTGGCTTTGTGACAAATCTATCTCTGTCACCAATAAGCCTACTTCATCCTGAAGCTGTTTATGGATACGTCCCCAAGGGTCAACGACCATTGAGTGTCCCCATGTTTTTCGTCCACATGGATGCGTTCCAGTTTGTCCGCTTGCCAAAATCCAACATTGTGTCTCAATCGCTCTAGCTCGCAATAGTATTTCCCAGTGAGCTTGCCCCGTCACAGCGGTAAACGCAGCGGGCACCACAATGATATCCGCCCCTTCTTGACGCAATACTTTATAAAGTTCTGGGAAACGTAAATCATAACAAATACTCAATCCAACACTGCCGATATCAGTTTCCGCAACGACTATTTGATTACCCGCCATAAACGTATCCGACTCACGATAACTACCATAACCATCGGCTACGTCGACATCAAACATATGCAGTTTGTCATAGTGAGCAATGCATTTACCGTGCGGCGGCAATACAAGTGTTGTTGTCGTGACACCTTTTGCGGTTTGAATGGGCATGCTTCCGACAATCAGTGTTAACTGGTTCTTTCTTGCGATTTCACAGAGCCGCTGTTGAATCATGCCACTGCCAAGTGGCTCTGCATGTTGATGATAAGCTTCGCGACTGGCAAATAGCACTGTATTTTCAGGAGTAAGGACAAGTTTGGCACCTTGCTTGCTCGCTAAAGCACACTGTTTTTCGATGAAGTCCAAATTCGCGTTAATATCCGGACCCGAAGTCATTTGAATAATGCCAACACGTTCCATGTGTTTCCTCCCTATTCCATTATATTCGGTGAATTATTTGGCCTGTTCACGCAGTTTTTCTGGTAGCTTGTATTCACCTTTACTTCGCGAAATTTCTTTCACCGTTGGTGAATCTAGTGGGCCTTTCACTTCATAATTGACTTGAGTGAAGACCTCAACCACCGGAGATATCACCGTGGAGATGGCCAAGACATACAAAGCCGTTTGAGGCGCAACGGCAAACGCAGTCAGCATTGGTAAGCCTGATGTGATGTCTGGTGTGAATTTCACTTCCGCATCAACCATTCTGCTGTTCATATTAGCGATACCGCGGATTTGCATTTCCCCTGCTAACGCATCCATTACGATATCATTGGTGATAAACACACCGTCTTGGATTTTGCCCGTTCCCGTGATCGAGTTGAATGCCATGCCTTTATCGAATACATCGGTAAAGTCGAGCTGCATCTTACGGATGATAGAATCCAAGCTGAACAAGCCTAACAAGCGTGCCGCACCACTAACTTCACTGATCACGCCTTTACCAAATTCCGTTGAGACGTTTCCTTGCAAGGTTTGTGTCTTCATTGACCAAGGTGCGCCGTCCCATTCCATATTGGCATTGATCTCAAATGGTGCTTGTTGAATGCCTGATGTAATACCAAAGCGCTCCATAAGATCGGTGTTGTTATCACCTTTCATTTTCATGGTTAAGTTGGAATGACTACTCTCTTTCGTCAGGTCCCACCAACCACTCATATCAATGCGGTTTTTGCCGCTACTAAAGGTGATATTTTTCCACTCCAAGCGGTTCTGGCGACGCTGCAAATCAACATTCACTTTGCCCACTTTGTAGCCTTGCAGCCAAAAATCATCAATGTTCAAAGTTAAGTTTGGCATCTCAGCGTGAAACTTGCGGTCAAAATTGGTAATCAAAGGTGCGTTTTGATCTTCACTCGCAAAGATTGAGCTGCGCTCTTTGGTCATCTCTTCAAACCCTGGGATGTACAGATGCAAGTGCTCTAAAGAGACCGATAGATCATAGGGTTTCAGATAGTTAGCTTTCCCTTTAACCTCTTGACTGTCCACATCGAGTTGCCAACTCAAATTTTTCTTGCTTGCTGAAAAATCCACATCATGAAACTCAATCCCACCGAGCTGTAAGTTTGGCGTTTCAACTTCAATGCGTGTCGGCAATGGAATGGTCGGCGTTTTCATGCTTGCCAAAACAGACGATGAAGGCTTGCTCTCAGAGACCTGCGCAAGCTCCGCCCATTGGTCTAAATTCAGTTCTTCGACACGCACCGAAGCATCGTGCCCGACAATAGGACTAATCCGGAAGCCACCTTTGCCAACCATTAAATGAGTCGCAGTCAGAACCGGGACATCGCCAGCGATATCTATCTCAGTTTGATACTTCACATTTGGGATCTGTAGTCTTGCTGAAATACTCTCTTGATTGCCAGATGCTTGCAGTTTCGCTTGCCCAGGCTCGCCAATTTGTTTCGCTAAAGGATAAGGATATTGACTAGCCAGACGATTTAGCTGCGCCAGCACTTCAAGCTGATAAGTGAAACCAACATCATTGAGTTGCAAGTCAATGTCCATTTGCCACGGCGCATGGCCAGAAACAAGGTTTAACCAACGCTCACCGACATAGGGTTTGAGAGGCTCGACATCCCAATCTCCTAGTGTATTAATTGTCACGTTGTAGCCTTGCTCCGCACTCTCTCCATGGAAATCAAGAGAGATAGGCTGTTGTAATAATTCGGCCGACAAACCCGATGTGGTAACCACATCATTGTCGAAGGTGATACGCCCTGTGGCGTTTTCAAGCGTCATTGGCGGCGCTTCAACATCAACACGATTTTCTGTTAAATCGGCATAACCCCAAGCGCGAGACTCTTTCTCAAAATCAAACGGTATATTGAGTTGAAACTCAGAGTAAACGGGACCACTCACTTGCAGCGCTGTCAATGCGGCACCGACTGAATCCACTAATGGCGTCGCCATCATGTAGTCACGGACTTCATTACCCGGCGCGCTTGCTTTCGCTTCAATCTCGATGTGTCCACCTTCTGCCAACTCAGGGATTCGCCCAGTGATACGCTTGGCATGAACGCCATTTAGTGTGGCTGATTTTGAATCCAAATACATGGCATCATTTTCAAACAGCAAGTCTAGCTGCAAATCCGTGATGGTTGGCCATGCCGTATCAAAGCTAAATTTCGCGTCTTTTAATCCAACCCAAGCTTGGAACATGCCATTATGTTCTTTGTAAGGAAAATCACCTAACTCGCCATACCACAACAATTTCGCTGTGTTCACTTTACCGCCCTGAATCGCGGTCGAAAGATAGTCGGTCAAGTCTTGTCCAAGTGCCAGAGTCGGTAGATAGCGCCATGTCTCACCCGCGTTGTAGAGATCCGCTTCGGCATAGAACGATAAAAATGGGCTTTGTTCTTTTGGAAAATCAAGACGGAATGCCCCCAGGACTTGAAGATCAGGCGTTGCTGCCGTCACTTTATCCGACCACAAGCGCCAGCCGCTCTCATCTTGCTGCCAGATAATATCGACTTCACCTTGTTTGATATTCAGCGGAGCTTGGAATACATCGCCGTACGGAAATACATCATCAATGACGGTGACTTTTGCTTTAGCTTGATTCACATCCCCCGATACGCTGCCCTTTACGTGATGAAACCCGGGTAGAAGCTCCCATTGTGTCATCGCGAGTTCATCCAGTTCAGCCGAGTAGCGTAAGGTGTCTAAACCACCGTTCATTGACAATCGGACATCTTCGACCCGACCTTTCGGTGCTAGTTTGTTAATAAGGTCACTGGTCGACTCTGACTCTGGAGCCAGCTTAATGAGCGGAATGAGTGCTTCAATGTCGAGTTGAGAGAGATTAAGCATCCAGCCGTTTGGTTGCCAATCAAACGCGACGTCTAGCTCTGGCCAAGGGGTATTATCGGTTCTGATCTGAAGTGAGTGGCCATTTACTTTCCAGCCTTGTTTATCTGGTCGAAGATTGAAAATTCCAGACTCAATAAACAGCTCATGATGTCCATCTTCATTCCACACCAACTCGGAAGGCAGCAATTCAACATAAGCATCATGCGGTTGGCTATGTTTGAGCGTTAGCCAAGTATTTAAGCTGACTTTACCCGACTCTGCTCCTGACTCTTCTTGCATGTAAGTGGTCAGCCAAGGTGTGACCGAGACATCTTGAGCACTCACGTAAAACTCACCAGATACATCGCGCAACGAGCCATGATCTTTAAAGTTAGCGCTTACTAACAACGAGTTCAGGCGAACATCGGCAATGCTAACCGTGCCTTCGGCTACGTGACGTTTCCCTTGATTGCTCCAACGAAGGTGCTCAATATCTAAACGGCGAGTTTCACCAGACACCGACTTATACCAAATCCGTGAATCGCTAATAGTGAAGTCTTCGAACTGACGTAAAAGAAGTGAGTCGAGTTGGTCAATGAGTTTCACTTCGCTCTTATCCACTTCAGGCTTCGATTCTTGACGATGAGAAGTCGGCAGAATGTCTACCGTGTGAATGTCTAAAGCGAGGTTATGAATGGTAAGGTCTGCAACTACAGGTTTAAGTTGAAAAAGAGATTGAATAAGGTCGAACTCAATTTGGACTTCTTCAACAGCGAAGCGCGCATCTTGCACGTTTGGTAGATTTGCCTCTAAACCCAGTAACGCAATTGAGGGATGATTATTGCGCCACGTCCCTGCGACATTGGCAATAGAAACGTCAAAACCTGTGCCTTGTTTGACCCAGGTTTTGATCTCATCTTGGAAGTGGTTAAGTTGCGGCAGTGTGACGCGAAGCGTGGTTACTAATATGGCTAATAACACCAATACAGTAACTAAACTCCACGCACAAAAACGCCCAAAACGGTTAACACCAGAATTCACAAATGTTCCAAATTACATCATTACGACGTCAAACTGTTCCTGAATGTACAGGGGTTCAGCCTGAACTCGCACTTGCTTGCCAATAAATACTTCGAGCTCAGCCAACGCATGAGACTCATCGCCCAATAGCGCTTCAGCAACAAACGGCGATGCGTACACGACAAAATTATCGGCGTCGTAAGCACGGTTCACACGAGTAATCTCGCGTAATATCTCAAAGCATACGGTTTCGACCGTTTTCACGCTGCCACGGCCTTCACAAGTAGGACAGCCAGAACACAAGATATGTTCAATACTTTCTCGCGTGCGCTTACGCGTCATTTCAACTAAGCCAAGCTGGGTAAAGCCGTTGATGTTGGTTTTTACTCGGTCTTTCGCCAGCGCCGTTTCCAGTGAGGTAAGTACTCGCTGACGATGCTCTTCGGATGCCATATCGATAAAATCAATAATGATGATACCGCCGAGGTTACGTAAACGTAGCTGACGCGCAATAGCTTGCGTTGCCTCTATATTGGTATTGAAGATAGTCTCTTCGAGATTACGACGACCAACAAATGCACCCGTGTTGATATCGATGGTGGTCATGGCTTCGGTTTGATCGATGATCAAATAGCCGCCCGATTTTAGCTCGACCTTGCGCTCTAAAGAACGCTGAATTTCGTTTTCGGTGTCGTACATGTCAAAGATTGGCTTGTCACCTTCGTAAAGCTCAAGCTTATCTGTTAACTCCGGTACATACTCAGAAGTGAATTCTTTCAGGTTTTCATATTCAAGGCGGGAGTCGACCATGATCTTATCGAGCTCTGTGCCAACAAAGTCACGCAGAATGCGTTGAGCTAAGCCGAGTTCACCGTAAAGTGTTGAACGCGTTTTGTATTTTGAGCGACGCTCCATGACTTTTAACCACAAACGCTTTAAAAATGCCGCATCTTGAGAGAGCTCTTTTTCATCGGCGCCTTCTGCCGCGGTACGAATGATAAAACCACCGTGCTCATCGCAGTAATGGTTCACCACCTTTTTCAAACGCTCGCGCTCTTTTTCACTTTCAATACGCTGCGAAACACCGACATGGCTGGCCCCCGGCATAAAAACAAGATAACGCGAAGGTAAGGTGATATCCGTCGTTAAACGCGCACCTTTCGTGCCGAGCGGATCTTTGACCACTTGCACAACAATGTCTTGTCCCTGGCGTACCAGTTCAGAGATATCACGGACTTGAAACTGCTGTTTTTCGTTTTCTGCCACACATTCGGTATGAGGAACAATATCTGACGCATGTAAAAACGCCGCTTTATCTAAACCAATGTCGACGAAAGCCGCCTGCATACCTGGTAACACTCGGCTTACTTTGCCTTTGTATATATTGCCCACAATACCGCGACGCGATTCGCGCTCGATATGTATTTCTTGTAGTACTCCACCTTCAATCATGGCCACACGAGTTTCACTCGGGGTCACGTTAAGCAGCAATTCTGCACTCATGTGCACACCTCAAAACAATTATAAAAATTCTTGAATTAGCTGATCGGTTTCGAACAAAGGTAAGCCTACTACAGCGTGATAACTGCCTTCGATTCGGGTGACAAATCGCCCTCCGAGTCCCTGAATACCATAACTTCCAGCTTTATCGCATGGCTCTCCTGACTGCCAATATTGTTCGATTTCTTCGTGAGTCAGTGGTTTGAACCACACGTCAGTGGTAACGACCACTGAATGTTGTTGTTCCGATGATACAACGCTCACCGCAGTCATCACTTGATGACGACGACCCGATAAGTCAGTAAGCATACGCTTTGAATCTTCAAAACTTTTTGGTTTTTCTAGCACACGGTCATCGCATACGACGACCGTATCAGAGCCCAATACAACGGAATCAGGCTTAGCCAACGCTAAGCCTGCCTGAGCTTTTTCCAAAGAAAGACGCAACACGTAATCTCGTGCTTGCTCATGAGCCTGTTTGGCTTCCTCAATATCAGGCAATACGATCTCAAAATCATAACCCAGTTGAGCAAGCAGCTCTTTTCTTCTCGGAGAACCCGATGCGAGAACGAGAGATAAGCTTTTCTTCACCGCTTTACCTTACGTGCCATGCACGACGAACTCGTCGCATTAATAAAAACATCCATGGCCAAAGTATACAGTTTATTGCCGCCGTCCACAGAGATAATGGATTAAATACTACGTCCTGGTTCAAATATTCCCCACAGAATATCAAAACTTCCAATAACGCAGTAAAAAAGGCAATTAAAATCGACTGTTGCCACAAAGCCATGTTGCGAATCAACAGGAAATTCAGCGCCACGAGGTAGATAACGATCGACATCATCATGCCACGAATTCCAAGCGTTGAGCCGATCAAGATATCCCACAATAAGCCCAACACTAGCGCAGTTCCGACGTTCACTCGGTGCGGTAGTGCCAACACCCAATAACACGTGACAAGGAACAACCATGACGGACGTAACACATCTAACACACCTGGCCATGGAATGGTTTGCAGTACCAGCGCAACGAAGAAACTGACGCCAATCACCATTCGGCTACTCAATACATTATTGGCCATCGGTTACCTCTTGTTCTTGCTCTAACCCTTCATCTACATTGGACCGCAGTACTTTGTGTTGACGGTCTTCATTCGGCCAAATCAGCAGTAGGTAGCGTAAGCGATCAAACTCCACAACCGGCTCAGCCTTGATTGAAGCGAACTCTTGACGCGTATCGTGATCCACATTGGTAACCGTCGCGACTGGGTATCCCTCAGGGTAAATACCACCTAAACCGGATGTCACCAATAAATCACCAACCTGAATATCTGTGCTGGTTGGAATGTGCTCCAGTTGGATTTCATCCATTTCACCATTGCCCGATGCGATCACTCGGATATCATTGCGGATCACCTGGACAGGAATTGCATTTTTCGCGTCCGTTAGCAGCAGAACACGTGCGTTGTGCGCTGCGACAAACGTAACCTGACCAACGATGCCTTTCTCGTTGATAACAGGCTGACCAACGTAAACACCATCAATACGGCCTTTATCGATCACCACTTGATGACGATAAGGTGAAGTATCAACCGCCATTACTTCTGTCACGACTTTCTTTTCATCACGGACAAATGAAGATCCTAACAACTTACGTAGGCGTTGGTTTTCTTCTTTATATTGGTCGAGCAAGATAAGCTCGCTTTTCAGGCGTAACACTTCTCGCTTTAAGCTGCGATTGCCTTCAACTAATGCCTGATGAGAATTAAAACGTTCAAATACGCCATCGAACATACTACGAGGCAAATTCGCTGCGTACTGAATCGGTGCAACCATACTGTTTAGTAGGTATCGAACGTTGGAAAACGTATCTAGACGACTATCGGCCAGCATTAAGCTCGCCGACACGATGACAGCAAAAAACAGACGTAATTGCAGAGACGGACCTCTGCCGAAAATCGGTTTCATCTTGTTTTTGACCTGATTGCTTCCATGATTATTGAGCCTTACTTGGCAACCTAAAAATACTTAACTAAATACTTTTAGGTATGGAGCATGTTTGAATTACAGAGAGAGCAGAAATGAAGGTGAAGCCCGACATGAGCTTCACCTAAACCTTTATTCTTCAGAGAACAGATCGCCACCGTGCATGTCGATCATTTCTAGAGCTTTACCGCCACCACGCGCAACACACGTTAGTGGATCTTCCGCGATAACAACAGGAATACCAGTTTCTTCCATTAGTAGACGGTCTAGGTCTTTAAGTAGTGCACCACCACCGGTTAGTACCATACCGTTTTCAGAAATGTCTGAAGCAAGCTCTGGTGGACACTGCTCTAGTGCAACCATGACTGCTGAGACGATGCCAGATAGCGGCTCTTGAAGCGCTTCTAGGATCTCGTTTGAGTTCAAGCTAAAGCTGCGTGGCACACCCTCTGCAAGGTTACGACCGCGAACTTCAATCTCTTGAACTTCATCGCCAGGGTAAGCAGAACCGATTTCGTGTTTGATCTTTTCAGCCGTTGCTTCACCAATCAAGCTGCCGTAGTTACGACGTACGTAGTTGATCACAGCTTCATCAAAGCGGTCACCACCGATACGTACAGACGATGAGTAAACCACACCGTTTAGAGAGATAACGGCAACTTCAGTTGTACCACCACCGATATCGACCACCATTGAACCTGTCGGCTCAGATACGCGTAAACCAGCACCAATTGCCGCCGCCATTGGCTCGTCGATTAGGTAAACTTCACGCGCACCAGCACCAAGTGCTGATTCACGAATTGCGCGACGCTCAACTTGGGTAGAACCACAAGGAACACAAACAAGAACACGTGGGCTTGGCTTTAGGATGCTGTTATCGTGCACTTGCTTGATAAAGTGCTGAAGCATTTTTTCGGTTACGTAGAAGTCAGCAATTACGCCGTCTTTCATTGGGCGAATAGCGGAAATATTGCCAGGTGTACGACCAAGCATCTGTTTTGCTGCGTGACCGACTGCAGCAACGCTTTTTGCAGAACCTACACGATCTTGACGAATAGCAACTACAGAAGGTTCATCAAGGACAATTCCTTGCCCTTTTACGTAAATTAGAGTGTTGGCTGTACCTAAATCGATAGATAGATCGTTAGAAAACATGCCACGAAGTTTCTTAAACATACTCTTCGCTCATCCTGCAAAAATATAGAAGACAAAAATTGCTCTAAATGTACCAATGCCTCGCTGTCACAGCAAGGTATTGGTACACAAACATGAGCAGAAAGCCTCAATTTCTTGCAGTTTCCTAACTTAAGGGCAAAAACCTAAGTTGTTACTGTCCGGTTAACCCTGGCTCACCACGGTAAATCACGCGATCGTTACCACGATGAATACCAAAGGTGACGACGGATGATGGGTTTTCTTCGGAGCCATCATTGTCCCAATCATATTTGAGCCATGGTAAACCATTTTCAGAGTCATCAAGATCTAACCAAACGCGTGTTTGCTGACGGTATGGTTCTGCTTGAGTTGCAGTAATAGAGCGAGAAGAACCTGAAGAAACGGTACCACCAGCTCCTAGTGTAACCGCTTTAGGATCAGCATTTGCTCCCATAGGCCAAATATGACTTTGAGCAGCGGTAACACCGGCTACGTCGCTTTGGCTATCATTTGAGTTAACAACAAATCGGCTGCCATTCCAGTATTCAACACGTAGTGGAACATGTAAGGTGTCCCCTTGACGTCCACCTACATCATCAAGGTCAACACGACCGAAACGGATGTCAGGCTGTGAGATTAACCGAGAGTCACTAACAGTATCTACATTTAAGAATGAAACTGGATCGGAACTTTTAGCATCAACTAAGCCAATCTTGGTAACCTCCCCTCCCATGTTGTAGGGGCCATCAGCATAATCTTTAGAATCACTTAGCTTATCGAAATCTTTAATAAAGCATGCACTACCAAAGGCTCTGTTCGTAGAATCTGCTCCACAAAATGAATTACCATCTATCGTAAATGAACCAATACTCTTCGCCTTATCAAGCAAATCCCATCTTCCAGTTGAGTTAGGAGCATCAAATCGCTCACTTAGAGAACCTAACTCATCAATATTGAATTTAGCTTGAACACCAGATTCAAACAGCGCATAGTTTTTTAAAGATTTTTCATTGGAATTAAGTGCTTCAACACTATAAGTTACGCCATCGAAGGGCTGTCCCATATAAGAGAAACTCTGAGCATTAGGATAGGTCCAATCGCTTTCTGTAACTTGGAAGTACTTGGGATAAAAACGGCCAATAGTTTTGCTCCCCGTCACATTCCAATCGCTATCAACGGTACTAGAAAAAAATCCAGCTTCATCAACTTTTATTTTAATACTTCCAGCCTCGGAATACGCTAGACTTTCTAGCTCGTAACCAAAGTAAGCATTCGGAGAGATCAATTCCGGCAATCCAGTTAAAGCACCTAAAGTTCCGCCTTTATCTTTTAGAGGGCTATCTAGTTCAATATCAAAATCAACACTAGTATCAATATGGTGATAGTTCGATGGTACTCCGATGTTGCGGCTACAAACATTATTAACGTCAGCTCCAATCACCGCTGGTTTTACATAAAGTTTAAACTCGTCACCCGAAGCGACGAATCCATGACCAGAACTAGAGGTACCATCAGAGGCGGTATCTGTACAAAGATAAAACTTATCTGGTCTTGATTTAATGCTGAATGAACCGACCAACTCAGCTTTACCATCAATTGGACAATCCTCCCCAAAGTTCTCACAACTAAACTCAGGATCTTTTAAAGTAATATCAACGAGTCCTACATTGTTCCAGTCGACACTAATAGTTGCTTCACCATCAACAAACTTAAGCTGTGCATCGTTATTCTCAGTTGAAGCATCACTGATCTTTAACTCTTCAATATCGCCTTTTTGGTTTGGAACTTTCAAGGACTTAGATATCTCACTTTCAAAACTAAGTGACTGATTATAGCCTTTGACTGGTGATACCTCACCGTCATTACATGAAGATGCGACAACAGTTACTTTACTATCCTTCTCACCAGCGATCATTCGCAAATTTTCAGCAGAAAATCTATAAGGAACAAATTTAACTAAAGTGGCCTCAGATAACTCTTGATTGTACATACCAGATACATATATTTCCTGAATAATCTGGGAGCTTAAATATAGAGTTTTCTTTCCTTGTTCAAAGTTAAATAACCCGTTATCACAATTACTATCATCCGCAGAATTACACCATTTAACATCAGAAGAAGATGGAAGTGGAGTAAAACTATCTGAAGATTTTATCAGTTTACCTGAATATTTTTCTATCAATTTAAACTCAACAGGAATCATTTCACACGTCAGGCTTATTCGCGAAATAGGAGTTACCTTTAATATCCCCGTTTGAGGAGGTCGAGTGGGGCACTGACCAATTGGATGCCTAATTACGTTATTACCACCATTAAATTTCAAGCTTTGTGCCGTAATCGCCCCATTAATAACGGCTGAATTTATGCTAACTTCACCACCTAAGATAAAGCCATTAAAAAGGTTCTCACCGCTATGAAAGATAACTTTCCCTTCTGGTGCATAAATAATTGGATAAACATCATTTTGAGCAGCACTAAAATTGGTAAATTCAATTTTATCAATGATATTCAATCTAACACTCTTACCGAAGAAATAAGATGTTTTAGCCATTTGGTCATGATATGTACCAAAAGTAGCCTCGGTTTCATCTTCAAATACCAACTCGACTTTATTATTATTCTCTACTTTAAAGTCTTGGATATAAGGGGATCCAGAAAAAACAATTCGAATAACATCACTACTACCCTTAACGGTAAGGTCACGAATATCGCCTTTAATTGTTACTTCATGATTCTCACCAACTTTCTTATATTGGCAGTCACTTGGATGTCTATGACACTTAGATTTTACATTATTTAAACTAGAATTTTCGATTAACAAATCAAATCTTACATTTTCTTTTTTTACAACTGGAGTCACATTTTCTTTTTTAACTTTTCGATACGTTTGAAGACCATCGTTATTTCCTAGATCAAAAGCATATTTTTCACCAGCCATCTCATTAACAACGTTTTCTTCTGCATATAATTGATATTCAGAAGGAGTATCGTCAAACCCAACGAGCAAATACTTTTCTGTTGATTCCCTACCACCGACATTTTTGTAGTACGGTTCGTATCCCTTGTTTTTATCTTTCAAATATCTTGATAGGTAATCTTGAGACCAACCATAGGTTTTTATCGGGTTACCTAAGGATAGAGAACTCAACTTCCCATCATCGCGCTCCCAACTTTGAATAGGTTCGGGAAACAAATCACAACTCTCTGTTGCAATGGCTAGCTTCGGAATTTCAAATGCAAAATACCCGATGTTTTCATTTGCAGCATGACGCCTATTTTTTAAACTATCTATATCTTCATCAAATACAACAGTAAATGATGGGGCGATGACTTGATCGCCATAATTGGTTTTACAGCGTCTCAACCATCCTCCATGTCCTCCTATACGAGTTTGTTTTTTAGCAATGACACCATATTTTTCAAATCCTTGATGCAAGTTTACGATATTATCTTCACATGCATTTACTATTGAATATTGATTGCCTGGGTCATTTTCTTGGTCATAAGTACGATCGGGGCTTTCAAACTCGACATTGTGTTTTTTATCGCGATCAGTTCCATAAAATTCTGAAATAACTAAGTAAGCGATAGTTTTCGTATACTCATTCTGTTTTAAAGGACCTTGCCTTCCGCGTTCCAAAGCTAACTTAAAATTATTACTGGTAACACCAGATACTGCTGTTGTTGACCAATTAGTATCTTTTCCTTGCACTTGGGAGAGTACAACTGGTTTTCGGTCGTAGTTTAAATTTAGCTTTACATTCTCCCAATCATTACTTTTATTACACCCCTTTGTACATTGAGACTTACGTGTTGTTACAACCCCAACCTCGCCGAATTTTTCATTCCCATTAGTATCAAAGAACTTTATTTTACCTGGCTCGGTAACAAAATAATAAATGGGAGACATTCGGTCGTATTTAAGTTTACCGTTTTCATCCTTGACGACACCTTCACTTTCAATGGTCGCTCCTCTTTTGGATGGCCAAATACTTGCTGCACTAGTCTTAGTTGGGTGTGAGTTCTCAATATTATTAGGATCAATTGTAGACATTAAGAATACAACTGGATTCTCATATTCATATTGGAATGGTATTGAACAGCCATTAGTACAGTCTAGACCCTCAATAGAGCCAAATTCATAGTTAACCTCTTTAAGGTTGGGCTGTATCGCCCCAACAGAAAACGATATCATCAGCGAGAAAAAAGTTAAAACTGAGCCAAACTTTATACTGTTCATGGTCATTTACTCCCTCACCCAAACTTCTTGCTGACGCTGTACTTGAGACAGTCCTGAACCACAAACAGCCAAACTTTTAACGACATATAACTCCACTTCTTTACCAGGAAAGTCACCTGGTAGCTTACCTGCCTCCTGACATTCGATCGTTGTAACTTTGCATGCTTTATCAAACAAGTCACTGTCAGGCTTAACTCTTTTAGCTTCAATATCATCGCAACGAGTTTTAACAGCAGCGGAACTACTTAAAGGGAAAAACTGCGTTAACAGCCAGTCATTACTCGACTGAGCGGTAAACCATGCTTTAGTCCCCAAAAATTCCCGCGTTACTCCGCTTTGGTTCGACCAACTCACCTTCATCAAAGATGCCGCTAAATAGCCCATCACAAGAATGACAAACAGAGTCACGATTAGTACATTGCCTTGTTGACGATTACGGAACATTTAACACCTGCACATCTTGTTGGTACACACTACTTTCACCGGACTGTTCAAACACGAACCTCAGATGCACGAGCCCGCCTCGATGAAGCGATGTATCGTCATATTTGAAATAACTCTGAGATTGATCATCAACATAAACAAGATTGTCGGCAATTATTTCGCCGTTACGCTGTATCTGTGGGCCTACAAGGCTTTGTTGCGTAATTCGATGGAACTAAATCAGGAAGTTACGATCTGATCGGTTACATCAGTTAATCATCGTA
>NZ_JAWOTC010000014.1:0-96441 GCF_033338675.1 Vibrio sp. Vb1574
ATGAAGCCTGCACTCTGTTCTTCAAGAGTTTGAACCAAACGACGACCTTTACTGTGTACGATGGTGTAAAGGAACAGCAATGGAATTGCGACAACCAGACCTAGCATGGTTGTAACAAGAGCTTCAGAGATACCGCCAGCCATTAGCTTAGGATCACCTGTACCAAATAGTGTGATTGCTTGGAACGTACCGATCATACCCATAACCGTACCCAGTAGACCTAGAAGTGGTGCTACAGAAGCGAACAGTTTGATTGAGCTGATAAAGCGCTCAATGCTCGGTGCGTTACGTAGGATGATTTCGTCCAGTTTCGCTTCAAGATCTTCAAGGTTGTCACCTTTGTGCTCTTGGTAAGCCTGGATAACTTCACCTAGAGGGTTACCAGGAATCACGGTTTCTGATTTCGCTTGCTTACGCATTTTACCGCCAATCACTTGAAGGCGTAGGAAGCAAACTAGAGCAATGATAGCGCCAACTGCACCCATACCAAGGATGACGTAACCTACAATGCCACCTTGATCAATACGTTCTTGAACGGTAGGGCTTTGTACAAGTAGAGACAGAATTACACCACGGGATGGGTCAATAAACAGTGGCTCATAGCTGTTTGACGCTGACTCAAAGCCTGCAACATGACGTGTAATATTGGTGCGAGGCTGTCGAGAGAGTTCTTCGAACTTACCTGTTTGAGGTACATAAGTAACGTACTTACCATCGGCAATCGCGTTAAATTCACCGACAAGAGTAACATCGCGAACCGCTTCTTTACCTTCGCCATAAACAACCGTTGCTTGGGTTGTTGCTGTCTCGCCTGAGGCAACCACTTGTTGAAGAATGGTATGCCAGAATGCTTCTAGCTCTTGTGTTGATGGCAGTTCTTTGCTTTCAGCCAGTTTCGTTAGTAGAGCGTCACGCTCTGGGAACTGAACAGCGTTTTGAGAGGCAGCAAATAAGCCCTTAAACTCGCCCGCATATTGGCGGACCACACCAAACATTTCGCCCAAAGTACCAGAGCGAACACGTAAGGTTTCTGTTAGTTCAGTCAGCTGCTTATCGTTTTCATCAAATGTCGCTTTAAGTTGATCGCCCAGTGCTTGCTGTGAAGCTAGCTCTTCACGAGCCTGTTGCAATAATGCTGCTTGCTTATCTCGGTTGTTCTTGAACTCAGCTTCACGGGCTTTGTTCTCTTTTGACTCAACGATGCTTTCTGATTTTACGTTTTTGAGTAGTTCAGATAGGTTTTTAGGCGTTTCTGCTTGTACGCCTGAAGCCATAAATAAGCTCGCTAGTAGACCAGCGGCTAGAGTTTTGAATCCTTTCATCTCTTATTCCTCCCCAGCATATACAGGCAATTTGATTAGCGCTGGTGGCGCTTGCTTCTTCGCGATTCGAAGGCCTTGCTGTACCGCTATGCGGTAGCTTTCCGGTAATGTTTCCCATTGACGTGTTTGTTGGTTCCACATACCTGTCTCACCACCGTCTGGAGATTGGAATAAAAGCGCCGTGCGACCAATACGTAGGAAATCGTAAGTCACGGTTTCCCCATTTCTATCTAGGCTAGCTTTGTAAGATTCAATTGAGCGAGAGAAGCCTTCTTCAATTTGGTAGGCTTCCATCACTTTACGGAATTTCTCAGAAGTCGTTACGTCGGCGCGATCCATGAGACGACGCAGTTCTTGGACACGTTTATTACGTTCTTTTTTCTGGAAAGGCAGATCGAGAGTCACAAACTCATCGAGTGCATCGATCATTTTAAGTGTTAGTGGCACTACTTCTGTTGCCGTTTGATCGATCTGAGCAATTTGGTTATTTAATGAGTCCAATTCACCTTGCTGTGATTGAACCATACGATTAATTTGCTCGTTGTAGACTTTCATGCTGTCGATTTGACGTAGTAAGCCTTTGTATTCTGCCAACATGCCTTCAGTACTTTCGGCATAATTGTCGATTTTTTGTTGCGAAGCTTCTGAAGATTGATTTGCTTTTGCTTGTGTGGAAACGACAGCACCAGAGTTGGCCGCTATAGAGCTACTACTGATAGTAAGCAATGCTGCAGCTATGGCACTGAGACCAAATTCCTTGAATTTCATGGTTGCATCCTTGTCAGTGTTTTAGTCAGTCGAAAAGGGCGCGGAAAACCCGCGCCAAATATTTTTTAGAAGTCGTATGATGCCTCGACGTATAGCTGACGTCCGATTGGATCGTCATACCCAGTTGCATAGAATGGAGAGGTATCGCTTAGAGGATCTGCAGGCGGTACTTTGTCAAACATGTTGATAGCACCAAGAGTTACACGACCACTCTCGTTGAATTGGTAAGAAGCCGTTAGGTTCCACGTTGTCATACTAGCGATTTCTGCTTTGTAACCCGCTTTTTTAGCAGAATCACAGTCATCAAAGTAGTAACGGTTTGCGTAGCTTGAACACATACGGTCGCGGTATTTACCAAATAGGTTGATAGCGACATCTTCATATGCCCAGCCAAGATTTAACGTTGCGGTGTATTCAGGCATGAAATCTCTTTCATCCGTTACAGGCTCGTTGTCGTTTTCTTGATATTCAGCAATCAAGATCTTCGTTACAGCAACACGCGTGTTAAATGAACCGAACTCATTAGTGTCGTATGCGTATTTGATCGCTAGGTCAATACCAGAACGCTCTTCATACGACTGGTTCACTGGACCATAGGATACCGACTTGATGGTGCCATCTGGGTTACGAACGACTTCAGTACCTGGGTATTTACCTGGATCGTTAATTACATCTTGGTAAGTTGGTGCAGTTACGACGTCTTCCATCTTGATGTGGTACCAGTCAACGGTTACACCAAGATCATCCACAGGCTCCCACGCTAGGCCCAAGTTAATGTTTGTACTTGTTTCTTCTTTCAGCTCTGAGTTAGGGCCATTAAGCGTATCGAAGTACTGAGTATCACACTCTGGGTACTTGTCTTTATCTTGTGGGCCGCTACCACCAGCGTTGGCACAAAGCACAGGGTCAAAACCAGAACCAAAGCCTCGAGTTTGATCACCAAATAGTCGCTTCAAGTCTGGAGCTCGGAAGCCTAGACCGTAGCTACCACGTAGCAATAGGGTGTCAGTAGGACGGTATGCTAGGGCTACTTTAGGAGTGAATGCGCCGCCAGTTGCCGAGTCGTCGAAGTAGTGGTCGTAACGACCAGCGACAGTCATTTCTAAATCTTCAATGATAGGAATAAGAGCTTCAACACCAAGACCAATCTGATCGCGGTCACCGCCGCCTGATGTTCCACCTAGACCAGAGAAACCACCAGCTGCTGTTGTAGCATCAATCGTCTCATTGTAGTCAGTACGGTTCCATTCACCATAAACAGCAAAGCCAGACATACCTGCAGGAAGTTCAACCAAATCACCAGCCAGTGAGCCGTTAACAGAGTAAAGCTTTGAGTAAGCTTCTTTGCTTGAAGTGCCGCTGTATTTGTCTACAACGTCTTGTGAGATAGGCCCTAGAAGATCGACATCACCATTTTGTACAGCTTGGTCGAGAGTTAGAAAGATTGCTGGGTTGCTTGTTTCAACGCTTTGCTCAGAGTAACCAGCGGATAGGTCCCAATCATACGTATCAGCAAGCAGGCCGTTCAAGCCTAAGGTTAAGCCAAAAGAATCGGCTTCAGTGTTACTTTCGCGTGGTCCAAATTCGACCATACGGCGAGTGTATTCGCCTTCGCCGCGGAAGTGAGTGGCATCAACTTCAACGCTGTAAGGGTTAGGTTCGAATTCAGATTCTGTAGACTTGTAGCCAAAACGGGCTTCTGCCATGGCAGTGACATTGTCGTTAATGTCCATTTCACCACGTAAAAGTAGGTCTACTTGTTTGTTTTCTGGTTTTAATGTTCGGTATGCAGAGCGGTTAACACCACACTTTCCATCCGCTCGTTCAATCGCGGCATCACCAACGACTTCTTTACATGAAGAACCAGCATCAGCTGGTGTTAGAAGTGTTCCGTTGGCGCCTTCAAAGTTTGCACCGTAGCTAGAGTAGCCACTTAGCTGAGAACGGCTAGAACCGTCATCGCCAGCCCAATCATCTCGGTCAGATTGCTTTAGCATTTCGTTGCCCGCAAATTGGCCAACGAAGAGAATACGTTTGTCGTCAAAGTTTTTGCCAGCTACAACGTCTAAACGACCATTTTGGTAACCACCATCCGTCGCGTCACCCGCGCGTACTTTTACAGAAACGCCATCAAAGTCTTTCTTTAAAATGAAGTTTACGACACCACCGATTGCGTCGGAGCCGTAGATAGCAGAACCTGAGTCGGTCATTACTTCAACACGCTCAATAGCGGCGACAGGGATTTGGCCGATATCTTGGAAGTTAGATGTACCATCTTGTGCTAGCGGGTATTGAGGAAGACGACGGCCATCAATAAGAATCAATGTGCGTGACGCGCCAAGGCCACGTAAGTTGACTGACTGCGCTGCTGGTGTAAACGAGAAAGAGTCTGTTTGAGCCATTACACCACCTGTGTTTTGGGTCAAACTGTTCAATACGTCTTGCGCGCTGTTAAAGCCTTTAGACTCAATGTCTTTACTATTAATAACAGTAACTGGTGAAGGACCTTCCATATCCGTCGTGGAGATACGCGAACCAGTAACTTTCATCTTTTGAAGTTTTTCAACTTGCTGCTCTTCTGCCAGTGCTGTTGCTGGGGCTGCAACTGCTGCTGTCCCCAAAGCAAGGCTTATCGCAACAGATAAAGCGGTTGTGTTTTTATACATCCTTGTTGCTCCGATTATTATTATTTCCTATGTCTGGCCGCATAGCGGCCAAATGTGACGTTAATATTTCGTTAACGTTCGGCCAATGTATAACCGAGATGAAAAAAGGAAGTCAAACCAGTGGTAAACGGGGATGCTTAAATGTAAAAAAGATGTAAATAACCAGGCTTTATTTAAAAGGCGGAATAAAAAACCGAATAAGGTTTATGAATCGAGATTAAATTTCAATAAAACACCGTATTTTGTGTTTCTTATAAACTTTAATGACTTATCTTGCCTATGGTTTTTTAGTGGGTAATTGAATCTGGAAAAAGATATTTTTCCAGTGAATTGTTCTGAGATGAGTTTTATATCGAATCCATACTTTGTTAGCTCGAACTTATTAGGTGGTATCAAAATATGATACCCATTGCGGTTAAAGGGCTCACTCGTATTTTTAGGTCAAATATAACCTTGGATTATGTGTCTATTTATGTGTGTAGGGTGCATTTTTATGTAGGGTTTTGGCTCTAAACAGCCTAGATTGATATTCTGTATGAATTATTTTTGTGGTTTTTTATAATTTTTTACAAAAACATTTCTGTTTTTCGACATCGAAGGAAGTTTGTCATGTTTTGGTTTCAAACACTTGAAGCTGATGTGGATTCAAGATAAATATGACGCTGAAATTATTGCAGTAGTAGAAAAGTCTAGCTCTTGAGGCGCAGGGAGTGTGCTTCAACAGTTTTAGTTACTACGAGATAAATATGCACCATTTTGGGCGGAAAATATCCTCTTTCACTCCGTTTGAACTGGACAGTAGACAAGGAGCAAGTTGTATATGCTGTCGTACTTTTTACGCCGTTTGGCGTTGGTTATCCCAACGTTTCTCGGGATAACTATTCTCATCTTTGCTATCACTCGTTTCGTGCCTGGCGGACCTGTTGAACGCATGTTGTCACAAATGCAGTCTCAGGGAGATGGCGCCGCATCAATGACGTCTGCGGGTGGTAATACGGCCCTTTCTGACGATCAAATCGCGGAGCTGAATGCATTTTATGGCCTGGATAAACCTGTAACGGAAGCGTACGTCGAGTGGTTAAGTCGTTTGGTAATGCTAGATCTTGGCGAGTCGACGCGTTACTACGAGCCTGTCTCGGATATGATCGCAGAGCGTTTGCCAGTGTCGTTGTTTTATGGCGGCATGACCTTCTTTATTAGTTATTTTATCTCGATTCCTCTTGGTTACTATAAGGCGCTCAAGCACGGTTCTGTGTTTGATTCCGCCTCTTCAGTACTCATTTTCGTAGGCTACGCGCTACCAGGTTATGTGGTGGGTGTATTGCTGATCACGTTATTTAGTTATCACTTGGAATGGTTTCCGATGGGAGGCTTTGTCGGCGATGACTTCGACGATTACGAAACCTTCTTTGAACGCGCTAAAGACATTATGTGGCATGCGGTGTTGCCTTTGATCTGTTACCTCATTGGTGATTTTGCCACGCTGACGATGACAATGAAAAATAACCTGATGGAAAACCTTTCCTCAGATTACATCCGCACCGCAATTGCGAAAGGATTACCTTTCAAAAAAGCAGTTCGTAAGCACGCGTTGCGTAACAGCTTAATTCCGATCGCGAGTCACTTTGGTAACTCTTTGTTGTTCTTCATGACCGGTGCCTTCCTGATTGAAGTTATCTTCAATATTGATGGCATTGGCTTATTGGGTTACGAATCAATCATGGAGCGTGATTACCCTGTTGTTATGGGTATTGTCGCCATTAATGCGTTGTTACTGCTCATTGGTAACATCATTTCAGATATTTGTGTTGCTTTAGTCGACCCACGTGTGAAGTTTGGAGCGTAACATGATTAAAGTTAGTCCATTAACTCAAAAGAAAATTCGTCACTTTAAAGAGATCAAACGAGGCTATTGGTCGTTTGTTGCTCTTTCTATCATGTTGATCCTTTCTCTATTCGCCGAACTTTTGATCAACAGTAAAGCGCTAGTCGTCAAGTACGATGGTAGCTACTATTTTCCTGTTGTCAGTGACGTACGTTTAGGTAGCGAATTCGGCCAAGAGTCATCCAGTGAAGCCGATTATCGTGTACTGCAAAAAGCGTTTGAGGCTGAAGGGGGCGACAACTTTGTTATTTTGCCGCTTGTGCCGTGGAACCCATACGAACAAGATTTTAGTGGTGATTTCCCGCCAACAGCGCCTAGTGCCGAAAATAAGCATTATTTAGGTACAGATGTGATAGGTCGCGATATTTTGGCGCGACTCGTCTACGGATTCAGAACGGCGATGGGATTTGCGTTGCTTACGATGGCCATTTCCTACGCGATCGGTACTGCAGTCGGTTGTGCTATGGGTTTTTGGGGCGGTAAATTTGACTTGTTTGTACAGCGACTTATCGAAATCTGGTCAATGGTCCCGTTTTTGTACGTCATTATGATTCTTGTCTCAATCGTTCAGCCGACGTTCGCTCTCTTTGTCGCTATTAACGTGCTTTTCACTTGGATGGGGATGACATGGTACATGCGGACCATGACCTATAAAGAAGCGGCACGAGAATATGTAATGGCGGCTCGTGCTTTAGGGGCATCGACCGGACGTATCTTGTTTAATCACATCTTGCCAAATACGATGGTGATGATTGTAACCCTAGCGCCTTTCACTATTGCAGCTAACATCACAGCACTGACTGCTCTCGATTACCTAGGATTAGGCTTGATGCCACCAACGCCAAGTTGGGGTGAACTACTGCAACAAGGTAAGTCAAACTTAGATTCGCCATGGATTGTTGCGTCAGTAGTGACTTCTATTGTTCTGGTTCTGGTAATGGTGACCTTTATTGGTGAAGCCATTCGAGCGGCTTTCGACCCGAAAAAATTCACACGCTATGTTTAAGCGAGCATTGTGAGCAAAACATAAAAAGGGAAGTTTTATGAAGAAATTATTTTTAGCGTCCACGCTGAGCGCCCTGAGTTTTGGTGCAATGTCAGCAACGCTTCCGACTGACTTAAACTGGCAAACAAACTGGGATGAGCCTCAATATGGTTCGCCAGAAGCGAAACGTGGAGGGACTTATCGCACCTTTATGTCAAGTTTCCCGCAGACGTTACGTAGTGTTGGCCCAGACGCTAATGCAGGGCTACGTTCTTTTATCTTAGATGAAACACCAGGCTTGGTGGTCCGCCACCCAGATACTTTAGAGTTTATCCCTGAGCTTGCTAACGAGTGGGCGTTAGCAGGTGACAACAAAACGGTCTATTTCAAACTCAACCCTGAAGCCAAATGGTCGGACGGCAAACCTGTGACTGCCGACGATTTCGTGTTCATGCTGAAGTTTTATCGTTCCAAGGACATCTTGGAGCCTTGGTACAACGATTACTACAACAAAACGATTGCGGATGTTATCAAGTACGACACTCACACGTTTGCTGTTAAGGCGGCGAAAGAGTTTAATCCGGAAGAGTTGCTGTTACGAATGGGGGCCCTGCGCCCACGTCCCGCACATTTTTATGCTAACCCTTCAAAAGATGAAAATGGTGACGGTATACATGACAACTTTGTCCGCTACTACAATTTTAAAAGTGAACCAACGACCAGTGCATACTACCTAGATGACATTAAAAAAGGTAAAAGTGTTACCTTCAAACATGTCGGTGAAGACTGGTGGGGTTACAGCAATAAGTATTATCAACATCGTTATAATGTCGACAAAATCCGCATCACAGTGATTCGCGACAGTGATATCGCGATGAAGCACTTTGAGAAAGGGAAGCTGGACGCATTTGGTCTTGTTTTACCAAGCTTATGGCATGATAAATCGAATACGGAACCTTACCAAAAGGGATACATTCAAAAGTTCTGGGGTTACAACCAATTTCCAGTTGGGGCTGGTGGTGTATGGATGAACACCGCGATGCCTTTGCTGGATGATTTAAACATTCGCAAGGGCATTACTTACGCGATTGACTTTGATGGCATGATAGAGAATGTCATGCGTGGCGACTACTCCCGTAAACCAAACCCGACCGGTTATGGTCATGGTAAATACACCCTACCAGATGCTAAGGCACCGAAGTTTGATCCCGCAAAAGCGGCCGGGGCATTCGAAGCCGCAGGTTTTAACAAAATTGGTTCTGATGGTATTCGTGTTAATGATAAAGGTGAGCGCTTAAGCTTCGAGCTGACCTACGGAACACCTGTTCATACTCCTCGTATTGCATTTTTGCGTGAGCAAGCCAAGCTAGCAGGGCTGGATATTGAGCTCAAGTTAGTTGATGGCTCATCTATGTTCAAATACGTACGTGAGAAAAAGCACGATTTGGCTTTCTTAGATATGGGTACGTCTGAGATCCCAACGTATTGGGAGTACTTCCATTCAGTCAATGCGAACAAGCCGCAAACTAACTCTTTCACAAACTACAGCACGCCTGAACTGGATGAAAAGATCATCGAGTATCGTTTTGGCATGGATATGGATAAAAAGATCCAGCTAGGTCATGAGATTCAGCGTGACATCATTGATGCTCACGTTATCGTCCCAGGCTACATGGTTCCTTATGTCCGCTATGGTCACTGGCGCTGGTTAAAGTTTCCAGATAAGCCAATGAATCGCATGACAGAGGCGCTGTTCAGTGGTGCAATCATAGGCGATGGCACTTACTGGGTTGATAGTGATATCAAAAAAGAAACGAAACAAGCGATGAAGTCAGGCAAAGCTTTTGAACCTGTTGTTGTCGTAGATGACACTTATAAGCTGTAAGGATTGGTTATGGAAAACGATGTAATCCTAAGTGTTAAAGATCTCGAAGTTGAATTTACCACCGATGATGGGCCAGTGAAGGTTCTGCATGGTGTGAACTTTGATGTGAGAGCTGGACGTACACTCGGTCTGGTGGGAGAGTCAGGTAGTGGTAAGAGCGTAACCTCAATGTCGATCATGGGGCTATTACCTAAGCCATATGGCAACATCATTAAAGGTGAAGTGAATTATCGCGGCACCAACCTAGTTGATTTGCCTGCGGAAGAGATGTACGCCATGCGTGGCGATCGCATTTCGATCATCTTCCAAGACCCAATGACGGCGCTTAACCCAGTGCATACCATTGGTCGTCAAATATGTGAAGTGCTTGAGCTCCATCGACCTGAGCTCGACAAAAAGGAGCGGGAGGCGTACTCGATTGAAATGCTGGCAAAAGTAAAAATTCCAATGCCAGAGAAGCGATTGAATGAGTATCCCCATAACCTATCTGGTGGTATGCGCCAGCGTGTCATGATCGCGATGGCATTGGCCTGTAAGCCGGATATTCTGATTTGTGATGAACCGACTACAGCGTTGGATGTTACGGTTCAGGCGTCTATCCTTGAACTGATGAATGAGCTTCAGGAAGAAACAGGCATGGCAATGATCTTCATCACTCACGACCTCGGAGTTGTGGCAGAAGTGTGTGATGATGTTGCCGTGATGTATGGTGGGCGTATTGTCGAAAAAGCAGAAATTTTTGAGTTGTTTGATAACCCGCAGCACCCCTACACAGAGCGTTTAATGGGATTGATGCCGAGCTTAGATAATGAGCCGAAGCAGATGATCGATATCAAGCCTATTGATGCCAGTATGTTTGCCAGTTAACTGGGCAAAGTGAACCAGTCATAAAAGAGGATGTTATGGCAAAAGAAGTATTAAGAGTTGAAAATCTTAAGCAGCACTTTGTTTCTGGTAAAGGGCTGTTCAAGAAAGGCTACACCATCAAAGCGGTAGACGGGGTTTCACTGTCTGTTTCTGAAGGTGAAACACTGGGGCTAGTTGGTGAGTCAGGTTGTGGTAAAAGCACCCTTGGTCGCACGATCTTAAAGTTATACGAGCCAACGGAAGGTAAGATTTTCTTTGAAGGTAAAGACATCACTAAACTGTCTGTCAAAGAGATGCGATCGCTGCGTAAAGACATGCAAATCGTCTTTCAAGACCCAATGGAGTCACTCAATCAGCGTCATACCATCGGTATGATTCTGGAAGAACCGTTTGTTATTCATAAAATTGGCACGCCAACAGAGCGTAAACAATGGGTAAAAGAGCTTTTAATCAAAGTGGGATTACCAGAAACGGCAGTAAACCGTTATCCACATGAATTTTCAGGCGGACAACGGCAGCGTATCGGTATCGCTCGCGCGATTGCATTGAAGCCTAAACTGCTGATTTGTGATGAATCGGTATCTGCGTTAGATGTGTCGGTACAGGCGCAAATCTTGAACCTATTGCTACAACTGCAACAAGAAATGAACTTGGCGATCATATTTATCTCTCACGATCTCTCGGTGGTGAAACATGTTTCTGACAAAGTTGCCGTGATGTATTTTGGCAAAGTGGTAGAAGCAGGCAGTGCTAAAGAAATTTATGCAAACCCGCAAAACGAATACACCAAAAAACTCCTATCTGCGATTCCGATCACTCACCCTAAATATCGGAAGAAAAAGCGCGTAGCTGAAAAAAAGCAGCAAGTGGCGTAAGTGATGCCACAGGTCCTATAACACAAAAACGCTCCGCCAAATAAGCGGAGCGTTTTTATGAGTAAATACCAGAACTTGGAGTCGATTCGCACTGATGTTTATTCTGATTGATTGAAGATCGTTGCATGCTAAACTCAAGACCTATTTTCTTTGTTTGGATAATGGACCATGCCGTCGAATTTGCCGAAATCCTTTAGTCGACCTTTCCTGAAAATCTTCCATATTTTGGAGGCGGTGTTATTAGTCTCTATTACCTTGGCGACGTTGTACGCCATGATGCAAGAGTTTGTGCACGTATTTGTAGAGAAGCGTGTCTTACTCACGGATATTCTTTTGATGTTTATCTATCTGGAAGTGCTCGCCATGGTGCAGCAGTTCGTGATGAACGGTAAAATTCCGGTACGCTATCCTATCTACATCGCGATGATGGCGATCGCCCGCTATATCACTCTCGGAATGAAAGAGCTGGATGCAATTTTGGTTGTGTGGTTATCTCTGGCTGCGTTTATTTTGGCTGCGGCTACTTTGCTGATCAGAATTGGACATCATTATTGGCCCTACGTTGATAACAGTACCTTGGAAAAAGACGAATAAAAGAAAGCCCCGTATTAGCGGGGCTTTTTTGTTTCAATACTCGATGACTTTTAGATCATTCAATGTTTTGGATCTGCTCACGCATCTGTTCAATTAGAACTTTCAGTTCAACGCCCGATGCGGTGATGTCGGTGCTGATGGATTTCGACGCTAGCGTGTTCGATTCACGGTTGAACTCTTGCATCATGAAGTCCAGACGACGACCGACTGCGCCACCTTTTTTCAGAATGTTTGTGGTTTCTTTTACGTGAGAATCAAGACGGTCTAGCTCTTCTGCTACGTCTGATTTCTGTGCCAGAAGGATTAGCTCTTGCTCAACGCGAGATGGGTCTAGCTCTACTTTCGCATCTTCAAATTTAGAGAACAGACGCTCACGTTGCCACTCTAGTATTTCTGGCATGCGTGCGCGCACTTTCACAACTTCTGATGTGATCGCTTCTAGGCGTTGCTCAATCAGCGCCTTCATGTTCTCGCCTTCACGAGCGCGCGCTTCAATAAATTCATCCATTGCGCCATCAAACGCTTCTAGTAGCACTTTATTTACCGCATCCATGTCTTGCTCTGGCGTTTCCATTACCCCCGGCCATTGCATGACTTGAAATGGATTGATTCGGCTCAGTTCACCAGTCATGTGCATGACTTGTTCAGCGGCTTTAATTACCTGGCTAGCAAGCGCTTCATTGATGCTAAGCTCACCTTTTGCGGCAGGGTTTGCTTCAAAACGCAGATTACATTCTACTTTGCCTCGCGCTAAGCGCTTACGAAAGCGCTCACGTAAAACGGGCTCTAATCCGCGAAATTGTTCTGGCATGCGGAAGTATGTTTCTAAATAACGCTGGTTCACGCTGCGGATTTCCCATACCGCAGAACCCCAATCGCCTTTTACTTCTTTGCGTGCATACGCTGTCATACTGTAAATCATCGAATTTTCCTGTCTTCATTTTTTGAAAATTACTTCAAGAGTGTATCACGCTGCGTCGATAGGTGCGCGGGATGTATGGATTGTTTATGTTGTGCCAGATGCGTAACCTATGAATCCGGAATCGATTCCGTTATAATCTTCGCCCAACCAAATCGTCTTCTCCTCATATTTAAGGTAGATGCCCATGCGTCCAAACGATCGCAAGGCGGATCAAGTTCGCCCTATCAAAATTACTCGTAACTACACAGCTTACGCTGAAGGGTCAGTGCTAGTTGAGTTCGGTAACACCAAAGTGTTGTGTAATGCGACCGTCGAAGAATCTGTGCCACGTTGGCTAAAAGGTCAAGGTAAAGGCTGGGTTACAGCTGAATACGGCATGCTACCTCGAGCAACACATTCTCGTACTCGTCGTGAAGCGGCAAGTGGCAAACAAGGCGGCCGTACGATGGAAATTCAGCGTCTTATCGCGCGAAGCCTACGTGCTGTTGTCGATCTAAAAGCCATGGGTGAGTTCATGATCACCGTTGACTGTGACGTTATCCAAGCTGACGGTGGTACGCGTACTGCATCCATTAGCGGCGCAAGTGTTGCAATGGCCGATGCGTTCCAACACCTAGTAGATAGCGGCAAGCTAAAAGCAAACCCAATGAAAGGCCACGTAGCGGCAGTTTCTGTCGGCTTACTAGGCGACGAAGTATTGTGTGATCTTGAATACGTTGAAGATTCAGCGGCAGACACAGACATGAACGTAGTAATGACCGAAGAAGGCAAGATGATTGAAATTCAGGGCACCGCAGAAGGTGAACCGTTCAGTCACGAGCAGCTGATGGCTCTGCTAGAGTCGGCGAAAGTCGGCATTACGGAAATTGTCGCAGCGCAGAAGGCGGCGTTAGCCAATTGATTTAGATAGCTCCCATTATGGGGGCTATTTTTTTATCTCGACAATAGAGAAATGAATGATTGTCGAGAAGAGACACAAGAAACCAAGGACATAGAGAGAAAATAATGAAAGCATACCAGCGTGAATTTATTGAGTTTGCACTTGAGAAAGAAGTTCTTAAGTTTGGTGAGTTTACTTTGAAATCTGGCCGTAAAAGCCCGTACTTCTTTAACGCTGGTCTTTTCAATACTGGTCGTGACCTAGCGCGTCTTGGTCGTTTTTACGCAGCAGCGCTTGCTGATTCTGGCATTGAGTTTGATGTGCTGTTTGGCCCGGCGTACAAAGGTATCCCAATCGCGACGACAACAGCAGTCGCGCTGGCGGATCATCATGACGTCGACACGCCTTACTGCTTCAACCGTAAAGAAGCGAAAGATCACGGCGAAGGCGGTAACCTTGTAGGCTCTGTGCTTGAAGGTCGTATCATGCTAGTAGATGACGTAATCACAGCAGGTACTGCGATTCGTGAATCGATGGAAATCATTCAAGCAAATGGCGCAGACCTTGCTGGTGTGTTGGTTGCGATTGACCGCCAAGAAAAAGGCAAAGGTGAGTTGTCTGCGATTCAAGAAGTGGAGCGTGACTTTGGTTGTGCAATCATCTCAATCATTAGCCTGACTGACCTTGTGACTTTCCTTGAAGAGAAAGGCACAGACAAAGAGCATCTAGAAGCAGTCAAAGCGTACCGCGCAGAATACGGCATTTAATTGGTTACTTTTTCTGAAAAAGTAAAAAGGGCAGATGGATATTCATCTGCTCTTTTTTGTTTTTGGATTCATCGCCTTGACCACTTACTTATAGCGAATGCCTTTCTCGACATGCTCATCTTGCATGGTTTTATAGCGTTTATGGAGCCACATCCATTGCTCTGGAGCGCGTAGAATGACTTCTTCCACATACTTGTTCATATAAGCGGCAGCGGCGACTTCGTCTTTTTGTGGATAATCGGCTTCAATGCACTTATCGGCGATGATGTCGTATTTTCCTTCGTCATTGCGAAACCCTGAGCCTGGGATGATCGCACATTTTGAGGTATACGCCAGAATGCTCGTGCCTGTTGTCGTACACGCATCGTCTACGGCAAAGAAGGGCACAAATACTGATTTTTTGCGACCGTAATCGTGATCCGGTAAATAGAACAGACGCTCACCGCTGCGTAAAACACGAATCATCTTTTTTACATCTTTACGATCAATCAGTTTATTGCCGTTATGTGTCCGTCCCCAATACTGGATAAAGTTATAAGCAGGATTATTATGCGGACGAAACGCGCCGTACCCGGCCACGCCTAACACGGCGAAAGCACGCGCAGTGATCTCTAGATTTAGAGCATGGACACAACAAAGTAGGACGCCTTTACCTTCTTTGGCTTTTTCACGCAGTGCGCCGAGATCTTTCTCGACGATCAGGTTTTTAAAGCGCCAAGTCGGCCAGAACCAAGTGATTCCGGTTTCTATCAGTGCCATACCGGTATTTTTGAAGTTCTCTTCAACAATATGTTGAATCTCTTCAGGTGTTTTGTCTGGAAAGGCCAATTCTAAGTTGCGCTGAGCAACGTGGACACGCTTTTTACCGTAGCGCATGCCAAGTTTACCGAGTGAACGACCTAATGAAAGCAGCAGCCGATAAGGAAGAATATTGACGAGGATGGCCAACAGACCAAAACCAAGCCATACGCCCCAGTTACGAAGGTGAAGAAGTGAAAGAGAAAACTCGGGCTGCGTGTATTTGTCTTTACTCATAGTCTTTTACTTTATTTGTGCACTCAAAAGCGCCCAGTACTCGTCAAAGTTTGCAGTCGGCTGGTATTTAAAGTCGCTACGCACAAAGCGGTTTAGGCTCCCCTCAACTTGTCCCAGAATTTGCGCGGCTAGGATGCGCTCTTCGACAGGGAAGGACTTCCCTTCACGAATTTTACGTTCACGCAGGATTTGGCGCAATTGTGTTTCTATACGCTCAAAGAGTTGATTGATGCGTTCACGTAGACGTTCATTTTCAAACATTAGAGCATGACCCGACAAAATGCGTGTCAGACCTGGGTTACGTTCAGAGAACGCCAAAATAAGGTGCATCACCATACGAATACGCTCTAGTGTATCTTTTTCGTCGTCTAGAATACGGTTGATACGTGTCATCAAGGCTTCTTCAATGAACTCAATCAACCCTTCGAACATGCGCGCTTTACTTGGGAAATGACGATACAGCGCGGCTTCTGAAACGCCGACTTGCTTGGCCAGTTTTGCCGTAGTAATGCGTGAAGCGCCATCTGTTGATTCAAGCATTTCTGCCAATGCTTGTAAGATCTCTTCACGACGGTTGGATTTTTTACTGCCGGCCATTAGTTACTTCCTTTCAAAATACAAAGTTGAGCGGAGGGGATTATAAGACGCTATTTCGCCTCAAACTAGACCACTAAGGGTGGAATGGGAGATTTAACACCCTTAGTTGTCATTTTTGTACCAAATTTATGCCAGCTTTTGTAAAAAATTGGCAGGTTTTTCAAACGTTAGTTACATCAATTGATGCATTTTTTCGAGAATTTTAAAGCTCAATGCTTCTTTTGATTCTAAAGCGAGCGCAAGTTCACCTTCAGGCCAGTAAAGGGTAATTGCGTTGTCGTTGCTGTTAAATCCTTGCCCTGCAACCGAAACGTCGTTTGCACAGATCATATCGAGGTTTTTCTTTGTTAACTTGCCTCGAGCATAGGTCTCTACATCATTGGTTTCAGCCGCAAAACCGACGGTAAACGGACGCTTCTCCGTCATTGCTGCCACAGATGCAACAATATCAGGATTTTTAACCATATTAATGACCATTTCGTCGTTGTCTTCTGTCTTTTTCAACTTTTGAGACGCGATCGTTTGTGGGCGGTAGTCGGCAACGGCAGCGCAGCTAATAAAGGCATCATGCTGGTTTGCATGTGTCATAACGGCTTCGTGCATCTCTTGGGCACTGGAAACATTTATGCGCTCAACACCTACGGGCGTATTTAAACTGACAGGACCGCTCACGAGGGTGACTTTTGCTCCCATCTGCGCTGCGGCGCTCGCCAATGCATAGCCCATTTTCCCGGAGCTATGGTTAGTAATGTAACGCACTGGATCAATCGCTTCGCGAGTTGGTCCGGCGGTAATGAGTATCGACTTACCTTCTAACAATTTTGGTTGAAAGAACTGTTCACATAGATGTACTAGCTGCATTGGTTCCAGCATTCGACCTGGTCCCACATCACCACAGGCTTGCTCTCCTGCCGCAGGGCCCCAGATGTGCATACCACGACGCGCTAACGTAGCGATGTTCTCTTGGGTTGCGATATTGCGATACATCTGTTGATTCATCGCAGGAGAAACAGCAACAGGGGAATCCGTCGCGAGCACGAGCGTAGTAAGTAAATCGTTCCCCATGCCTGCGGACATGCGCGCGATTAAGTCCGCGGTCGCGGGCGCTAATAGCACTAAATCTGCCCATTTGGCCAATTCAATATGGCCCATAGAGGCTTCCGCTGCTGGGTCTAGTAAACTGTCCGAGACAGGACGGCCCGAAACGGCTTGCATGGTTAAAGGGGTAATGAACTCTTTTGCGGCTTTCGTCATTACAACTTGAACTTGCGCTCCTCTCTCTATGAGGCGACGGGTTAGCTCCGCACATTTATACGCGGCAATACCGCCACTGATGCCGAGTAGAATTTTCTTTCCTGCTAGTGTTTGCATGTGAGATCTCCAATTTGATGACCGGATTTTAACACAATTCAAAGTCTGACCGCCCGAGCATATATAACGAGAAGATAATTCACATCAAACTCCAGAGTATTAATCTGACCGAGGAAGGGAAAATTCTCGCCTACCTCACAGACAAGTTGCGCGGAGTTTGCAAGTCTGAAAAGAAAAAGAGGTAGTGGAAACCATGGTGTTGAAAAGTCGAAACAAATTGCTGCTGATAACCCTAATTCCGCTGTTGTTGATCACCACGTTGATCTCAGTGGTGTATTACATCAACAGCAGTAAAAGTTTGGAAGCGGAGCTGGCAAGAGACAGGCAAGAGCTCATCGAAACGAAAAAGAAAGAGTTACAAGCCTATATGATGATGGGCGTGACGGCGATAAAACCGTTATACGACACGGATGTAAATGGAAGTAATAAAGAGGCAGCAAAAGAAATTCTGAAAGCCATGCGCTTTGAAAGCGATGGCTACTTTTTTGCCTACGACTCTCAAGGTGTGAATACGTTGCACGCCATCAAACCTGCATTAGAGGGTAAAAACCTTTACGACTTAAAAGATGAAAATGGGGTCGCAGTTATTGCGGGCTTGATTGACGCTTCTCAAAAAGGGGATGGGTTCCTCTATTTCTCGTGGCACAAACCGACCATTGACGCACAAGCGCCTAAGTTGGGCTATGCAGAATATCTATCGAAATGGGACTGGGTTTTAGGTACTGGCGTTTATATTGATGACATCGACCAGCAAGTTGCGATGCACAGAGAGTTAAAGACTCAAGAGCTAAAAGAGCATACATTATCTGCCGTGTTGATTTCCGCTATTGGATTGATCATTACCAGTGTTCTCACCAGTATCGTGGTGTCTAAAGGCATTCAGCCGTTACAACATGTCGCGGCTTCATTAAAAGATGTTGCCGCAGGCGGCGGTGACTTAACGGCTCGTTTAAAAGTCGAAAGTCAGGATGAAGTCGGTGAAGTGGCGGCGGCGTTTAATGAGTTTATGGATAAGCTGCATCCACTGATGCAGGACATTCATCGCTCTGCGACGACAGTACAGACCGTTTCCCAAAGCCTGAACACTCAGACCAGCCAAGCGAGCGGTCAAATGCAGGATCACTGTTTAGAGACGGACAAAGTCGTGACGGCAGTGACGCAAATGAGCATGACTGCCAAAGAAGTAGCCAGCAATACTAATGCGACCGCGCAGGCAATTGACGATGCCAACAGTCAAGTCACCGCCGCTCAGCATGAGGTCGAGCAAGCAATAGAAGGCATTACCGAACTCGTGACGGAGATAGACAGCACGTCAGATGCAATTTCTGAGTTGAGTTTACAGACCGAAAAAATAACCAAAGTGCTGGATGTGATTGGCGAGATAGCCGAGCAAACGAATTTGTTGGCCCTAAATGCGGCGATTGAAGCGGCTAGAGCCGGTGAGCAAGGTCGAGGGTTTGCCGTCGTTGCGGATGAAGTGCGCTCGTTAGCCAGTCGTACACAAAATAGTACTCATGAAATTGGCGACATGCTCAAGCAGCTACAAAATGGTGTATCAAGAGCGGTCAGTACGATGTCGGTGAGCCAAAAACGAGGTGTAAAAACGGCGGAAGAGTCCGCGCTCATTCAGCAATCTCTTTCTGGTGTTCATCATTCTATCGGAACAATTCGAGATATGGGTATTCAAACCGCGTCTGCCGCAGAAGAACAAAGTGCGGTTGCAGAAGACATCAACCAAAACTTAGTGGCTATTCAACAGATCGTGAACAACATTAATGAGACGTTGCAGCATGCCGAGTCAATCAGCACGCAGCTATCACAGTCTGGAACGGAAATTCACGGCTTGGTTGGCAACTTTAAACTCTGATGAACTGTTAAGTTGCATGGAAAGCACTGATGGTACGAAGAAAGCGAAAGTCATACTCGACTTTCGCTTTTTGTTTTGTGGAATAGGGACACTTTCCATATAAAGGGACATCAGATGATACTGAAAGCTTTGCCAAATGAGTCCATGCCCAGAGAGAAGCTACTGCAACGAGGGCCGCAAGCTTTGACCGATGCCGAACTGCTGGCCATCTTCTTGCGCACAGGCACCCGCGGAATGAACGTGATTGAGCTTGCAGACTTCCTTATTCAAGACTTTGGTTCGCTCAGACAACTATTTTCAGCATCAGAAGAAGAGTTTTGTCGTCACAAAGGATTAGGGCAAGCCAAGTATGTTCAGTTGCAAGCGGTACTAGAAATGACACAACGTTACTTGGCGGAGACGCTAAAGCGTGGTGATGCCTTAACCAGCCCCGACCAAACTAAGTTATATCTGTCTTCTATTTTAAGGGATCGGCAAAGAGAGGTTTTTTATATTCTTTTTCTCGATAACCAGCACCGAGTGATAAAAGATGAAATTTTATTTGAAGGAACGTTGGATGCAGCGTCGGTGTATCCGAGAGAAGTCGTCAAGCGTGCTCTGCATCATAACGCGGCGGCTTTGATTCTAGCGCACAATCATCCTTCAGGCGTCGCTGAGCCGAGCCAAGCTGACAGAAGGATTACAAGGCGTCTCACCGACGCATTAGCATTGGTGGATATTCGTATTTTGGACCATTTCGTCATCGGAGATGGGGAAAGTGTCTCTTTTGCTGAAAGAGGCTGGATATAACTGTGCGTTTTTTAGGTTGTTAGTTGCTAAAAATCTGCTATCATCCACGCCACTAAATTTTTAACTGAATTCAGCTTGGACTGCTAAAAAAATCTGCTGTCTAAAAAAAGATCACGAAAACCTGTAAAAAGGATCTGTTCGGGTCTTGAGCAATGCATATCAAGTTAGTATAATGCGCGACCTTTGATAGCCTTGTATGGATTTTCCATAGCGGTTCTTAACCTCTAACTTCTTTTCGAGAGATAGAGAGGTTCGGCCACCAAGGTTGATATCGAGCTGAAACGATTTTGGAGAAGACATTCATGTCACGAGTATGCCAAGTAACTGGTAAGCGTCCAGTAACGGGTAACAACCGTTCACACGCACGAAATGCTACTAAGCGTCGTTTTCTGCCGAACCTACAAACTCATCGTTTCTGGGTAGAGAGCGAAAAACGTTTTGTTAAACTACGTCTATCTGCTAAAGGTATGCGCATCATCGACAAGAAAGGTATTGATACTGTTCTTGCAGACATGCGTGCACGTGGCGAAAACGTTTAAGAGGAAATAAGCAATGGCAAAGAAAGGCGTTCGTGAGAAAATCCGTCTAGTATCTTCTGCAGGTACAGGCCACTTCTACACAACTGATAAGAACAAGCGTAACATGCCAGGCAAATTTGAGATCAAAAAGTTTGATCCAGTAGTTCGCCAGCACGTTATGTACAAAGAAGCAAAAATCAAATAATTGGTTTCAGTCTCTTTGATGAATTGAAAAACCCAACTTTCGAGTTGGGTTTTTTTATTACCTGAATAAAAATGCTGAAGAAAAGTGTTCAGTACGTCATCGGATTATAAAGTACTGCTGAAGTCATTTTACTGGTCCGACTCTATACTCGAATTTTTGATTGATCGCTCTCTGCCGCTTAGTTACCACTTCCCTACACACTTGCACACCGTTGTTCTAGTCAAGCTCAATACTCTTTGGTAATTTACTCATAACTATAAGAGAGTAGAGATGGTTATGCGTGTGAGTCCGGCTCGTCGCCGCCGATGGAACAATATTCTTATTCTGGGCATTATCGCGTTTATAGTGATCTTAAATGCGCCGATGTGGATCAAAACTTACCTATTAACAGACCAAGCAGCCCCTTACCCAAATGTACTTCGCTCCGACTATACGGTGGAGTCTTTGTACTATAGTGGCTGGGAGTTCGAGCTGCATGATGGACGGTGGCAATCCAACATCAAAGTTGATGCACCGATCAGTGAACTTGTATCACGCTGGCAATCATTGGAAGGGACCGAGCTTACCTCAGAACAGTACGACCATTTAAAACCTAACCTAGCGGTACCTGAAACGGTAGAAGTCTGGTATCAGGATCTCGAAGAGCCGCAGCGGGTGACTTTCTTTCGTTTACCTGATTTTTGGCTATTTAAAACCTGGCAAGACAAATGGGTCGCTATCTCCGTCGATGAAAACTACCTTATGCCAGAGTAGAGCCTTTTTGCGCCTATACCCCTAATAAGCTTCCCTATTTATCGTTTTTCTTTTCGATTATGCTAGCAGCGAGAACTATTAGCCGGTGAATTGGAGAATCTAATGCCTGAGTTGCCAGAAGTTGAAGTCAGTCGTATGGGAATTAGCCCCCACATGGTTGGACAAACGATCCAGTCGTTTACTTTTCGAACGCCTAAATTGCGCTGGGATATTCCTATAGAGCTTAAAAAATTGGAAGGGCAGGTGATCCGTGCGATTAGCCGTCGCGCGAAATACTTACTGATCGAGACAAACACAGGTACAGCCATTGTTCACTTGGGCATGTCGGGGTCTTTACGTGTCCTAGATGCCGACTTTCCGCCAGCAAAGCACGATCATGTGGATCTCAAACTAAGCAGTGGAAAAATACTGCGTTATAACGATCCGCGTCGTTTTGGGGCATGGCTGTGGTGTGCTCCTGACGAGTCACATGCTGTACTAGCAAACATGGGGCCTGAGCCTTTAACTGAAGAGTTCAATGCGGAATATGTAGCGGAGAAAGCTAAAAATAAGCGTGTCGCCGTCAAGCAGTTCATCATGGACAACAAAGTCGTGGTTGGTGTCGGGAACATCTACGCGAATGAGTCGTTGTTTAAATCTCGAATTCACCCTTCAAGGCCTGCAGGTAAGCTAACTTCTCAAGAGTGGGGGTTACTTGTTGAAAATATCAAAATGACACTTGAGATTGCCATTACGCAAGGTGGGACTACGCTGAAAGACTTTGCGCAAGCCGATGGAAAGCCGGGTTACTTTGCACAAGAGTTATTGGTTTACGGAAAAGCCGGAGAGCCATGCCCAGAATGCGGCGAACGACTTCAAGAGCTAAAAATAGGGCAGCGTAATACCTTCTTTTGTGGTGAGTGTCAGAAGTAAGACGAGCTAATATCGAGCTTAAGTTGTTGTAATCTTGCGCTAGAGCCTCAATAATTCAATCAGTTTCGAATAACTTAGTAAATTATATGAAAGTCATTTATCCGGGCACTTTTGATCCAGTGACTAATGGTCACCTCAATCTAATAGAACGTACTCACGAAATGTTTGATGAGGTTGTGATTGGCGTAGCCGCAAGCCCATCGAAGAACACCATGTTTTCATTGGAAGAGCGTGTTGCACTGATGCAGGACGTTGTAGCGCATTTACCTGGTGTGACGGTAAAGGGGTTCTCTGGGTTATTAGTGGATTTCGCGAGAGATGAGCAAGCTAAGGTTCTTATTCGTGGTTTGCGAACAACGGTAGACTTTGAATACGAGTTTGGACTGACCAACATGTATCGAAAGCTGTTACCAGGTATCGAAAGTGTATTTTTGACACCTGAAGAAGAGTTTGCGTTTCTATCGTCGACTATCGTGAGAGAAGTGGCCATTCATGGCGGAAGTATCGATCAGTTCGTTCCCAAGCCAGTAGCCATCGCGATTGGGGAAAAACTGAATGAAAGACAGTAAATTCCCTTATTATTTCTCAAACGCTCTCTCGATACTTATCCCTCGTTTTGTATATCGAGCACAAGCCAAGCGTTTACTTTCGAATTTAACTGAAGCCGAGAAGCAACTCTGCCTGGAGCGGGTGAACTATTACAACAAGTGTGAAACGCCGTTTTCAGTCGATAGCCGAGAACAAAGTTACGCGACTGTCGATACATTCAAAAAAACGAAAGGTTGGACGTATTTTTTCGATCTTCGCCAAGTTGTACGCTATTTCCCTTCCAGTTTTGCGTTTAACTACATCAACGGTGATGTTACACACATTCCCAATGTACCGAGCTTTATAAAAAGCCGCCCTATTTTTGGTAGCAACCAAAATTCAGTGGTGTTGAAACTTAATCAAGTTCGTCATTTTAAATTTATTGATGATCCTGTTCGCTATCAAGATAAAAAGGACATGGTAGCGTGGCGTGGCGTGGGTTTTCAGCCGCATCGTAAAAAGGTGATTCATGCGTTTTACAACCATCCGCAATGCAATATTGGCCAGACCCGCCCGGTAGAAGGGAAACCATGGGAAAAGGGCTTTATGAGTATTGAAGAGCAACTGCAGTATAAGTTTTTGCTCTGTATAGAAGGCAATGATGTGGCCACCAACCTTAAGTGGGCTATGTCGTCTAACTCCTTGGTTATTATGTCAAAGCCAAAATATGAGACTTGGTTTATGGAAGGTAAGTTAGAGGCAGGCGTCCACTATGTTGAAGTGAAGGATGACTATTCGGATTTGCCCGAAAAGATGGATTATTACCTAGCGAATGAGCAAGAAGCATTAGCGATCATTGAAAATGCGCACCAGTGGGTTGAGCAGTTCAAAGATAAACGTAAAGAGCGTTTGATCTCATTGATGGTTGCCGATAAGTACTTCGCTTTATCTCAGCAACAATAAAAAGGGGCGAAACGCCCCTTTTTATAATCTTAAGCTTCTAGAAATTGATCAACACCATTCTCACAGCGTTTAAGCTTGTTTTTAATTGTGTTTTCTAAAATCTCGTCATTTTGTCCGAGTGACGCGCGAGAGTTTTCTACGTGGTACAAGTGGTAGCCTACACCTGCAAATTTTAGGTAAAGACGTGACTTACCCGCATTCAACATGCGATGAACAAACTCGCTGTCTTCGCGTCCCCATCCAACAAAATCTTGGTTGAAGCCATTCACCTCGATGACATCTTGTCGCCAAAACGCCATGTTGCAGCCGCGAGTGGCTTTATCGTTATTACGCTCGTAAGAGAACCATTTCGATAGCAAGGCGTTGGTGATGCAGTTTTTACGATTGCGAATGCCTTTGCTGAAAATGGAAGGCACTAAGCCGTTTTCCATGATGGCCTTGCTGCAGCTTTCATCCGTTAACACACGTCCACCCTGCACAAACCAATTTGGTTTTGCGACTTGCTTATGTGATTCAATAAACGTTTGGGACAGCACCATGTCGCCATCAATCATGATGAGGTAGTCACCTGATGCTTTGGCGATCGCACGGTTGCGGCTCATTGAAAGCTGAAAGCCATTATCCTCGTGCCAACTATGAATCAGTGGAACCGGAAAACCTTCACGCATTTGGTCAACCATTGCTTTGGTGTCTTCTCGAGAGCCATCATCTGCAACAATGACTTCGTCAGGCAAAACGGTTTGACGTTTCACGCTTTCTAACACCGCTTTTAATGCTTCTTTCCAGTTGTAAGTGGTGATAATTAAAGTCGTTTTCATGATTTTTTTGCCTGTTCACGTAAGTAGAGATCGATATATTTTACAAAAGTAGAGTGCATGCTTAGCCAAGCTAGAATGAAGCCATGCTTGCCATCAAGGAAGCCTCGTTTGAGAACATACATCTTCAAAAAGCTAGCAAGAGCGTGAACGATAGCGGTCGTTAAACCCGCTTTCTTTTTACCTTCACGTTCATCCGTCCAGGCCTTGAGGTAGCCAGTGGTTTTATTGATGTAATGATGAAGGTGCTCGTAAGTGTAGTGATGCAGTCGACCATCCAGTTTTTCAGTTTGATAGTTTTTCTCATCAACTTTTTCATGAACGAGCGAATCATTATATTGCGTATATTCGGTGCGATATAAGCGCACAATCCAGTCTGGAGACCAACCAGAATGGTAGATGAACTTACCAAACGCTGAGCTTAGTCGATTAAGTTTGTATAAAACGTTCGGCTTATTGGCTGATACCGCGTGTAAGATACTTTCTTTTAGCTCTGGAGTGACTTGTTCGTCTGCATCAAGCCATAAAACGTAGTCTGCCGTAACGTATTGCTGCGCAAGTTGGCGTTGTTTACCGAAACCTGGCCAATCTAGATTGGTGTAAAACTTATCTGTGTATTGTCGGGCGATTTCTTCGGTGCGATCGGTGCTGCCCGAGTCTAGAAGGACAATCTCATCGACCCAATCTTTTACTGTGTCTAGACAAGCTTGTAAGTGCTTCTCTTCATTTTTTACAATTAAGGCAACGGCTAAGGTTGGTTTGGACAAGGTCATTTCCTTCTTAACAAATCAAGACAGTAAGTTTACTGGTATTGAGGATACAAATCTTCTAAGACTTGATCGAACATGCTCATTACTTGAGTGCTGGTAATGCGGTTCATTGCCGTTTCATCTTTAGCGCGAGTTCGCCAGCTTAACTCGTGACTGTTTTTACCTGTTTCCGCAAAGATCGTTTCTTCATACACTGAGATAACGTATTTTAGGTAGCGGTAAGGTCCCACTCGCAGCGGATTATGGTGTGCATAGAGCCCGATGATTGGCGTTTTCATGACATTCGCCATGTGTGCTGGTCCGGTATCGGGGGCGATGACTATTTCAACCTTATCTATTAACGCAAGCATTTGTAGAATTGAACTTTGTCCAACTAAATTTAGACACGGCTCTTCCAAGCGAGATTGAATGACTTCTGCCAGATCCAATTCTACCTGAGCAGGGCTGCCTGCCAGAATCACGTTCCAGCCTTTTACTCTGGCGTGATGAATCACATCCACATAACCTTCCGCGTTCCAGTTTTTATAAGCTTTGCTCGCACCAGGCACAATCAGCAGGTTAGGTTTACTACGAGAAATATGAGACTCTGCCCAAGCTTGGTCGTGGTCTGAATAAGAAAGTACCCAGTCTAGTTCTGCCTTTGGTACCCCAATTTGATGGGCAAAGGCCATTAAGCCATCTGCGACATGCAGAGATTGCGGGGAAGGCACTTTGACATTGGTAAATAGTGTTTGAAAGTCCTGGCTTCTATCAGAAGAGAAACCAAGTTTGTATTTTGCTTTAATGCCCAACGTTGCGACACTTGCTCGAATCGCGTACTGCATATGCAATAGCGCATCAAACTCTCTGCCTTTCAGCTGTCGCCAAAGTGATTTGTAGCCATCAAGTCCCGCTTTTTTATCAAAAACAATCACTTCTACACCATCGATGGCGGCTAATAACTGGGCTTCAAGTTTACCCGTTATCCAAGTAATCTGGGTCGAAGGCCAGTGTTTCTGAATAGCTTGAATGGTGGCGATAGTATTGCAAACGTCTCCGATAGCGGACAAACGCAAGACGCATAGTGACGATGGGGCAGAAGTGAACATAATTATTGTCTGATTCGATGAATAGAGGCAGGTAAATTATGCAGACATCCCCAATAAATGTAAAATACACGGCTCGAATATAGCTAAGTACTGATAAGTGTTCTGCAATGTCAAAGACAACACCACATCAATCGCAAGAATCTGGCAAGCCGGGTAACACCGGACTAAAGCGCATCGTTAAAGCGACGGGTTATTCGATCCAAGGATTAAAAGCGGCTTTTAAGCATGAAGCTGCCATTCGACAAGAGTTGGCTCTGTTGAGTATTGCTGTGATTTTGGCTTGGCTAGTGGATGTCGGCATGGTTGAGCGTATCTTAATGATCGGGGTCGTGGTATTAGTCTTGATTGTAGAGCTTGTAAACTCAGCGATTGAGGCGGTAGTGGATCGTATCGGTATTGAACGGCATGAACTCAGTGGGCGAGCTAAAGATATAGGCTCTGCTGCCGTTATGGTTGCTTTGGCGTTTGCTGCATTTACTTGGTTGTATATATTAGCCAGCCGGTATTTAGGCTAGAGGGTGAGCGCATGACTCAACAGTATAAAAACAACAACCAAGTGATCTGGTTTGATGACGAGATCATTACAGACCCTAGCCAACCGATATTTGATGCGGAATACTGGCAGTCCTTAGACAAGGTGGTTGGCAGTGCGACGGGGCGAGGCACGACATGGTTTATCCAACTAGAGAACATGCAAGCGGCACTACGTCATTACCGTCGTGGCGGTTTGTTTGGGAAGTTAGTTAACGATCATTATTGGTTCTCTGGCTGGGATAACACCCGTTGTGCGCAAGAGTTTCAGCTTTTGTTGGCGCTAATTGAGGCTGGGGTGCACGTTCCTCGTCCTATTGCAGCAAGAGTCGTAAAGTCAGGACTCTTCTATCAAGCTGATTTATTAAGTGAGCGAATCCCAAACGCCAGAGATATGGTTAGTATCTTGCAAGAACAGTCTTTATCGGTAGAAATGTATCAGAAAATAGGGCAAGAAATTGCCAAGATGCATCAGGTTGGCGTTAACCATACCGATTTGAATATCCACAATATCTTGATCGACGACAAAGATAAGGTATGGATTATCGATTTTGATAAGTGTCGTTTTGAAACTTCTGGTGACTGGAAGCATCAAAATCTAAATAGACTTCTGCGTTCATTTAATAAAGAGCGTTTAAAGCGACAGATTATTTGGCAAGAATCCGATTTTGAACATTTTCAGGACGGTTATACTTCTCAATCTTAATTGAGTTTTTTATCATTTTATATTAATTGCTCTAAGTAAGCCTTCTTGAGTCTAACGATGCTCGAGTGAGTCTATAAACTACAATAATCATAAAGTATTCATGTGTATCTGATGGCACAAAAATTAACGTAGGTAACATTTGTAATGAAAATATTAGTAACCGGTGGAGCTGGCTTCATTGGGTCAGCCGTTGTCCGACATATCATTCGTGACACCCAAGATACCGTTATCAATTTAGATAAACTGACCTACGCAGGGAATCTAGAATCACTGGTTGATGTCTCAGAGAGTGAACGTTACCACTTCGAGCAAGTGGATATCTGTGACCGAGCTGAACTAGATCGCGTGTTTTCAGAGCATCAACCCGATAGGGTGATGCATTTGGCCGCCGAGTCTCATGTCGATCGCTCTATTGATGGTCCTGCTGCTTTTATTGAGACCAACGTGATGGGCACTTACCATTTGCTTGAAGCGGCTCGTCAATATTGGTCGGGCTTAGATGAAGCGCGCCAATCGGCATTCCGTTTTCATCATATTTCTACGGATGAAGTGTATGGCGATTTAGAGGGTACGGACGATTTGTTCACCGAAACCACCTCATACGCGCCGAGCAGCCCATATTCTGCATCTAAAGCTTCGAGCGATCACCTGGTTCGCGCTTGGCAACGTACTTATGGCTTACCAACACTTATCACTAATTGCTCCAACAACTATGGCCCGTACCACTTCCCAGAGAAGTTGATCCCTCTGATGATTTTAAATGCCCTCGATGGCAAGCCGTTGCCTGTGTATGGTGATGGTATGCAGATCCGAGATTGGCTGTTTGTGGAAGACCATGCTCGCGCGCTGTACAAAGTGGTCAACAAAGGTGAAGTCGGTGAAACCTACAACATTGGTGGCCATAACGAAAAAGCCAACATCGAAGTGGTGAAAACCATTTGTGCTTTGCTTGAAGAGCTGCGACCAAACAAACCTGCAGGTGTTGAGTCTTATGAATCTTTGATCACGTATGTGAAAGATCGCCCAGGTCATGATGTGCGTTACGCAATTGATGCCACCAAGATTGCTCAAGAGCTTGGCTGGACGCCAGAAGAAACGTTTGAAAGCGGTATTCGCAAAACCGTGGAATGGTACCTCAATAATCAGCAATGGTGGCAACGCGTGCTTGATGGTTCATACAGTTTAGAGCGATTAGGAGCGGGCGAATAATGAAAGGCATTATTTTAGCAGGTGGCTCGGGCACTCGCCTTTACCCTATTACACGCGGTGTCTCTAAGCAGTTACTGCCGGTTTATGACAAACCAATGATTTACTACCCGTTGTCGGTACTCATGCTAGCTGGTATTCGTGAAATCTTGATCATCACCACGCCAGAAGACCAGGAAGGATTTCAGCGCCTATTGGGTGATGGCTCAGAGTTTGGCATTGAGTTGCAATACGCGATTCAACCAAGCCCAGACGGCTTAGCTCAAGCCTTCATCATTGGTGAAGAATTCATTGGCGATGACTCAGTATGTTTGGTGCTGGGTGACAACATCTTTTATGGGCAAGGGTTCACTCCAAAGTTAAAGAAAGCGGTTGAGACGGCAGAGAGTGGCAATGGGGCTACGGTGTTTGGCTACCAAGTGAAAGACCCTGAGCGATTTGGTGTGGTTGAGTTTGACGCCGACAGAAAAGCTATCTCTATTGAAGAAAAACCAGCTAAGCCAAAGAGCCACTATGCTGTGACGGGGCTGTATTTCTTTGACAACCAAGTCGTGAGTAGAGCTAAGCAAGTCGAACCATCAGAGCGAGGTGAGCTGGAAATTACCACATTAAATCAAATGTACCTAACAGCAAACGAGCTCAATGTTGAAATGTTAGGGCGTGGTTTTGCCTGGTTAGACACAGGTACTTACGAAAGCTTGCTCGAAGCTGCTCAATTTGTTTCGACGATAGAGAAACGACAAGGTTATAAGATTGCATGTTTGGAAGAAATTGCCTTTAACAATGGTTGGATTAGCAAACAGAAGTTAATGGCGGCAGCTGATGCCCTTAAGAAGAACAATTATGGTATCTACCTATCAAGCATTGTGAGCGAAGATGACAATTAAACTTAACAGCCCATTAGCCCCAGACTTAACTAAGCTTTCTAACTATTTATCTCAAGTAAATGAGAGTGGTTGGTATACTAACTTTGGGCCATTGCATGAAAAGCTTACTAGACGACTTGAAACGTTTTTGGGTGTTAAAAACTTATTGTTAGTTTCTAATGGTACGCTGGCACTTCAGGTGGCATGTAAAGTTTTAGGAATTGAATCCGCGATCTCTACACCATTTAGCTTTGTTGCAACTTCATCAGCGTTGATGTGGCAAGGTATTGATGTGAGCTATTGCGATATCGATTCAAAATCTTATAACTTATCTCCAGATGCTTTGAAAGCAGCTCTTGAAGCAAATTCTCAAGTAGATGGTGTTGTTGCAACACATGTATATGGAAATCCTTGTGAAGTTGAGAGTTTCAAAGAAATTGCAGAGCAATATAAGGTCAAAGTTCTATACGACGCTGCTCATGCATTTGGAGTTAAGGTTGGTCAGGAGTCTCTCTTAAACTTTGGCGATGCTAGTACATTGAGTTTTCATGCCACTAAGATATTCCATACAGTCGAAGGTGGTGCAATTGTATTCAAGCGGCATGAAGATTATTTACGTGCGAAAGAGTTCATTAACTTTGGTCTTCAAGCGAATGGACAATTAGGCGAGCCAGGTATTAATGCAAAGTTGAATGAGTACCAATGCGCAGTAGGATTAACACTACTTGATCAGATTGAAGAGGTAATTGAGCATCGATCCAACCTGTTTAGTTTGTACCGGACGCTTTTAGAACCTTATGTTGAATTACCTCTTTGGCTACCCGAAGCGTCGTATAACGGTGCTTACATGCCAATTTTCGTTAGAGATAAAGACAAGCAGGAAAGACTACTTGATGCTTTGTCTGAGCATGATATTGAACATCGACGATATTTTACACCATCTTTAGATGTTGCTTACCCTGATAATCTGAGCTTTGGATGCCCTATAAGTCAGCAGATATCAAAAGGAATTATTTGTCTACCGCTACATGCCAGTATGTCTTCAAATGATGTTGAAGCAGTATGTAAAGTTATAGAATTGATATTAAATTAACCATGTGAGAGTTCTTATAGTATGAAAATTGCTATTATGCAGCCTTATTTTTTACCATATATTGGCTACTGGCAGCTCTTGGCTTCTGTAGATAAATTTATTGTTTATGATGATATTCAGTACACCAAGAAAGGGTGGATAAATCGTAATCGTTACTTAAGTGCTTCAGGGAAAGTAGAGACTTTTACCATTCCTATTAAGAAAGACTCTGATTACCTTGATGTTAGAGAGCGTTTTATATCTCCAACATTCTTGAAAGAAAGAACTAAACTATTAAATAAGATTAGAGAGTCTTATCGAAAGTCACCAAATTTTGATGAAGGATATCAGATTTTTAGTGATATTTTGTTGGATGAAGAAGATAATCTATTTCTTTTCATTCTAAACTCTATAGAAAAAATAAAATCTTATTTAGATATTGATACTGAAATTATAATTTCATCGAGTCTGAATAATAAAAATCTTAAAGGACAAGATAGAGTTATAGATACTTGTGTTAAATTAGCTGGTGACACTTATATCAATCCTCCTGGAGGGCGGGATTTATACAGTGAATCGAACTTTCGATCTCAAGGCTTAACTCTAGAATTCCTAAATGTATCATTAAAACCATATACGCATACTCAGACAAGTGATTTTGAGCCAGGACTTTCAATACTTGATATGATTTTTAATGTACCTAAGACCCAGTTGATGGATTATTTAATATGAAAAGATTTGCAATTCATTCTGTGCCAAGATCCGGTTCATCTTGGTTAGGTGAGATTATTAATAGCTCTCCTGATGTTAACTATCTATATCAGCCGCTTTTTTCCTACGAGTTTAAATCATTTCTAGATGAAAATTCTAAAAAAGATGATATCGATGCATTTTTTAATAACATTGCACAAACCAACTCTTCTTTTATTCGTCAAGATGCTGAACGAAAGGAAGGTCGTAAGCCTATATTCGAAAAGAACAATCATTTGGGTACTATCGTATATAAGGAAGTTAGATACCATCATATTATAGAGAATATGATCAAAAAGTGCCCTGATGTAAAGGTTTTAGGCTTGGTTAGAGACCCGAGAGCTGTAATTAGCAGTTGGTATAATGCAAAGCGAGAATTTAGATCCGATTTAGGCTGGCTTTTGGAAGAAGAGTTGATCTATGCAGGCAAGAAAAACTTAGAGAAAAAAGAAGAATATTTTGGTCTGTCTAAGTGGGTGGAGACTACAAAGTTATTTGAAAAACTTTCTCAGCTGTATCCAGATAACTTTAAACTCGTGCACTATAGTGCGCTACTAGAAGACCCTCTAGAACAAGTTGAAGATATATTCGATTTTCTAGGGCTAGAGCTTACCTCACAAACTAAGTCATTTCTTATATCAAAAAAGAAGGTTGATACTACCTACTCTGTATTCAAAAACAAGGATAAAGACATAAGCTGGCAAAATAGCCTTGATGCAGACATTGTAAGTCGTATAGAGGATTTTGTTAAAGAGAGTAAGTTGGAACACTACTTGTAGGTCGGTAATAATATGTCTGTTAAAGTTTCAATTCTTTGTGTTTGTTATAATCACTCTAAATATATTGAAAAAACAATTAATAGCTTTCTCAACCAGTTCTGTGATTTCGAATTTGAAGTTATTGTTTATGATGATCTCTCTACGGACAATAGTAGAGAAATTATTGATGAGATATGTGAAAAGCATTCGAACATAGTTCGAATGTATACTGATGAAAATCTTTACTCTAAAGGCATCCGAACTCTAGCATTGTCACACTTATCACCAAAGGCTAAAGGAGAGTACTTAGCTTTTTGCGAAGGTGATGACTATTGGATAGATAATACAAAGCTACAGAAACAATTTGATGCTTTAGAGGGGAACCCAAATATAGACCTTTGCTTTCACCCAGCATACTCAGAGGACCCAGAAGGCAATAGAGAGCTAGTCTCAAATCATTTTGAGGGAACCCATTACGTTTCTACTGATGAAGTTATACTAGGAGATGGTGATTACTGCCCAACAGCATCTTTATTTATCCGTAAGTCTGCTTTATCCCTAGCTTCATCAAGCACTATTAAATTAATGCCATGTGGGGACTATTTTATGCAGATTATGTCTTCTGTAAAGGGAGGCGGAGTCTACTTACCTGAACCAATGTCTGTATATAGAATTAATCAAAAAGATTCTTTTTCAACAAGGATATCCTCGTCCTCTCACGAAAATCAGAGAGACTTTTTGTTAGCAATGGCCAATAGTTTGGAGTCACTAAAACAAGACTTGGATGGAGTGAACTTAAAGTCATTTAACAATCGAATAAGAAAATATAAACAGAGAGCGCGAAAATCTCAAAGGAAGGCGATAAAGGAGAGGATCAGAAATCTAATATTCTCTAACCCTTCCCAATAAAATAGGTGAGCGATATGTTTATGGCTCACCTATTTATTTAGTTTATTTTTACACAGCCCCACTCTGGGAAGTGCTTACATACATAAGCATTGAGCTCTTTCTCTGCTTCTGAGTAAACACGAGCTGGTTCTTCAGTATGGTTTAATTGTATCGATGACACCATACCCGCGCCGACAGTCACGTTACTAATGCGGTCAATAATGATAAAAGCGCCAGTTTGAGGTAGCTGCTGATAAACATCCATTGCAACTTTATCGGTAAGCTTTATTGAGGCGAGTGCAATCTCGTTTAACTCAAGGCGCGTATTTTTATGATCATGCTGCTTAAGTGTATTGACATCAACCTTATGCTCAATTTGAGAAACCTTACCTGTACAGGTTTTAGTCGCAAATTTGAATAGGTATTCTTTATGCGTTTGCATCGGGGATTCATCCATCCAAACGATATGAGCTTGGTAAGCGTCTACAACCTCCGGAATGTTGTTGGAATGGACAAGCATATCGCCGCGTGACACATCGATTTCATCTTCAAGCGTTAGGGTGATGGCTTGACCCGGCATTGCTTCTTTTAGCTCACCATCGAAGGTAAAGATAGATTTGATGCGAGAAACTTTGTTCGATGGAAGAGCAGTAACCTCATCACCAACCTGTACAATGCCTGAAGCAAGGGTGCCACAAAAACCACGGAAGTTTAGGTTTGGGCGATTGACATATTGCACTGGGAAGCGCATGACTTCAGTGTTGATGTCTTGGTTAATCTTAACTGTTTCAAGCAGCTTCATTAATGTAGCGCCAGGGTACCAATCCATGTTCTCACTTGGAGTGACAACATTGTCGCCTTTTAGAGCAGAGATTGGCACAAAGCGGATATCCTTGATGTTGAAGTTCTTTGCCATATCTCGGTAATCGGCTTTGATTTTCTGATACACCTCTTGGCTGTAGTCCATCAGATCCATTTTGTTAACGGCAACGATAACGTGCTGAATTCCAAGTAGACTACAGATATAGCTATGACGACGTGTTTGCGTCTGGATACCGTGGCGAGCATCAACCATTACAATCGCAAGATCACAGGTAGAAGCACCCGTAACCATATTACGAGTGTACTGTTCATGTCCTGGAGTGTCGGCGATGATGAATTTACGCTTGTCGGTTGAGAAGTAGCGGTAGGCAACATCAATCGTGATGCCTTGTTCACGCTCGGACTGTAGACCGTCGACTAGTAGTGCTAAGTCGAACGCTTCATCTGTCGTATTGAACTTTTGAGAATCTTTTTCGATCGCAGCCATTTGATCTTCATAAATCAGCTTGCTGTCGTATAGTAGGCGACCAATCAGTGTAGATTTGCCGTCATCAACGTTACCACAAGTTAAGAAACGAAGTAGGTCTTTGTTTTCATGTACGTTTAGGTACGCTTCAATGTCTTTAGCGATAAGCTCAGAGCTATGAGACATAATGACTTCCTTTTAAATGTATTCTTTTTCAGTGAGCGCTTGAATCACTTGGTCGGCACACGCTTCGACAGACAGCTCAGCTGTCTTGATGTGAATTTCTGGAGATATAGGCGCTTGGTACTCAGAGTCGATGCCAGTGAAGTGTTTAATCTCACCTGCGCGTGCCTTTTTATACAGGCCTTTAGGATCTCTTTGCTCGCAGATTGCGAGTGGAGTATCAACAAACACCTCTAAAAACTCGCCTTGCTGCATTAACTGGCGCACTTGCTTTCTATCTGAGATAAATGGCGAAATAAACGCGGTCAGAACAATGTTCCCGGCATCGACAAATAGTTTAGCCACCTCGCCAATGCGGCGAATGTTCTCAATACGGTCTAGATCACTAAAGCCAAGATCTTTGTTTAGACCGTGGCGCACATTGTCACCATCAAGAAGGTAACTATGTTTACCTAACGCTAATAGCTTGCTTTCTACCGCGTTAGCGACGGTCGATTTTCCTGAGCCACTAAGTCCGGTAAACCAAAGTACAACAGGCTTTTGCTGCTTAAGCGCAACACGATCTTCATGAGTTACGCTGGTGTTATGCCAAACCACATCGTCACTCACAGACTCATTGTGCTTCTTTTGATACGGCGAGGTCATAGTTAGAAGTAACCCTCACGTTTCTTTTTCTCCATGGAGCCAGAGCTATCGTGGTCAATGGCACGGCCTTGGCGCTCAGAAGTGGTTGTAAGCAGCATCTCTTGAATGATCTCTGGTAGCGTTGTTGCTTGAGATTCAACCGCTCCCGTTAATGGGTAGCAGCCTAGTGTACGGAAGCGAACCATGCGTTGTTCTACCGTCTCCCCTTCACGAAGCTCCATGCGATCATCATCTTTCATGATCAACATACCGTCACGCTCAACGACGGGACGCTCTTTTGCAAAGTACAGGCTTGGAATCTCGATGCTCTCTAGGTAGATATATTGCCAGATATCCAGCTCAGTCCAGTTAGAAAGAGGGAATACGCGAATGCTCTCGCCTTGGTTTACTTTGCCGTTGTAGATATTCCAAAGCTCAGGGCGTTGATTTTTAGGATCCCAGCGGTGATGTTCATCACGGAAAGAGTAAACACGCTCTTTCGCGCGAGACTTTTCTTCGTCACGACGAGCACCACCAAAAGCAGCATCAAAGCCATGATTATCTAAGGCTTGTTTTAGGCCTTGTGTCTTCATGATATCAGTATGTTTTGAGCTGCCATGCACAAATGGGCTGATGTTCATCGCAAGCCCTTCTGGATTTTGGTGCACAATCAGCTTCATACCAAGCTTTTTCGCCATGTAGTCACGAAACTCAATCATTTCTTTGAATTTCCATGTGGTATCAACATGCATAAGGGGAAACGGGGGAATGCCAGGCGCAAAGGCTTTCTGCGCAAGGTGTAGCATCACTGAAGAGTCTTTACCAACAGAGTAAAGCATCACTGGGTTATCAAACTCGGCAGCTACCTCACGCATAATATGGATAGATTCTGCCTCAAGCTGCTTAAGGTGAGTCATTCGTTGTGGAGAAAGTTTCATTCCGGTCTCTCTTTGATTTGATGAGGGAGTTAAACGCCATAGATAGTTGTGATAGCCGTTAATACTAAACCGCTATACGTAATACTCATCGGCACCCCAATCTTTATATAATCCTTGATACAGTACTGACCTGCATTGTAAACCATTAAGTTGGTTTGGTATCCATATGGGCTAATAAAGCTTGCACTTGCGCCGAACGCGACAGCTAAAATATAGCTGTGAAGATTTGCATCTAGACTCGTCGCAAGGGCATAAGCAACGGGGAAGACTAAGGCCGCCGCCGCATTGTTGGTGACCAACTCCGTTAGCAATAAAGTGACCAAGTAAACCATGATAAGCCCTGACAATGGGCTCATAAATTCAGCTTGTTCTGTCATTGCGCTCCGCAGGAGGTCGACTGCTGTACTATTATCTAATGCCTGAGACAGCAAAAGTGCAGATGAAATTACTAGCCATATCTGGACTGGTAGCCTTCGTATAATTTCATTCGTTTTCAGTGCTCCAGTTAATAGTAGAACACCAAGCAACAAGATCAGGTTGTGCAGCAGTGGAGCTATCTTCATAGCTGCAAGAGCGATAGCACTAAAAAAGCCAAGAACAGCGATAATTTCTTGCGGTCCTTTGAGTAGCCTATCGGCTTTTAGCGCTTGGAGCTGTATAAAGTTTTTAGCGATGTTATTTCGCTGGTGATAGTCATCACCTACAGCGAGTACCAGATAGTCGCCAGCTCTTAAGGTAACTTCACCGAGCTTTCCGGAAACCGTGTGACCATCGCGTCGGATCGCGACCACTGCAGCGTTGAACATAGCGCGAAAGCCAATTTGTTTTAGGGTCTTATTTACTAAAGCACTTTCAGGGCGTAATACGACCTCTTTGAGATCATGACTTAGCCTTTCGCCTTTATGAGCAAAGAGTGATAAGCCCGTGAATTGATTCAATTGAGTTACTTTTCTAATCTCTCCACAGAATAATAGGCGATCATTTTCCTCTATTAACTCATGTGGTGATACTGGTGAAATAGTTCTTCCTTGGCGATGAATCTCGACTAAAAACAGAGAGTTTAGATTTCTCAGCCCGTTGCGCTGAATAGTTTTACCGATAAGTGGGGAGTTTGGTTCTACCTCAGCATCAATGAAATATTGAGCTTGAGTATCTGCTCGTTCAATGTTGCTAGGTAGCCAATGGCTAAGTAAAAACAGGGTGAGCCCGCACCCAAGTACAGCAATGCCGCCAACAAGTGAAAAATCAAAAAAGGAGAGACTAGGTAGCCCAGCATCGAGCACCATACTATTGACGATTAAATTCGTCGAAGTGCCGATCAGCGTTAGTGTTCCGCCAAGGATGGCAGCAAAAGATAGGGGAAGTAGCAGTTTGCTGGCTGGGTGAAGGGTATTGGCACGTATTGGGGCGATCATGGTGGAGACCACCGCTGTGTTGTTTAGAAATGCTGAAGACAATGTGGTTATCGAGAACAGTCGAACCCAGGTAGATTTATAGCTAGGTTTGATGACTAATTGCGAGATTCTACGAAGTAGTGAGGTCTTTTCTAAAGCTAGCGAGCAGATGATAAGTAGTACCAGCGTAAGTACGCCAGGATTGGCAATACTGCTAATGAGTTGCTCTGTCGATACGGATCTGCTGCTATATAAAACAAGCAAAACTACTCCAAAAACCTTTTCAGGTTTGTTTTGATACCTTGTGACAAGGGCAATTATTGCAATCACAAAAACGGTAATGACAAAGTAGGCTGAATGGGTCTGTGACATTATTTAATTGCTTCAATTGTTTTTTGAGTCGAGTTTAAATAGCCTTGAATAAAATCACTCATTTGCTGAGAGTTACTATGTTGAAAGCGCTCTAGTACTTTACTCGCTAGCTGAGTTTTATCGGTAATGTCTATAATATTCAGAGCAATCATGTCTTCTACAATAGCTTTGAAGTTGAAGTAACTAGGGCCTGATATCACTGGAACGTTGAGTGCGACTGGTTCAAGCACATTATGTCCACCAACTTTATCCCCAAGCAAACTCCCAGCCATAAAGCAAACATCACTGGCACCAAGGAGAATCAGCATTTCACCCATAGTATCAGCAAGGTATACCTGTGTATCGGCGTTAACTATTGCAGCATTGGTTCTTCTGGTGCTATTGAAGCCGGAATTTTGGCAAAGCGCAAACACATCATCAAATCGTTCCGGATGGCGAGGAACCAAAATAAGTAATGCATTTGGATGAGATTTTAAAACTTGTCTATGTGCATCTAATACCTGTTCGTCCTCGCCTTTGTGGGTGCTAGCTGCAATCCAAATTGGACGATCCTTTCCAAGCTGGGCTCGAAGCTGCTGTCCTTGCTGTTTCACTTGCTCTGATATTTGAATATCGAACTTAATCGAGCCAGTAACGGATAGTTTCTTTTTCTCAACGCCTAAGCGTTCGAAGCGCTCTGCATCTGAATCCGTTTGGCAGAGTACTTGAGTTAGGCATGGATGAAGCTGGTTAAAAAGCCGCTGTATTTTGGCGTAGTTCTGACACGATTTTTCAGATAGGCGAGCATTCACGACTGTTATAGGGATACCCGCTTTGTAAACATGGTGAAGCGTGTTTGGCCACAGCTCAGTCTCAATGATCAACATTTGTTTTGGTTGTACTGCTTTAAGAAAACCTTTGATAGCAAACCCAAAGTCAATTGGCATATAGCGGTGTTCAATTAAATCACCCAACTTAGCAATCTGTTCAGCTCCGGTACTTGTTGTTGTTGTAACTAGAATAGATTGTTCGGGGTTTTGTTCCTTAAGGGCTTTAATTAAAGGTGTTGCTGCTATGCTTTCACCAACAGATACGGCATGTATCCAAATAGGTTTGTCGTTGCTTTTTAGCTTGGGAGTGATACCAAAGTGCTCTTTCCAGCGAGAGCCGAACTTAGGCTTATTTGGTTTGCTCTTGTACAAACCAAATAAAAGCAGCGGTGACGCTAGAGCGAGTAGTATGGTATAAACAATACGAACTAACATGAGCTTATCGTAATGGCGTCAAGTTTTTGGATGCTATCTAGCACTTGCTTAGGCGAAAGTTCTGTCAAACACTTAAGGTGTTTGTATTGACATTCACGCTGGAAACAAGGGCGACAATCAATATCGGTATGAACAATCTCCACTTTTTCTGCGAGTGGGGGGGTGTACTTCGGTGAAGTTGAGCCATACACGGCAACAACATTACAACCAACCGCAGCTGCCACATGCATTAAGCCTGAGTCATTCGCGACAACAGTCTTACATGCAGCAAGTAAGTCGACCGCTTCAATTAAGCTGGTTTGGCCTGCTAGAACGTGAATGTCCTCATGGAATTGCGTCGGAACAAGTGCGCGAATATTGTTACAAGTCTCTAAGTCCTTTTGAGAACCAAACAACCAGATTTGATGCCCAGAACGAGCCATTTGCGTCGCAACTTCAGCGTAGTGTGTTTCGGGCCATTTTTTGGCAGGACCAAACTCTGCTCCTGGGCACAGTCCAATAATTGGTTGGTCTTGCGTTAAGTTGAACTTTTTGAGCGTGGCTTGTTGCTCTGCTTCGTTGATTGCAAGGCGTGGGCGAGGTAAAGTTTCAAGCCCGCCAAGAGAGTTAGAATCCACCATTTCTGCTTTTGGATAAGCTAACGCTACATAGCGCTCTACCATGTACTGAAAAGACTTCATGTTAGGGCGTAAGTCATTCAATAAACCATAGCGCATTTCTCCTTTCCAGCCAGTACGAAGAGGAATGTTGGCAAACCATGGGATCAGTGCTGATTTCGCTGATTTAGGCAAGATATAGGCGTGGTCATATTGCTTTTCACGTAATGATTTACCAATTTCCCTGCGGCCTAATAAGTTAAACTCACCATGACCGATAGGCATTTCAATCGCTTGGTGGATTTCTGGCATACGATCAAGAATCGGTTTACACCATCCTGGAGCGATAACGTCAATTTGGCTATCTGGATGGCGTTGCTTTAATACGATATATAACGATTGCGACATTACCATATCGCCGACCCATGCCGGGCCAATGACTAAAATCTTCATGCTTTGTTTTTCCAGTATAGGAATTTCAAAATTGACTCATAAGTTCTAAAAAGTTCAGCGTATATTTTATTCGCAAGAGTCATTTTGGATTTATCTTTTCTTTTACCACCAATCGTCGAAGCAATCTCTGCTCTAGTAAAGAGATCTGGAGACACGCTGTAAACTTGAACACCATGTCTCCATGGTTTTTCCATGTAGTCATCGACTGGTTCAATAAACTCTTGAGCATGCATAACAAACTTTGAGGCTGCTTTAGGTGTGACGATATAAGCGGTGGTACCACAAGTGCCTGCTGAGTATCCCCCTAGCATATGATTATCATCAATAGGTACGATTGGGGTGAATACACGCTTCTGAGTGGCAGACAACTTGATGTAGTCATAATTAGAAGTCAATGGAAGGGTATGTTCGAGTACTTGCTTCAGCCCTTCGACGGGGTCGACGTTGTCTTCTAAGATGACGATCGGTTCATTAAGCTCAACACAGCGAACCCACAACTCGTAATGGCTTGCAAAACAGGCGACTTCACTGGTTTTTAATTGATACCCTTTGCGGCGTAGAGTAATGGTAGGACGACTTTTTTCTGAATGAAGAAAACGGTCAACAGAGCCATCTATTGCATCAAAAAATTCAAACGTAATGCCTTGTTGTTTTAACTTTTCTTCAATACGTTCTCGGCGATCTAGCGATCGAGCCAAGCTTACGACAAATACTTTCACTGCACTTTCCAGTCGCTGTTATATCTTGGTTTAAACAAATTGTAATAGTTATTGCCGTCTTCTTGAGAGTGCAGCAACTGTAGTACCCACATATATTGTTCGGGTTTATCACCGACAAAATATTCAATGGCTTCATTACAGGTACGAGCGTCTTGCTCTTCGCCTTTATCCAGCTCAAACGCTGGTAAAATCTCAATATCAAACGTACCATCTTCAGTGTTCATCGACGCAAATAGAGGTAGTACTTTTGAGCGTGATAGTTTCGCAATTTTGCCTAAACCAGGTAGCGTTGCTTTACGTGTTGCAAAAAAATCCACAAACACACTATGCTCTGGGCCGTGATCTTGATCGGGTAGGTAATACCCTACATAGCCATCTCGAATGGATTTCAGGAAAGGCTTAATGCCACCTGAGCGTTCATAAACACGGCCACCGTATTGGACTCTTTGCTTGTGCATTAGCCAGTCAGCAACATCATTCTTTTGTTTCTTCGCCATTGCAGAAACTGGCATTCCCATTGACGCGAGCAAGATAGCAGGCACATCAATTGCCCAAGAGTGGGGAACCATTAAAATCACATTTTCGTTGTTATCAATGTGCTGTCGTAAAATGTCTAGGCCGCGAATTTGGCAACGGTTCTGAAGCCATTTTGGTGAGCGTAAACTTAGTAACCCGAAGCGAAAAAAGAACATGGCTGCTGTGTAGAGTGTTTTTTCTATCAAAGTTTCACGTTCTTGGAACGACTTTTCCGGAAAACACAGCTCAAAGTTAACCCTCGCTCGGTGAGCTGGACCTTTGTGGGATTTACACAGTTTTTTGGCTATGGTTTTCGCTAACCACTTTTGTAAACCCAGAGGCATTAATGATAATGGTAAAAATAAGAGAACACCTAACCACGTGCCCCAGTACTTAGGCGACAGAAAGTGGCGCTTAAACTCAGGGTTATATGCTTTAGGGTCGAAGTCATCACGTTTTATGGTCATGGCGTGTCTAGTTACCTACTCGTGTACGGGCGAAGTGGTTTAAATGAGAAAAAGATAGTTAGGAATGATACAGGCTATTGCACTTGAGTAAAGGTGGCAGGTTATGGTTCTACCACCTTGTGGTGCTTAACTGTTTTGGATAGTTAAGTATTCGGCAACGCCTTCTGCAACTGTCTTGAATTCAACATCACAACCTGCGGTGCGCAGTTTGGTCAGATCCGCTTGTGTGAACTCTTGGTAAGCGCCTTTTAGGTGCTCAGGGAATGGGATGGTTTCAATTTGGCCTTTGCCATGATGCTTGATAACTGCTTTTGCTACCTCTTCAAAAGATTCAGCACGGCCAGTACCACAGTTAAAAATGCCTGATACGCCGTTTTCTAAGAACCACAGGTTTACTTTACATACATCACCAACGTAAACGAAGTCGCGTTTGAATGATTCGCTGCCCGCAAACAATTTAGGATTTTCACCTGAGTTAAGTTGGTTGTTTAGGTGGAACGCAACTGATGCCATGCTACCTTTGTGGTCTTCACGTGGGCCATATACGTTGAAGTAGCGGAAGCCGGTGATTTGAGAAAGGGTCTCACCATGTTCTTCAGCGTCTTGCCATAGGCGACGAACGTAGTTATCAAACTGCTGTTTCGAGTAACCGTATACATTCAGTGCGCCTTCGTATTCGCGTTCTTCAACGAAAGTATCGGTATCGCCGTAAGTGGCTGCTGAAGAAGCGTATAGGAATGGAATCTCGCGATCTAAACAGTAATGAAGCAGCTCTTTAGAGTACTCGTAGTTGTTTAGCATCATGTACTTACCATCCCACTCAGTCGTTGCAGAGCAAGCACCTTCGTGGAAAATTGCCTCAATCGGACCAAAATCATCGCCCGCCATAATTTGGGTCAGAAAGTCGTCACGATCCATGTAATCTGTGATGTCCAGATCAACTAAGTTCTTAAACTTTTTGCCATTTTTTAGGTTGTCGACAACCAGGATATCGTTAATGCCAGCTTCGTTTAGTGCTTTAACAATGTTGCTGCCGATCATGCCAGCGCCACCAGTTACGATGATCATAGAACTTCCACCATAGATTAAAATTTTCTCAGGAATTCTAGCAAGAAACGAAAAGTAGCGCTATTGGAAGCAGGAAGATAGGTTTGAGTCTTCTATGACTCTATATAAAAAAGGGAGCCGCAGCTCCCTTGATTACTTTATTATTCCACACCCGAACGGTTAGGCCTTTGATACCAAGGATTTCGCTCATCGGTCAACTCAATCAAGCTGTATTTACGTCCGAGTTTCTGTCCTCCGTCACGAGTAAGAGGCTGCCAACTAAAGTTCGCACGATTGTTGCTTGGCTTAACGGTCATGATGTCAAATGGAATCGACAAGTAGAAACCTTTGGTAAAGCTACCTTCACCAAATTCATCCGCAGACAAGTCTGTAAATGACGCAAAGGCACCAGCAATTACGCCACTCTTGAACTGCTTAGAAACGTTGATTTGTGTACCAACATCACCAGCTAGGAACTGACCAATATCGACTTGGATCATCAAATCTTGTAGGAATTCCCATTGAGGGTAGTAGTAACCAGATACAAAACCAGTGAAGCCTTTATCAATAACTTGGAACGGACGTCCATATTCTGGCACGTTTTGCCATTTCTCATCGTAAACACCGAAGTAACTTTGTGGATCACGTTGAGAAATTACGTTGACGTCAGCGCCAATCGCCCAGTTAGCTCCTTGTGGACGGTAAAGAAACTCGGTACCGACTCCAGCAAACATGCTCTCCAGATAACCCGCGTAGAATTGTTGATCCATGGTATCGGAATACTCTTGGAACCAAGTCAACTGTAGGTTTGACATGGTCACAGCGTGTTCATTTTGGTAAGCACGGAACATGGTGCGAACCCGAGGAACGGTAGTACCATCGGGTGGAGTGACATAATTAAACTTATCGTAGTTGTTATACCAATCCCAGTATAACGAACCGCCAATTTCAAGGTTGTCCGTCAGCCAGTATGAGGCATTCCCGCTTAGCCCTACACTAAAGAGATAGAAATCTTCAGCGTTACCTAGAGTTTGAACAAGCTTCGGTGCAAAGCCCCAATCAAAACGCTTAAAACCATCATAGACAGATTCTCCATTTGGCTTATTGCTAGCCTTTGCGGTTGCATCTTCTATTTTGGGGTTGATGTAATTAACTTGGGCAAAGTCGCGGTACTTTTCTTTGGAAATAATCGTTTGTTCGCCGACCAAGCCTCGGCTACGTTCATTGATCGCATAGGTATCAATGTCTTCAGGCATTTCATTATGAAGTACAGCCGCTGCTTTTTCGTGTGCCTCTGTACGGTCACGATATTTCTTCTGTTCACCAATGACAGTTACGGTGTTGTCATCAACATAAATGCGCGTGTTTTGGTAACCCGCAATTTTGTCTAAATCTTCCGTTACACGTTCCCAGTCAACATCAGATAGTTCTTCTGGTTGGTTATCTTCGAGTTCTGGCGTAGGCTCATCTCGCCAGAATGATGGCATGTCATTGAAGTTAGTGTTGAGCGTTAAACCTGCGACCAAAGTGTCTCCGCGTTCATAATTTAAACGAAAATCGGCCATTCCTACACGGTATAGCATACCAACGTTCCAAGGAGTATGTGGTGTCATGTCCACGCCACCTTTTACCACAGGGAAGTCTTCGCTGTAATCATTGCTATCGTATTCGAGTTTAAAGCGTAATGGTGCATGTAAGGTTTGATATTCAACACCACCAAACAATGCAGTTGGTCCTTTAAATGCTCTATCAAAGTTAGTTGTGCCACCTGTATCTAAATAGTCAGAGGGGCGTTCACAAAATCGATCTGACAATTTACAAGTCGGGTTATAGATGTTGTCACGAGTGCCTAGCGACCCCCAACCAATACCAAAAGTAAAATCAAAGGTCCCTAGCTCAGAGTTGGAATACCGCTTCGTAGCTGCGATGTATTCTCCATCGAATAAGCCGGTACCAGCAAAGTCTCGAACACCCAGTGATAGCTCAGGAATATACTGAGATTCTTTTAGCAATCGAATTTTAAAGTCAATACCTTTATCGGTATAGTTTGTGTCTCCCGAGAAACTAGGATCCTTACTATAAAGCAAATCTCGCACCGAAGTATAACGAATGGTTGTTTCTAACCAAGGCATTAGTTGCAGAGTAACGTTGTAAAAAAGGTACTCATCACTACCGGTAACAGAAAAGTTGAATTCCCCTTCAGGAGCCATACGTCCTGTTGGCATCTGCATCAAGCCAACACCACCAAAATCAGATTGAGAAGGCTGTAACGAGGGAGCCTCAAAGGGTACTTCTTGAGCCCAAACCAATGCTGGGCCCATTAAAGAAAGGGTTAAGCTTTTTCTAATTGGTATCATTACGGTCTCTTTGTAGCATTTGGTATCAATTGAGTGAGTAGGCGGATTATATCTTGATCCATGTCAGACCGTTCAAGATCACCAAACGGTACATATACCAAGGTCAGAGGTGGTAGGTAATATTGTGTTGTTAACCAAGCTCCGTGATGTGGCTTAACTACGTGACCATCTGGGTAGATCAACACTGGTGGTGTTGATAATGCACCAATGTTACTTTTCAAATTCTCTATTTGCTTCTGCAAAGGGATGCCTGCTTGCCCTTTAATAGAATACACGCTATTCAAGTTTCCCAAGAAATACACTTTTTCTTCGCGCAGAGGGCTTGCGAGCAGGAGATTGCCGCGCAACAGTGGGTTGTCGAATTTATTTAGTCGAATTTTATCAACATCGATCGCAGACAGTAAGCGTGGTGCAAAGCTTTGCTTCTGAATGAATTTATAGAATGGATGTGCAACCAAATTATGTTGAATCATTTGATTGAGTACTGTGCTCTTTAAAGCGGTAGAGTTTTTTTCGGCGCGTTCCGATTTGTCAAACAAAGTGGTACCAAGAGAGTATTGCAGAGACACGCTTTGCTCCTTAGCAAGTGCTAACAGGCTTTCTAAACGAGTCGGCTCTTGGAATTGTAGCTGTTTGCCTACTCCTAGCAATTCAACATTTAATGGTTGCATAGCAGAGATTTCTGTTTGAGCGAAGCTAGGCATACTCAAAAGCGGCATGACCAAACCGAGTAATGTTAGTAGTTGCTTGCTCATGATTTGCTATATCCCTTCAAAATGGTTAACTCAACCGGAATCATATTTGGTCCTAAGTATTGTAAGGTTTTGATAACCTGACCTTGCTCGTTTACCCAATAGTAGTTTTCGACTGATTGAGAAAGGCTGCTAAACTCAACAACTTCTTTATATACGTCGGTCATCGTGTTGGATATAGGGGTTGTTAACGTTTTTTGGCCTGAGTAAGAACGCGTTACATTTGCTGGAAAACCATAACGGTATTGTGTTGCCCAGTCGTATGAGAGTGCAAAGTTGACAGAGGCTGAATCAGAAGAAAAATCTGGCACATCACCATAAATACCCGCTAAGTCCCCATTCTGTAGACCTATCGTTTTGACTATATGCCCATTCTCCGTAACGATCATAGCTTTGTCAGCACTTACCCATTTCAGTTGTATTTTTCCATTGAGAGGATTTCGCTCTGCAAAAGCTAAAACAACAAATACCTGTTTTTGATTCCCAAGTTTTAAATAGGCACTGGCATAAGGAACGGCATTTATTTCTTCAGGGGTCATCTCTACATCGATGTAGTTACCGTACGCTTCTTGAACGGTTGCTGAAACATCATTGAACTTTTGTGTACAACCAAAGAGTAAGGCGAATAGCGGAAGAGTGAGAAGTGGGCGTATCCATTTAGACGTTCGGAAGATATTCATTATTCCCTCTTACAAATAAAATCGCCCTGAGTCATTCAGGGCGATTATCTTCTATCTACAAAACGAAATTAGTTAGTAGAAGTAGAAGTAGAAGTAGATGTTGAAGTAGATGTTGAATCGCTATCTGACGCTGCAACTGCCACTACAGTTACTGCTGCAGCTGCACCTACTGCTACGGCTGTTGTACCTGTTGCAGATGCAGACGCTGCGCCTGCTGAACCTGCTTCTTCTGCTGCAAATACAGTTGATGCGCTTAGAGCCATAAGAATAGCTAGAGCTGTATTCTTCATTATTAATCCTTGTGTTAACTAGTTTTAAAACATCGATGTTTGAAACTCTATTTAGAGTTCCAATTCATATTCTAGTTAAAAGTTGGGCAGACTGTAAATAGTTTCTTATAAAAGGTTTTTTTGTTGTATTTATGAAACAGTTGGTTTTTTTACCAAACAATTGCGTGCAGCTAATTAATTGGAAAATTGCGAATATGCTCCATTGAGTATACTCTTCCGCGGGTGTGGACTTGCCTCAAAGGAGAGTTATCTTGTACCCTAGTACGCACTTCAAAGGGGGCATTCACTGTGGGAGAAGCTGATGAGCAAGTCCAGAGTACACCGAGTGCTCAAAGCATCTTATTTGCCAAAATACATACGTGTTATGGATAACGTGTTTAACCATAGGGCGGTAGCGTGCGTAAAAATGACAAAACATCTATTTTTCAGACATAAACATCTCTTCATTTCTCTAGTGTCCATTACAGTGCTGAGTGCATGTGCGAGTAAACCTCGCCACGTTAAGGCAGATCTTCCACTTGTTACGCAAGAGTCATCTTCGATAGAAATGATGGAGGAAGTTCCAGAACAGTATTGGGGATATTTGAACAGACCTGAACTGGTGTCTATATCGCATCCAAATTATCATGTTGCTGTTGGGCCGATTTATTTCTCTGCACTGGGCCTATACTGTCGAGAAGTGAACATTGACTCCACTTCTAATGTAGTGTGCTCGATAAAGTCAGATAAAAACAATACCCCAAATACTTGGTATTGGGTCAATGGGCTTGTTAAAGATAAACTAGAGAAAAAGCTTTAAAAATGATGAAGATGACAAATAAAGCACCTCAATGGCTAGTTGCAATTACAAGCTTTGCTTGTATCAATTCAGCTTTCGCGCTTGATAGTAACAATTTAAACCTCAATGCAGCTAATCCTACGTTTTCTTCCTCTGGAACTTTAAACCAATCTCAGACGCCACCCAACGAGAAACTCTCTGCTGGTTCATTTAATAAAGAGAACAGAAATAATCTTCTTTTGCCAGGTGAGGTGGATGTTAGACAATTACTCCCTTCCTCTGGAGAAGAACTACCACCTCCTTATGCAGCAAATATTTTTGCTGGTGGTTATGAGACTGAAAGAGCTGATGGTTTGAATGATAATTATCTCGTTGCGGCTGGGGATAAGATTAACATCTGGCTGTGGGGAGCTGTAAATTACTCTAATGTTGCTACGGTGGACAATCAAGGAAATATCTTTATACCAGAAGTTGGCCCGATTCATGTCCTTGGAACAAAAGCTAGCCAAATCAACGAGCTTGTGACAAAAAAAATTAAACACGTTTATACCACTAACGTAAACGTGTATGTGAATTTACTTACTGCGACGCCAGTTAGTGTTTTTCTAAGTGGGCCAGTCATTAGACCAGGGCAATACGCTGGGATGGCCTCTGATTCAATACTTTATTTTCTTAAACGTGCTGGCGGTATTGACTCTGAACGTGGCAGTTATCGAGAAATTCAAGTTCTACGAAATGGTAAAATCATAATCAATGTTGATCTCTATGATTTTATGCAATCTGGAGTTATGCCAAAAGTTAGCTTTAAAGATGGTGATGTTATCTTGGTTACACCACAGAAAGCTGCTATCACAGTATCCGGAGGGGCTCGCAATCCCTTTCGCTTTGAACTGGAAAATTCTAGTGAATTAGGAGAAAAGTTAGCGGCTTATGCAAAGCCGCTCGCAAAAGTTTCGCATGTTGGAGTTGTTGGGAATCGAATAGATGGACCATTCTCACGTTATATGACTTACCAAGATTTCCTGAGGTTTGAATTACGAGACGGGGATAAAGTTATCTTCAATGATGATTTACACGCTCAAGTCATAGATGTTCAGGTTTCTGGTAGCTACTTAGGACCATCTTACTTTGCTGTTACAAAAGGCACTAAGTTACATGATTTGCTGAATAATATTCCCATTGATCCAATGCTTACAGATTACCAATCTATTTATATATTGAGAGATAGCGTTGCGAAAAAGCAAAAAGAAATGATTGATGAGTCTCTTAATCGGCTAGAAAGAAGTATTTTTACTGCACCAGCGTCTTCAGATGGAGAAGCTGTAATCAGAGCAAAAGAAGCAGAAATGGTACTTCAGTTTACTGAGCGAGCTCGTAAAGTTCAGCCGCTAGGGAAAGTCATCGTTTCTGAACATGGTCTTGTAGCTAATATATTATTAGAACAAGGTGACCAAATTGTCATTCCAAACAAAACAGATCTAATTCAAGTGGGGGGTGAGGTTTTGATGCCACAAGCGCTCGTTTATAACCCTAATGCCACTATCGACGACTACATTGCGTGGGCCGGTGGTTTCACTGATAGGGCCGAGGATCAGCGTATAGCAGTTGTGCGAGCAAACGGCCTGGTTGAATTTGATAGTGGGAAACCCATACAAAAAGGTGATCAAATCTTAGTTTTACCTAAAGTTGACACTAAAACAATGCAGGCAGTTAAAGATATTACGCAAATCATTTACCAAATTGCTGTAGCAGCAAATGTAGCGATAAACTAACCTATGAAAACTGATCATATAGTGTTATCGCTAGATCCAATGTACTCGCCACTACACGAGAAAATAGCGGGGATATTGGGAAAGAAAAGGTATGCAGTTACTTCCTGTTTATCAAAAAAAATCTATCTACCTACTTTCAAGCAGTTTCTAGCAGTTAATATGATCGCAGCAGTGAGTAAGGAGCAAGCGCAGCCTTACCAAGAAAAAATATCTTTACTTCGAACATACCATCATGCTTATGTTCAAAAAGTAGAAGGCCGGACTCTCAGTAATGAGGAGTTGAACTATATGGCTAGGTTTTACGTGGCGCTTAAATGTTTTGTTATAGAAAAAGATATCAGTCTCGTTTTACTGCATAATGATGCAAGGTGGTATCACGCTGTGGCAATTGATGTATGCAGGGAGTTGGATATAAATTATTTGGTTACAGAGCAGGGGCTTATTCGACCATTTACAACTGTTATCGATCCCCAAGGTGTTAATGCCAACAGCAAGATAGATTTTAAAATATTTAATAATGATGTTCAACACACCCCAAAAGAGCAGGGGAGTTTTATACCAAAAGATACTCATGACTCAATAAAGTCGATGCTTTTTTTCTTTATTTTTTTATTGGGTTTTGCTTTTGAGCGTATAAATAAGAACCGAACAGTTATCCGCTATATGCATAATAGCTATAGTTTGAAAAAGTATTTCAAACGTATTGCGAACAAACTGATTAAGAGAAAAAAGGGAACATTAGTACCTTCATTAAGTTCTCATGGTTCCATTCTACTACTACTCCAGTTGGAAAATGACTCACAGTTTCTACTGCATAGTCCTTTCAAGTCTAATCAGGAGGTTATCAACTTGGTCGCAGATTTGGCCAAGTTGGCAAAAGTGAAGTTAGCAGTTAAGCGTCATCCCTTGGACGATAAAGAGTATCAACTTGATGACAATACCTATTATGTTGATGGGAAAATAGCAGAGCTGGCAAGTTCTGCTGAAATTGTATTTACTATCAACTCTAGTTCAAGCATTGAAGTTTTAAAGACCGTGACTCCATTAATATTGATGGGCGAGTCAATTTATGCTTATAAAGGGGTGGCCGTAGAATTCGATTCTAACCATCCATCCCAAGTGATGGTGCAAGCAAAGGCAGAGGTCGACTCCGTGACCAGACAAAGGTTTGTCCATTATTTGCATAACGAATACTTGGTACAGGGAGCTGGCTATTCGTTTTGCTCTAAGCACCTTGAGCACAAATTAGAGCAGATTTTAACTTAAAGACGGTATGTACACTGTTAGTTGGAGAGAGCACACTCATGAAAACACTTGATATCAATGACTACTATTCCATTTCGGGTGAGCAAAAGCCGGTGTTGGAGTCGATTGTTGACACGTTTAAGCACCAGGCAAATGCATTGAATGAGATGGCTAATAGTATTGATTTTGAGCAATACCAAAAGGCTATTTCTTATATTATTAACTGCCAAGGTCATGTCATTGTATGTGGAATGGGTAAATCTGGTCACGTAGGTAAGAAAATTTCTGCCACATTAGCGTCGACGGGCACGCCAAGTTTCTTCTTACATCCAAGCGAAGCATTTCATGGTGATTTAGGGATGATCACTAAAGAGGATGTAATTGTTCTAATTTCTAACAGTGGCGAAACGGATGAAGTATTGCAATTGATTCCTTCGTTGAAGTCATTTGGCAATAAGATCATCTCTATTACCGGAAGACTTGATTCTACGATGAGCTGCAACTCAGATGCCACATTGCTACTAGCGCAGATCCAAGAATCTTGCCCTAACAATTTGGCACCAACCACTTCAACAACTCTTACTATTGCCTTAGGTGATGCGTTGGCCGTTGCGTTGATGAAAATGCGCCAGTTTATGCCAAATGACTTTGCTCGCTTTCACCCTGGTGGTTCTTTGGGTCGACGTTTGCTGACTCGAGTTCAAGATGAAATGGGAACAGACAATTTACCGTTAGTTGATGTTAGCGATTTTATGCCGTCAGTCATCATTAAAATGAACGAGAGCCGAAAAGGAGTCGCGATTGTTATTGAGAATGATCAGTTAAAAGGCATTATTACTGACGGTGATTTGCGTAGAGCATTAGCAAAAGAGGCTGAGTTTAATATATTAAAAGCTGGGGATGTAATGAGCCGAGAACCAAAAACATGTTATGACACTGAAATGCTGGCGGATGCAGAAGAAAAGATGCGTCAACACTCTATCTCATCTTTGGTCGTTTTAGACGATGAAAGTAAGGTAGTTGGATTAATTCAGATCTTTAACATGTAAATGAAAGATTTACGCCAAGCTTTGAGGGTTCAAGGGCGTGTAATATATGCTCTTACTTTACGTGAAGCACTTGGTAAATATGGTAAAAGCAAAATAGGTTATTTATGGGCATTACTTGAACCTATTATTCAGATTTTGCTATTAGTAACCATTTTTACCATGCTTGAACGACGCTCTCCCCTAGGTGGGGACTTAGCGGTATTTTTTACGACAGGAATTGTGCCATGGTTAATATATAGTAACTTGGGAAATCGGATGTCTGGTGCGCTGGGGGCTAACCAAGCGTTATTATCTTACCCGCATGTTACTCCATTTGATGTACTGTTTAGTCGTGCATTGTTAGAGTCAATCACCATGATCGTGGTCTTTATCATTATTATATCTGCCTTACAGGCTGTTGGTAGAAGTGCTGTGATATATGATCTTAACAATGTGTTAGTTGGTATTGGTTTGTTAATGCTTTTCGCTATGGGGGTTGGAATGATAAACTCTGCCGTTAGAATGTATTTTGATGGTTGGGATAAAATTTTCAGAGCCAGTAACCGACCTCTTTACTTCTTGTCTGGAATATTTTTTACGTCTGCTAGTTTGCCCCACCAGGCCAGAGATTACTTGCAATGGAACCCGATATTTCAATATGTGGAATGGATTAGGAGCGGTTTTTTTTCCACATATCAAAACATGTATATTAATCACTCTTATGCACTGTTTTGCTCAGCAATTTCTGTTTTTCTAGGATTGTCACTAACCCAATATACTCGGCGCCAGGCTCGTAACTTATGATAGAACTAATTAATGTATCTAAAGTTTACAAAACACCTAATGGGAAAAAACACGTGTTGAAACCGTGCTCTGTTAGTTTTCCCAAAGGTCGTAACATCGGGCTGCTAGGAGTTAACGGTGCGGGTAAATCCACTTTGTTGCGTATGATTGCGGGTTCTGAGCATCCAACGAACGGAGTGATTAAACGAAATGTAAAGATGTCCTGGCCATTAGGTTTTTCTGGTGGGTTTAATGGCTCTTTAACGGGGGCAGAAAACTTACGTTTTGTTAGCCGAATTTACGGGGCGGACATCAATCAAGTTACTAACTTTGTAAGATGTTTTTCTGAATTAGGCGATTATCTGAATATGCCAGTTAAAAGCTACAGTTCAGGTATGAAAGCAAGGTTGGCGTTTGGTTTGTCTATGGCTATTGACTTTGATTGCTATTTGGTTGATGAGATCACTGGAGTTGGCGATAGAAAGTTCCAAAAAAAATGCCGGGATGCTTTTAAAGAGCGTAGCAAAAAATCTAGCATAATTATGGTTTCTCACAATATGCCAACTTTGAAAGAACATTGTGATATGGGGTTGGTATTGACGGAAGGGAAATTATCATTTTATGAAGATATTAATCAAGCAATAGATAAATACTTAACGTTATCGAAATGAACTTAAATAAAAAACATAAAATATTCCTTAATAAATTTTGGAAAAATAGAAATAGCAAGCAGAAAAGTTATATTTTGTTTGTTATTTTACCTACATTATTAGCAGTCATTTACTATGCGTTTATTGCATCTGGAAAATTTGTGGTAGAAACAAGATTTTCTGTAAAAGGCAACGAAATGCAACAACTCGATCTTCTGAGTGGAATAGCTGGTATCCCTTCACAAGGAGGTGCTGTTACAGATTCTTATATTGTACAGGACTATATACATTCACTTGATATGGTAAAAGCAATTAGTAAACGACTCGCTGTTAAAGACATATTTAATCATCCTGATGCGGATTGGATCTCTGCTTTAGGGACTCAAACTACTCAAGTTGATCTGTTAACGTACTGGAATAAGCTTGTTACCGCTTCCTATGATCCAACCACAACTATCATTACTTTAAAAGTCAGAGCATTTTCTCCCGATGATGCGAAAAAACTGTCAGAAGAGATCCTTCATCAAAGTGAGATTCTGGTAAACAATCTATCAGAAAGAGCAAGAAATGATGACTTAACTTTCGCTGAAGCTGAAGTTCAAAGAGCAGAGAAAAGGGTAACTAACGCACGAGCACTTATGCATGATTTCAGAGTTTCAGCGCAGGACCTAGATCCGGCGCAATCAGCTAGTGCGAAAATGATGTTGATCGGTGAGTTAGAAGTACAGCTAGCGAAAACAAAGGCAGAACTAAACGCTTTAACCAGTTACATGGATGCGAAAGCACCTGCCGTTGTAAACCTAAAGCGAGAAGTTATGGCGTTGACTATGCAAATTCAAAACGAGAAAAAAGCAATTGCGGGTGATCCTGATACTCAATCGACCTTAAGCGGTGTCTTTGCCGACTATGAGCCATTGTTGGTTGAAAGAACTTTTGCTGAGAAAGCCTACACTTCTGCGTTGGCATCTTTAGAAGCGGCTAGGGTTGAGGCTTCAAGAAAGCATCGCTACCTGGCTACTTTTGTCGAACCATTGCTGCCGGATGAAGCAACGGAACCTAAGAGGTTGCGCTCTATATTTACGGTGTTTTTTGCGACATCTCTTGCATGGGTGATTGGTTTACTTGGCCTTGGCATTGTTAAAGAACATATTGGTTGGGTGTAACTAAGTAAGTTAATGTACCTAAAATTGTTATGTATTATTTTCTCGGCTGTCCTAACAATATTTAAATATGTTACTTTAAACTGTGAATTGAAGTCGTAATCTTATATTTATTCTGAATGCAATGAGTGGGCAGGGATGTGAAAAGAGATTATTTAATAAAGAAAGCGAAAGATATTATTAATAATTTTGACTTGAATGAAAATAACTTTAATAAGATGGCTGATGATAAGAAAGGAAATTTAGTACTTTCTAAAAGTGTTATTCCAGACAAGGTTAAAATTGAATTTAATAACAGCTGTAACTGTCGAGTTTTTATTGGAAGCAATGTTAGAGGGAGCTTCTCTATAAATATAAATAAAGATAACTCTACAGTTTATATTGGCGATAATTGTCATCTAAAACAGACGATTTTAAAGTCTGAGTGCATAAATGATTTTATAGTTCTAGGAAATCATGTAACAACCTCTGGCGCTGTTGCATTTCGAAGTGGGCTAAGATCTGGCAACTCATCATCAGCGATCATAGTTGGTGATGATTGTATGTTTTCACATGGTATTACAGTAAGAAATACAGATGCTCATCCGATTTGGAGTATAGAAACTATGCAACAAGTTAATAAGCCTAAAGATTTTATCTACATAGAGCCTCACGTTTGGATCGGCCAAGGTGCAATGATTTTGAAAGATGTACATATTGGTGCATGTTCTATAGTAGCTGCTGGTTCAATCGTCACTAAAAGTGCTGAGCGCTTCTCGAAAATCTATGGCAGTCCATCTAAAAATAAAGTTGACGCGACTGTTTTCTGGTCAAGATCATATACGTCTGAGGCAAAGAAAACAGCGCAGTACTTTTATGATAAATATTTTTGTTGTGAGTGATATTAATGAAAAATGTAATTACATATGGAACGTTCGATGTGTTTCATGTTGGTCATTTAAGACTTTTAGAAAGAGCAAAATCTTTAGGGGACAACCTTATTGTGGCATTGTCTACAGATGAATTTAATTTAACACATAAAGGAAAAGTAACAGCGATTCCATATCCAGATAGGGCGGAAATTGTTAATGCAATAAAGCATGTTAATCAAGTCATTCCAGAGACATCATGGGAACAGAAAATTGAAGATGTGAAAAAGTATAACATTGATATTTTTGTTATAGGTGATGATTGGGAGGGTGAATTTGACTTTCTAAAAGAGCACTGCGAAGTTGTATATTTATCTAGAACAGAAAATATTTCTTCTACAGATATTAAAAATCATATTAAGGCTAATGCTAGTACTCAAATCGGTATTCATGAGGAAAACGCGCAATGAGAGTGGCCTTCTTAATTTGGAACAAATTTCAATTTAAACATTTTAGCAAGTTTTACGATATTTTCGATGATATCACATTGATTATTGAAAGACGATTAGCTAATGACTCTATTTTTAGTGTAGATCAACTAGCTGATATGAAGATGAAAAAGCTATTTATTGATAAGTCTAAGATTAAACACTTAGATGGAGTTTTTGATGTTATTTTTTGTCAAACAGTTTTTCCTCAAATAGAGTATATCGAAAAAAGTAAGATTGCTATGCTTCAGTATGGGTTAGCAAAAGAAAATCACAATTACGGAACGTGGAGATCATTTGCCAGTGTAATTTTTTCTTATGGTAATTACTCTACTGAAAAACTATCACATTTTGCCCCTACGTTTAATATTGGACATCCAAAATTTGATAAACTATCGGTGGGTGAGAGTAGTTCTCTTAAAGAGACGCTAAAGTTAGATAATTTAAAGAAAACTATTTTGTATTGCCCTACTTGGGGGGACTTATCATCTTACCCTCATTATATCGATGAGATTTTAAGTAAAGCGGATGATTATAATGTAATACTGAAACTGCATCACAACACGTTAACATTAAGTGATGTTACCAACGACTTCTCTGATAGTCACGTTATTGTAGCAAATGACTATGAATTAAGTGAGTTGATTCAAGTCTCAGATGTCGTTATTTCTGATTACAGTGGTGCGATATTTGACGCGGTTTATTGTGATAAACCGATAGTTTTGTGTCATCATCTGGATTTAGAGTCAATGCAGCATGACAAAGTAGGGCTGGATAGCTTAGAGTTTAAATGCTCTGAAAGGCTAGGCGTTGTTGTAAACGAACCCAAAGAGCTTTCTATTGCTTTAGAAAAAGCTTTACATAATCCTATTGATACACACGAAATTAAAAATGATTTATTCGTAGATCTAACGCGTGATGAGTTTGTATCAACTATCAAGCATACGACACAGGGTTGTGTATTAGGCAATCTAAATAAAACTCAGGGGCAACGATTTGTTTCTGATTTAGTTAGACATGAAAGAAAACAAAAGTTTGCTTTGAAGAAAGCGATGAGATAAATGAGCTATGTTAAGAGCTGCTTTTAAACTTATATCACCTTTGTTACCGTCAAAAATTAACATAAAATTAATTACATTTTGTACAAGACTTGGTTTTGGTGGGAAATATCTTTTTAAATATTATATTAAAAATGCTGAAGTCAAGAATTATGTAATTGAAAACTACTTTTTCGATAGATACCCAGAGCTAAGTGGTTGTGGCTTAGATAAAAAGGGTACTGATAAAGTTTCTAATGAAGCTAGAAAAATAAGTTCATCTAGCGGTAATGGTTCCACTAATTATACAAATTCAAAACTTGATTCCATTTTTGAATCAATGTCTACATCTTTTGAAAATAATGACCATGATTCTGCAATGGGATTTTACAATGTCCTTGTCAGCAGACATTTCAACACCGCACAGGCTCAAAAGGCAATAATAGAGCGGAGTAAAGATGCTTCATTTTACAAAGCGAATAAAGATGTTGTCCACAAGGCGATTTGTAATCTGATTGATTCTCGAAAGGGAAATAAGTTTTTATTGCAATATTTTAAGTTTAAACTTAGTTCGGGCTTAAATGATGAGCTGCTAAGTTTAACTGAGTTCTTCTATTATAAAAATCACACTAATCAAGGTGTTATCACTTTCTTGGGTGATATCTACAAGAATGACGGTAAATATCTTAACGCCCTAAATTATTATTCTGCTTTGAAGGGGGTTAATTATCATTATGGTTCAGCAAAACTTATCTCTCTTCATGCTGATGAAGATAATATTAACGATCTTCATGAAGAATTATGTTCTCTTTTAGATAGCAAAGTACCTAATAAAGAAGCCTTTCGTATAGTTCCAATGCTTTTGAGAGTAGCACCTTTGCTCAAAGGCGAAGAGTTTACTAGTACTAAAATGCGTATATTTGAGTTGAGAGATAAATTTTGCTCTTCGTTCAAAGAAGCCACTTTAAATGAAGCCAGGTCACGAGCGGTAGTAAGATCTAGATATTTACCATTCTTTGATAAGCTATCAGATTCAGTAAAATCTGATTTGGGATATTCTCTAACGAATTCCGAAGTGTCGAGAAATATTTTCCATTTGGCTTATTATAACGATTCGCAAGATAATATTGCTTGTGTCGATAAAGGCGATGTCAAGTACTTAAGTCTTGAAGAAGCAAATGAAAGAAATGATATCTTTGAATTATTTATTCCAACAGTGTTTTTTAATCTAGATACGACCAAAGACATTTATGGATCTATAAGAACATTTTATGTCAATTTACTTGAAGTTCTTTGGGATGGGAATTACGCATTCATTCCAAGAATGCAATATAACTGGCGAGATGTTGATCTAAAATCTACGAGTGATGTAGTTTGCTATCACTCGGTATTAGGTGATCGGGAAGGAAATAATGTTGTTGTTCAAGAGTCTACGTTATCAGGAAGAGTGTCATTGGACTCCAAAGGTTACGCAGGTTTTAGTGCTTTTTCTAGTCTAGATATTCCTAATGACACTACTTGTATTGATGAATCATTAATCTTATCTTTTATCGAAAATTTTAAGGCTCAAAAATCATCAAAATACCATCAAAATAGTACTGAAATGAATTTTGATTTTGATTATGTCTTCATGCCATTGCAGGTTGAAACGGATGCAGTAGCCGTATTGCGCCATTTTGATATAGAGGATGCTCTTAAGGAAATCGTCTCTTTCACACAAGAGAAAGGATTAAAACTGATTCTTAAGAAACACCCTTACTGCAATTCTGTGAGAATTCGAGAGTTATTATCTTGGGCCTTGAGTTTCAAGCACGTAATTGAAAGTAAAAGCTCAATTCATGACTTGATTGATAATAGCAAATTTGTGTTTACAGCTAACTCAGGAGTTGGTTTGGAGGCTGTAATGTACTCTAAATCAGTTGTGACATTTGGCCGTTCTGATTATTCCCAAGTTGCTTTAGAATGTCAGGAAGTTGAACAGCTTGTTAACTATTTTGAAAAAGCGCTTGTTTCAGAAAATAATGATTACTCTAGCTTTATTTATGAATATCTGAACAATTATACGGTAAGCGTTGATGATAAAGCTGCTATAGAAAAGCGTCTTGAGAAACTGCGAAGTTTTGGTTATGAGTAGTGACTATATAATATTTTCATCAGGTATTAAGAAAATAAAGTCATTGACGGGTTTTCTTGAATATGTCCCGAATGTAAAACAGACCAAATCGGTCATCGGCTGGGGCTTTAAACCCACGGCAAAGCGAGCCAGAGATTATGCTGAAAAACATGCTCTCCCTTACGTTGCACTGGAAGATGGTTTTCTTCGTTCTATTGGCTTAGGGGTTGCGGGTGCGCAGCCTCTGAGCCTAGTCGTAGATGATGTCGGCATCTATTACGATGCAAGGCAGCCGTCGAAACTTGAAATTTTGATCAAAGAAAGTGAAGGTTTAGGCTCTGACGAGCTTGTGCGCAGTCGCTTATGTATTGACGCGATTCGCCAGTATCGACTCTCGAAATACAATCAAAACCAGCGAGATGATAGCTTACTAGAAGAAAAACCCAACGTATTGGTGATTGATCAGACCCTAGGTGATGCTTCTGTTGAGGGCGCGCAAGCCTCGCAAGAAACATTTGTTGACATGCTTAAACAGGCAGTTGAGGAAAATCCAGACGAAACAGTTTGGGTGAAAGTTCACCCTGATGTTGTGCATGGAAAGAAGAAAGGTTTTCTTTACCCTCTGCCATTTGAGCACCCGAATATTCGGGTGCACACGGAAAAAGTAAACCCTTGGGACTTTTTAGACAGCGTTAAAAGTGTCTATACCGTTTCCAGCTTGATGGGATTCGAAGCGCTCTTAGCCGGGGCGAGTGTTCATTGTTTTGGTGTGCCGTTTTACGCCGGGTGGGGGTTGACTAACGATAGACAACAATGCCCTCGCAGAAACGTTGATCGTTCACTGGAGCAGTTATTTTATGCAGCATATATACAATATGCACGCTATGTAGATCCTATTCTTGGGGAACGGTGTGATATTGAGCGTATTATCAGTTATATGACGGATACACTCAAAGTTATGGCAAAACCTTCCAGAACAGTTTCTATATCAAAATTGTCGTGGTGGAAACAACGATGGATTGGTGACTACCTGAAAGCCTGGCGGTTTGAGAAGGTGAGTTCCGAAGCGGAAGAAATGCTGCGCTGGGGTCGTGGGTCGTTGGATGAAAACAACTATTGTATTGAAGATGGCTTTATCCGATCTGTAGGGTTAGGGGTGCATTTTAATCGTCCGGTATCTCTTGTGTGCGATTCGCGTGGTATTTACTTTGATGTCCGAGAGCCCAGCGATTTAGAGTACATGTTGGAAAATCAGCAGTATAGCGATTGGGACTGCGTACGTGCGCGTGCGCTGATAACTCAACTGCTGGCGGCTAATCTGACTAAATACAATGTTGGTAGCGATTGCGACGTCTCTTTGCCTCAAAATCGAAAAATCATTTTGGTTCCGGGCCAGGTAGAGTCTGATGCGTCAATCAAGTATGGCTCACCGGAGATCTATCACAACGAGACGCTTCTTAAAGCTGTAAGGACGGCGGAGCCGGATGCCTACATTATTTATAAGCCACATCCCGATGTTTTGGCTGGTCAACGAGATAACGGTAACTGGCAGGGCGATTTCACACGCGCGGCCGATCATGTCGAAACGCAGGCCTCAATGGCAAGCTTATTAGAAATGGTCGATGAGGTTCATACCATGACGTCCTTAACCGGGTTTGAAGCGCTGTTGAGAGGTAAGCGCGTCACCTGTTACGGATTACCATTCTATGCGGGGTGGGGGCTTACCAATGATAAGCTGATTTGCGCAAGAAGAACGCGTTCTCATTCGGTCGAAAGCTTGGCTTACTTTGCCTTGATAGAATACCCGACTTATGTGGACCCTATTACGCGTAAAACGATGACAGCAGAACAGGCGGTGACTCGTGTAGCACAAATGAAAGCTGGAAAAGTGCAAGTCAAAGATACCAAGTTGCAGTTGTTACTTGCGATGAAGAAAGCTAAAAATACGCTCAAGCGATTTATCCGATCTTAGATCTGCTTCTTATCTCTAATCAACGTCACTCACAAAGATGGAACGTTAATGTCTAATATTCATATTGTTATTCCAGCTCGCTTCGGTTCAAGCCGATTGCCTGGCAAACTAATGCTGGATCTGGTGGGTAAGCCAGTGATTGCCCATGTTGTAGAGCGTGCCCTGACCCTGACAGACTCGGTCTACGTAGCGACAGATAATCAAGATATTTTTGATGTTGTCAGTCACGCTGGTGCAACCGCGGTCATGACCTCGGAGAAACACAATTCCGGCACCGATCGCTTAGCTGAGGCGGCGAACAAGCTAAACTTTGCTGATGATGACATCGTGGTAAACCTTCAAGGAGATGAGCCATTGATGCCGATCGCGCTGTTACGACAAGTCTCAGCCCTGCTTGATGCCCATAGTAACGCTGGCATTGCGACACTAATGCAGCGCATTAAGCATGTAAAAGATTTTATCAACCCTAACGTGGTAAAAGTAGCTCAAGGCGAAAGATGCAAAGCTCTTTACTTTAGTCGAGCTCCAATTCCTTACCCGCGTGATGAATTCTCTACTGAAATAGCTGAATTGCCACAAGGCGACTATTTCCGACATATCGGTTTATATGCCTATCGAGTAAAGACGTTAAAAGCGATTACTCAACTTACTGAGCATCCTCTTGAGTCTTTAGAGAAACTGGAGCAGTTACGTCCGTTAGCTCACGGCGTCGAAATCGTCATTGATGAGGCAAGTGAGGAGCCTGAGCACGGTATTGACACTCTTGAAGATTTAGAACGTGTTCGTCATGTTCTACTAGCTAAATAAATATATTCATTAAGATAAAAACGGAAACCCCAATGAACCAGAAAACCGTAAACATCGGTCATATTGAAGTTGCGAATGACAAACCATTCACTCTATTTGGTGGTATGAATGTCCTAGAATCGCGTGACTTAGCGATGCAGATTTGTGAGTACTACGTAAAAGTAACGGAAAAGCTTGGTATTCCGTATGTTTTCAAGGCGTCATTTGATAAAGCGAATCGTAGCTCTGTGCACTCTTATCGTGGTCCAGGTCTTGATGAAGGGATGAAAATTTTCCAAGAGTTGAAAGATACATTTGGTGTGAAAATTATCACTGATGTTCATACCGAAGCTCAAGCACAGCCAGTTGCTGAAGTGGTGGATGTGATTCAGCTACCTGCATTTTTAGCTCGTCAGACAGATCTTGTAGAAGCGATGGCTAAAACTGGTGCGGTGATCAACGTCAAGAAACCCCAGTTTATGAGCCCGGGCCAAGTAGGCAATATTGTAGAAAAGTTTGGTGAGTGTGGTAACGATCGTATCATACTGTGTGAACGTGGTGCTTGTCATGGTTATGATAACCTAGTTGTTGATATGCTTGGCTTTGGAGTAATGAAAAAAGCATCGCAAGGTAGCCCAATCATTTTTGATGTGACGCACTCATTGCAAATGCGAGACCCTTCTGGTGCCGCGTCAGGCGGACGCCGTGAACAAACGGTTGAGTTAGCCCTTTCTGGTATGGCAACCGGGATTGCTGGTTTGTTTATGGAAGCTCACCCTGAACCGAATAAAGCAAAATGTGACGGCCCGTCTGCGTTCCCGTTGGCAAAACTAGAGCAGTTCTTATCTCAGGTTAAGCAAGTCGATGACCTAGTTAAGAGCTTTAGTGCAATTGATATCAAATAATCACTAGTTTTGATTTTTAAACGTTGTCTAATCGTCACATAACTAAGTTTGGCTTTGTTTAAAACTAGTTATTTATAAAAGCAAGCGCATTTGAGCTTGCTTTTTTGTATAAAATCTAATTCAAGAGAATTTATTTGATATACAATTAGTAGGTGATTTTGATAAACGCAGGAACTAATGCCTGTTAGATCACAAATCGCGTGCAAGCAAATCTAGCTCAATCGGCTGATTTAGTGAAAGCCGCAAAATGTTGCTTATAACTATACTTATCACAACGGAACTTGGTTTGATCTCTCTTGTTTTACTTACTGTCAGTGTGTCTTTTATTAGCTTGTTTACTTTCAGGAAGCTTGCTCTTGCCCATGACTTCGTCGATAGACCATCATGTCGTAAAAAGCATATTGGAGATGTACCTGTAATAGGTGGTTTGTCCCTCTTTGTCACGATTACTTTAGCAAGTACGTTTGAAGGACAACTTTTGCCAAATCAGCAGGACTTTCTTGTATGTGGTCTAATACTGACTATTATCGGCACAATAGATGACAAGTTAGACATCAGCGCTTCTTTCAGGCTCTGCGTCATTACCGTCATATCCGTTTGGCTTACCCTTGGTGAAGGGATTGCGCTTACAGAGCTTGGCAATCTATTTGGATTTGGGGTGCTCAACGTAGGTAGTGCAAATGTTTTACTAACAACGATTGCAATCATTGGTTGTATTACAGCATTCAATATGGTCGATGGAATTGATGGTTTATTGGCGTCTTTAGCATCAGTCACATTTTTAGCTTTAGGGTTTATGTTTTACCAAGCCGGAGAAGTAAAGCTAACAATATTCTGTTTTATCTTTGTGCTTTCCATGTTCCCGTACATATTGTGTAACCTAGATCTGATCCCTAAGCGCTCATTTAAGGTATTTATGGGAGACTCAGGAAGCTTTCTGATTGGTTTCACCATTGTTTGGTTACTAATACACAGCTCGCAAAGCATTTCGAATGAGGTGCAAGCTATTTTAATGAAGCCTGTTACGGCCTTATGGTTAATTGCTGTTCCTTTAATGGACATGGCAATGGTCATGCTACGTCGTTTAAGGAAGAAACAGTCTCCCTTTAAGGCTGATCGTTTACATCTTCACCACATATGTATGCGGTTGGGTTTGTCATCGCGACAAACTTTAGCATTCATTACCTTCTGGGCGTTATTGTTTGCTGCGTTTGGAACTCTAGGGCAGGTGTTTCAGGTGCATGAGCACGTCATGTTGATACTCTTTTTATTGGCATTTACATGTTATGTCTTCATCATTAGTTACATTTGGCGTATTACCTGCTGGATTAGAAAGCGATTTCAAATTGGTAAGACACATGTAACGGTAAGTAGCTGACGCTTATTTAACAACGGTAGAGCCTTTTGCTGTTAGGCTGGAATGTAGGGCTCTTTTTACTTTATTTTCACCATGAATCAAATGCACTTCTTTTGGCGGCGGATTAATTCCTTCTACAAATCGAATTAGATCAGATTGATCTGCATGAGCAGAATAGCCAGACATCGTATGTATTTGAGCTTTCACTTTAATTTTCTTTCCTTCGATATCAACCTCACTCGCACCCTCTTGAATTTCTCTCCCTAGCGCTCCCTCTGCTTGATAGCCAGCAAACAGCACATCATTACGACTATCTGGTAACAACGCATTGAGGTAATTCACCACTCGACCACCTTCGCACATCCCAGAAGCAGCAACCACAATAGCCGGTTCAGAAGTGCTCGCCAGACGATTCACCAATCTCATATGTTCAGCATGAGTCTCAATCGTAATACATTGTTCAAACCCGAGAGGATGACGATGTTGTTCCAAACGCCTTTTTGCTTCTTTACCCCAAAGCTTTTTAAAGCGCCGATAAGTCTTTGTCACTTTTCGTGCTAAAGGCGAATCAAGAATAATTGGTAGGGCACCATGTAAAGACTCCTGGTGAAGAAGCTGTTCGATATCGAATAACAGTTCTTGTGTCCTACCGACACTAAAAGCAGGAATAACAATCACACCACCATCTTCCAGCGCATGTTCGATAATAGAGAGCAATCGAGTGCTTCTACTTTTCACGCTTTCATGGTGCTTATCACCATAGGTCGACTCAATAAACAAATAGTCTGCTTTTTCAGGAGGTTTCGGATCTGGGAGTAAAGGCGTATCACTGGGACCGAGATCACCAGAAAATACCACTACGTCATTATTTGAGAGTTTAAATTCCAAATAAGCAGAACCTAAAATATGGCCCGCAGATTGAAAGCGTATATAAGCCAACCCCTTAAGAGGAAGCCATGTATTGTACTGACATGGCACCAATCGTTGCTTAATTAGATTTAATATATGTTGCCGTTGATGTTTGCCTAAACCCAGCTGTAGCTTTAATCCGTCCTCTAACATAAGAGGAACCAACTCAGCAGTAGCTTGTGTGCAGTAGATTTTGCCTTTAAAACCAGCAGCGAGTAACCATGGTAATCGGCCTATATGGTCAATATGAGCATGGGTCAGTACCAGCGCTTTTACCTTGGTTAAAGGAAACTCTATAGCCAGCGAACGATCATGACGACCTACCAATGCATCTTTACCTTGAAATAACCCGCAGTCGATCAAAATGCTCCCTTGCTCAAGTCGCAGTTCGTGACAAGAGCCCGTCACCGTATCCTTCCCACCATGATGAAGTACTTTCATAGCTATCTCCTTTTCATAGGCATCAATGTAATGAATCGAAGAAAGAAGAGGGAGGGTAACCGACCAGATAAACACGAAAGTAGGAGTCAAAATGCTAGGGGAGTGTTAAGCGGTGCTTTAAGTTGCATTAAATTGTGATGCATATTCCACATAGGCAACTTTTTGCATTTTGTAATAAATATAAACGAATAAATGCGTATTATAAAACGCGCTTTAGGTAGGTAGAATTTACGATTTTCTGGTTAAACTGACACTTTATATCTTGGTTAGTTGTCATAAAAAAGCCATTTTTTTGTCAGTCTTGTACTTTTCGTTGCAACCTGTTTGCTATACAATCCTTTGCCTTGAGCACAAATGATAAAAAACCAAATGCACTGCTTTTAGGAGCCAGACCTAAGGGCGGTAGCGTGCCAAAAAGCAAAACAAAGCTCTCTAAGTGACATAAAAATGTCACCAGATAAATATAAATACAATTAAGCACATAGTTGCATTTCTGGCAAGGTCGGCTTTTATAAAAAGTGCGCCTAAACAAATAATTAACTAAATGTCCCATTACGTCAGAGGGACAATTCAAAGCTGCGATGACAGTTTTTGAGTGATAATTGGCTAGGCATAAGGTTCCTCCCTTCTATTTACCGTCCACGTATCTAGTTCCGTAGAGTGTTCTCGTTGCACATATACTCATGTGCTCTATCAACGTGTCTACGGCATGCCTAAAACATCCATATTCGCTATTCGAATACAAATCACTCTTACAAGTATTGAAGAATTTCTCAAGGGATGCCCTGTGCGTCCTTCGTCTATCTACGCCTTTGGTTACCCTAACCAGACCTAAAGGCGTTCTAAAAATCTAAACTTGCTAGGAACTAAAAATGAACTTTTCATTAGAAAACGCCAGAGTTGGCATCATTGGCTTAGGTTACGTTGGTTTACCACTTGCAGTGGAATTTGGCAAAAAATCACCAACGATTGGCTTCGATATCAACCAAGATCGTATCGATGAACTCTCTGCCGGACGCGATAGCACATTAGAATGCAGCGATAATGAATTAGCAGAAGCAAAATACCTTTCTTATACTTCCTCTCTTCAAGAACTCAAAGAGTGCAATGTTTACATTGTTACCGTTCCTACTCCAATTGACGAACACAAACAACCGGATTTAACGCCTCTTATTAAAGCTTCAGAAGCGTTGGGTACAGTAGTAAATCAGGGCGATATCATCGTTTATGAATCAACCGTATACCCAGGTGCAACAGAAGAAGATTGTATTCCCGTTGTTGAGCGTGTTTCTGGCCTTAAGTTTAACCAAGACTTTTTCGCAGGCTACTCTCCAGAGCGAATCAACCCGGGTGATAAAGAACACCGAGTCACGAACATTCTTAAAGTAACAAGTGGCTCAACGCTAGAAGTCGCAGAGTTTGTCGACCAGCTATACAAAACCATCATCACTGCAGGTACACACAAAGCGTCATCAATTAAAGTAGCCGAAGCTGCCAAAGTCATTGAAAACACTCAGCGTGATGTAAACATTGCATTAATCAACGAGCTATCAATCATCTTCAACAAGCTTGGTATCGATACGCTAGAAGTGTTAGAAGCGGCAGGCACTAAATGGAACTTCTTACCATTCCGTCCAGGTTTGGTAGGCGGTCACTGTATTGGTGTTGATCCGTACTACCTAACGCATAAAGCGCAAGCAGTAGGCTACCATCCTGAAATGATTTTGGCTGGCCGACGCCTAAACGATGGTATGGGGCAATACGTTGTTTCTCAGCTGGTGAAAAAAATGCTGAAAAAACGTATTCACGTAGAAGGCGCAAACGTACTTGTTATGGGCCTAACATTTAAAGAAAACTGCCCAGACCTACGCAATACCAAAGTGGTGGATATTATCTCTGAGCTAAAAGAGTACAACATCAACGTCGATGTTATGGACCCTTGGTGTTCAAATGATGAAGCGCAGCATGAATATGGCTTAACGCTTTGCGAAAAAGAAAAGCAAGGTCATTACGACGCGATCATCATGGCGGTATCTCATAACGAATTTAAAGAAATGGGTGTTGAGAAAATTCGTACTTTAGGTAAACCAGAACACGTATTGTACGACCTGAAATACGTTCTAGATAAAGAAAGCGTAGATATGCGTTTGTAAGGAAGGTCCTAGGGCCTAGAAGCTATAACCTCAGAGCCGAGCCATGAAATTCGAGCAATTAGACGTTTGGAAGCGTTCATCACGTTTGGCGAGTAACGTCTATAAACTCATGCGAGATTGCCAAGATTATGGCTTTAAAGATCAAATAACGCGATCAGCTTTATCTGTTCCCTCTAATATCGCAGAAGGTCTTGAAAGAGAAACTGCGAAAGAAGAATCAAGGTTTCTCTATTACGCAAAAGGCTCGTTAGGTGAACTCCTTACGCAAACCTATATTGGCATCGATATAGGTTACATCGATAAAGAAAGTGGCTTATTCATTGTTGCAGAATGCAAAGAGATAGCAGCAATGATCGCCGCTTTGATTAAAATCCGGAAAGGTTTTGTTAGGGAAGAAAAGGGAGATTATGTTTCCTAGACCCTAGACCCTAGACCCTAGACCCTAGACCCTAGACCCTAGACCCTAGACCCTAGACCTTCCCCACACGGAAAACACAATGACCAAATACGAACAAATCCAACAAGAACTAGTTGAATCACCAAAGACGTGGTTAGTAACGGGTGTTGCGGGCTTTATTGGCTCAAACCTACTGGAAAAACTACTCAAGCTTGATCAAACCGTAGTGGGTTTAGATAACTTCGCGACAGGCCATCAACACAACTTAGATGAAGTAAAAGGTCTAGTAAGTGAAGCACAGTGGGATCGTTTTACCTTTATTGAAGGAGACATCCGTGAGCCGAAAACATGCCAACAAGCCGTAAAAGGTGTTGATTACGTACTACACCAAGCAGCACTCGGTTCTGTACCACGCTCTATCGCTGACCCACTAACCACAAACGCAGCGAACATCACCGGCTTTTTAAATATGCTGGATGCCGCAAAAGAAGAAGGTGTAAGCAGCTTTACTTATGCTGCAAGCAGCTCGACATACGGTGACCATCCAGCATTGCCAAAAGTGGAAGAAAACATCGGTAACCCACTTTCTCCTTATGCGGTAACTAAATACGTAAACGAGCTTTATGCCGGTGTATACGCCCGTACTTACGGTTTTAAAACGATAGGGCTTCGTTATTTCAATGTATTTGGTCGCCGACAAGATCCAAACGGCGCTTACGCTGCAGTAATTCCGAAATGGACCGCTGCAATGATCAATGGCGAAGATGTCTACATTAACGGTGATGGCGAAACAAGCCGAGACTTTTGCTATATCGATAACGTAGTACAAATGAACCTGCTAGCAGCAACGGCAAAAGAAGACGCAAAAGACGAAGTTTACAACGTAGCCGTGGGTGATAGAACAACACTAAATGATCTGTACTACGCAATTAAAAATGCACTAAACGAAAATGGTATAAAAGTAGAAGGTGAGCCTGTTTATCGTGATTTTCGCGTTGGTGATGTGAGACATTCTCAAGCATGTATAAATAAGTCTTTTGAATTGCTGCTAGTTTCAGATTTAACTGATATAAAAAAAGGGTTGTCAATTGCGATACCTTGGTACATTTAATGTTGAGAATTAATCATGCACTTAGTAACTAAATTAATATTTACTGCCAAATGGTTCAAGTCAAAAAAACTAACTCTTTTAGCTGAGCTTACATATAAACTATATAGAATTATTTTTTCTTGTGATATACATTATTCTGTTGATATGGATAAAAGTATAAAATTATACCACAATGGACTTGGTGTGGTTATTCATAGAAAAGCAAAGTTGGGTAAGAATGTATCAATATACCAAAATGTTACTATTGGGGGAAACGGAAAAACTGAGCATCTTAATGGGTCTCCAGTTATTGGAGATAATGTCATTATTGGTGCTGGAGCTGTAGTCCTAGGTCCTGTAACTATAGGTGATTATGTAAAAGTCGGCGCTAATGCAGTAGTGAATATTGATATTGGCCAATATAGTACGGCAGTAGGTGTGCCAGCGGTGGAAATAAAAAAAATTTATCCTAGTAATCTTTAGATAAATATCGTCATTATTTTACAATCTTGTTTAACTTTATAAAGTATAACAGCTAAGTTATTTATGAAAAAAATATTACATGTAATTCCAACATTTCAGTTTGGTGGTATATCATCAATCATGAGTCATTGGCATGAACAGTTTGAAAAAGATAACTATCAGTTTGAATATTTAGTATTTAATGATGGGCCTTTAAAAGAAAAATTTAGTACAAAGAGTAGTAAAATTTACTTTATTCCAACATTGAGACGTAATCCTTTTAAGTACATGAAAAGTGTTGTAAAACTAATAAAATACGGTAATTATGATGTGATACATGTACACAACAGTTTTAAAAATCCATTTATATTACTAGTAGCACGTTTTTACTCAGTCAAAAAAAGGATATGTCATTCTCATACATCAGGCTTAGAAGATAAGTCACTTAAAAAAGTTTTACCCTTACTCAAGGCTACATCTATCTTAAACTCCACACATTTAGTAGCTTGTGGTGATTTGGCTGGGAAATTTATGTTTGGTAATCGTCCCTATAAGGTTATAAATAATGTAATTGATGTAGATAAAATTACTGCTGAAATAAAAGAAGAATCTAGTATTTACGAACAATTTTCCTTACCTAAAGGTAAAACACTAGTAGGGCATGTTGGACGTTTTTCTAAGGTGAAAAACCATGATTTTATATTAGATCTAGCATCTAACTGTGAAATGGAAAATGTCCATTATGTATGTGTAGGGACAGGACCTTTGTACTCTGAGATAAAATCTAAGATTATAGACAGAAACTTAGAGGAAAAGATTACGTTAGTCCCACCAACAACTGATATTCCTAAATTACTAGCAGTATTTAATGTATATATAATGCCATCATATTTTGAAGGTATTTCAATGTCTTTACTAGAAGCTCAGGCAAAAGGGCTACCTTGTATTGTTTCAGACAAAATAGCTACAGCTAACGATGTGGGGCTAAGTTTGATTGAGTTTTTACCACTAGACGATTCTAATAAGTGGTTAGATTTGATTTATTCTTCTAGGAAGATAAAAATAGATCTCGAGACTATAAATGAAAAATATGACAACCTTGGATACAGTAAAAGATCTTTGAAAAAAACAATTAATGAATTATATAGATAAAAAAAATAATTTTGCATTCTTAGCAATAGCAATATTGACTCTTTTTATTGCATTTACTAATAATGCACAGTTAGCTAATATTATAATGCTAGTATTAGTATTTTTTGTTTGTTTGTCAAAAACAGAAGATAATCTAATTCTTTGTATATATTTAATTCCGTCTATAGATTACTTTAATTACCTAGGGCTAGGGTATAATGTTGTTACTATATTCTATTTGCTTGTTTCTATAAAATATTTTATTTATTTTAGGACGATAAAAATAAAACCTTTAGGTTTGTCCTTATTAATAGTGTTGCTATCCTTTGAAGTATTTCATGTTATTTATGTAGACGGGTATTCCTTACAAGACTTTATTAGATGGTCTATTTTATTTTCATTTTCTATATTGGTTATGATAGACGGAAATATTAACCTGAATTTTTTACGACTTGAAAGTGCATTCGTAAATGGGTTTTTATTATCGTCTATAGTTGGTGCGTACCTTTTCTTTTATAAAGGGAAAGTGCCAGTAAATGATAACATTATTCCAAGATTTTCAGGTTTGTCTGGAGATCCGAATAATTTTGGTATGTATGCGTTAATCATAATCGCATTTATGCTTGCAAAATTTAAATATAATAGAGCATCAACAATATCTTTGCTTACCATTTTATTGGTTCTATCATTTTCAGTATTGACAGTGTCTAGATCTTTTTTCTTGGTTTTGTTTGTAATTATACTATTGCAGCTTAGCAAAGGATGGTTTGATTTAAAAAAATCAATCAGAAATTTAACATTTGTTTCTGTGTTATTCGTTTCTTTTTATTGGTTATTGAATACGGAAATTATGGACAACATAATTTTACGCTTTTCATACGGAAATATTTCAGAACTCTCAGGTTCTAGAACTGATATTTTTGACGCATATTTTAATGTATTTTACTCGTTAGATATTTACTTTCAGCTCTTTGGCGCTGGAATTAACGGGTATTTGGATTTTTATAATAAATATAGTGATTTATATTCTATCGTTAATCCAGGAGATGTTGTTGGCCCACATAATACTATTATCGAGATTTTTGTTTCTCTCGGTGTTATAGGCTCTATTGTCTATGTGCTTTTATTAATATTTGCAATGTTTAATAATGTTAATATTAGGAGTGATAGTGATAAAATTACTTTATTTCTACCAGTAATTATTATATTCATCTACTCTTTATCACTTCAAAATATAGCTAAATATGTTTTTTATTTCCTGTTACTTTTGGTTTCATTTTATATGAGAGATGCTAAGTGTGAAAGGTGAAAGAATTAGAGGGGTAGCGCTAAACTATCTTTCTTTAATTGCAAGAAATTTAATTGGAATATTAATTATACCTTTTATTGTTTCTAATGTAGGAACCTCGTCATATGGTGTTTATGCGTTGGTAGGCTCTATCGTTGGCTATCTAGTAATTATAGAACTAGGTTTGGCAAACACTGCTGTTCGTTTTATATCAAAATATAAAAGCACAAGAGATTATTATAATTTATCGAAGTTTTTAGGACATTGTATTGTATTATATTCAGGATGTATATTAGTTGCGAATATACTAGCGTATTTTATGTATTTGAATATTGATGACTACTTCATAAATAGCTTGAATAATAATGAAATAGAGCTCTTTAAAGAGATGTTCATTATCTTGGTTGTAAATATTTCACTGACTCTGGCGGGGAATACTATTACGGGTATAATTATAGCAGAAGAGAAATTTGTGTATTTGAAGGTTCTAGACCTTTCAATGCTAATAATTAGAACGATATTTATTGTTTTAGGATTTAATTACTTTAATATGGATATCGTCGGTGTGGTTTTTATTGATACTGGATTAAATGCTATTGCAATTATTTTTAGGTATGTATATGTAGTGAAAAAAATACCAATTAAACCTATTTTTAGTGGTGATAGTAAGTTACTTAAAGAGGTTTTAATTTACGGGTTCTTTATCTCTCTAAATGTCATAGTTAACCAAGTTAATTGGCGGTTAGACAGTTTTATTATAGGATCAAACTTGAGTTCAGAAGCTGTTGCAGTGTTTTCCGTTGGATTGCAATTTGTTTTAGCCTTTATCGCAGTTGGTTCCGCTGCTACAAATATATTTCTTCCTAAGATGGTTAAGTTGGTTGAGAATAACTCTGGAGTTAAAGCTTTATCTGAACAAATGAACAGAATTGGGAGATTCCAAATAGTAATATTGAGTATAGTTCTTATAAACTATTCACTCACTGGCAATTATATAATAACTTTTCTATTTGGTCCCGAATTTGGCATGGCATTTTATACGTCGTTAGTTGTTATGATTCCTTTCTCTTTCGTATTGGCCATGAGTGTTAGTAACTGTATTCTACAAGCAATGAATAAGCATGCTTTTAAGTCTTGTTTGTTATTCATTCTTGCGCCTATTAATGTTCTAATTTCTATTTTTATGATTAAGAGTTTTGGTATCATTGGTGCTCCTCTAGGTACGGCTATTTGCTTGGTTTTCGGTGAACTTTTTCTAATGGGTATTTATCTAGGAAAAAATATCCGGCTAAGCTTACAAGACTTGTGGCTTAGTTTTCTAAAAATATCATGTTTAGCAGTAGGCTTTTATTTTTTCTATTCTATAATTGGTTTGGAAATAAGTGGGTGGAGTAAATTAATATTGCACTCATTTGTTATTACTTCTTCTTTTTTCATTGTATTGTGGTTGTTTTTCTTTAATTCAAATGAAAAGAAATTTATTGGTGGTTTGTTTCTTAAGTTTTTTTGGAAAAAATATTCCACTGTGTGACTTTTAATAATTTGGCGTTTTTATATGAGTTTAAATAGGAAAGATACTGCCATTATAATAAATAGCCTCTCTTGTGGGGGAGCTGAAAGAGTTGCATCGATCTTGTGTCAAGATGTAAAAGAAATAAAATGGGTGTATAAAATAATACCGAAAGATGACTTTTTTCCATGTGATAGAAGTGATACAAAAGTAATTGAACTTGGATTTTACTCTGGTGGTAATTTATTGTTGAAGTTTTTAAATTATATATATGCATATTTCAGGTTTATATTCTTGATTCATCAACATAAACCTAGGGTGATACTGAGTTTTCTTCATGCCTCTCATATAATTCTTTATTTGAGTATTTTTTTTAACAAGCGTATTGAACGGATTTATTGCGAACGTTCTTTAATCGATGTCTCTTATGTCGGTATTAAAAAGAAGCTGATGGTTTTTTTTATTAAGAAAATATTTTCCTCAGGTTCAATGGTGATTGCTATATCAAAAGAAGTTATCAAGAGCTTGAAAAAAAACTCAGTTAATATTTTAAACTATAAAGTCATATATAACCCTATCGATATCCCTCCTATCAACAAGTACTTAGATTTTCACGAACCTTTAAAAGAAAGTGACATCAATAAAGATGAATTCATAAGGTTGGTTACTGTATCTAGAATTAATAAAATTAAAAATATTGAATTTCTATTACAGTTCGTTAGTGATTTTAGAGAAAAGTACTCACTCGATATTATAGGTGATGGGCCTGAAATTAGTAATCTCAAAAGGATTAGTATGGAATTAGGTATTGATAATAACGTTAAATTTCTTGGTTCAATAGTAAACCCCTTTGAGATTGCGGTTCAATCTGATTTGTTTGTATATAGCTCCAACTACGAATCGTTTGGTAATGTTTGTATGGAAGCTGCATCTTATGGCTTACCGGTTGTTTTGCCTAAACCATGTGGTGCTTTAGTAGAGATTTTTTCTTTAGCAAAAAATTCTGGAAGCGTTTTCTATGAATCAAATAATAAAATGTCTCTCAATAAAGAAATAGACAAGCTGACATATAATAAAATTACACTAAATGAAAAAAGCAAATTGTTATTTAATTATTCAAATAAATTCTCTAGGCGTTCGATAGTAAATAGTTATTGCGAGGTTGTTTTTAAATGAGTTTTTTTATTATAGGAGCTAAGCCATCTTCTTTATATAACTTCAGGGGTAACCTCATTAAAGAAATTGTTTCCTATGGGTATACGGTTAAAGCTATTGCTTCAGGAGCATCTGGGATTGAAATCGAAAAAATTGAAGAGCTCGGCTCAGAATATAATGAAGTATATATAGCTAGGAGTAGTTTAAATCCACTTTGCGATCTTAAAACATATTTGTCTTTAAGGGAATTATTTAAGAAAGATAAGCCTAAATTAATACTTTCATATACAATTAAACCAATTATATGGGGAGGTATAGCTACTCGGTCTTTTAATTCTTGTTCTTTTTATGCAATGGTTACTGGGTTAGGTTATGCATTTCAAAAAGGTGGATTAGCGAAAAACTTACTCAATACCCTTGTTAAGTTCTTGTACCGTTCAGCTTTGAAGAAGTCGAAAGGTGTTATCTTCCAAAATAGAGATAACATGCAAGTGTTTATTGACGAAGGTATTGTTCTTAAAGAGAAATGTTTTCTTGTAAATGGCTCAGGTGTGGATCTCAGCCACTACAATTTATCTCCTTTACCTCCTACACCTCACTTTCTTCTTATTGCTAGATTGTTGGGTGATAAAGGGATAAGAGAATACGCTCAAGCCGCTGAATTAGTAAAACAGAAATATCCTGAAGCGGTGTTTGAGTTAGTAGGTCCTGAAGACCCTTCGCCTGACGGTATTAAGCTCGATGAGGTTCATCAATGGACAGAGTCAGGAGCGATTAAATACAGCGGCGCAACCAATGATGTACGTCCATTTATCGAAAATTGCTCCATCTATGTTTTGCCTTCCTACCATGAAGGGATGCCTCGCACTGTATTAGAAGCCATGGCGATGGGTAGACCGATTTTGACTACGGATGTTCCCGGTTGTCGAGAAACTGTTGTGAATGGTGAAAATGGTTGGTTAGTTGAAAAAGCCAATGTAGACCAACTTGCCGAACGAATGATCTGGTTTATTGAAAACCAAGACCTTTGGCAAGAGATGGGCAAAAGTAGTCACGATATGGCTTATGACAAGTTTGATGTACACAAAGTTAACGCAGAAATTTTAAGAATAATGGGTTTATCTAATGAAAAGGTTATTTGATTTCACTATTTCCCTTTGTACTCTTCTTTTACTTTCACCAATAATCGCTTTCGTTGGTTGGAAAATACGTAAGAATTTAGGCTCACCCATCTTATTTACACAAGATCGTCCTGGAAAAAATGGAAAGATATTTAAGATGTTCAAGTTTAGAACTATGACAAGTGAAAAAGATGATTCAGGGCAGTTATTACCAAATGAGCAGAGAATGACACATTTTGGTAATAAATTAAGATCGACTAGTCTAGATGAACTTCCTGGTCTAATTAATGTTCTTAAAGGTGATATGAGTTTAGTTGGGCCTCGTCCCTTATTAGTTGAGTACTTACCACTATACAATAAAGCACAAGCTAGGCGTCATGAGGTTAGGCCTGGTATTACAGGATGGGCTCAAGTTAATGGTAGAAATACAATTTCATGGGAAGAGAAGTTTACACTTGATGTATGGTATGTAGATAATCAGAACTTGCTTTTAGATTTCAAGATTATTTTATTAACGATAAAAAAAGTATTTATTAGAGAAGGGATTAATAGCTCTGATAATATTACAATGCCCAAGTTTAAGGGTGAAGTAAATGAGTAACTCATTAATAATTGTAGGAGCAAGCGGGCTAGGTAAAGAAGTTGCTTGGTTAGCAAAGCGCTTAGGTATTAATATTCTGGGTTTTTTAGATGATAGAGAGGAACTTATTGGACGTAGTTTCTATCATTATCCAGTTTTGAACACGATATCTAATTGGAACGAATATAAAGACTGTTATTTCGCTGTAGCTATAGCATCTCCTAGAGTGCGAAAAAAAATCGTAGAAAAAATGAAGTTATCGGACGAACCAAAGTTTATAACACTAATCGATCCAAGCGTTATCATTGAAGAAGAAGTTGATAATATCGGCTTGGGATCCATTATTTGTGCAGGTTCAGTTGTCACTGCAGATGTTCGCATTGGCGAATTTGTAGTAGTTAATAAATTAGTTTCAGTTGGGCATGACGTAACCATTAACGATTTTTGTACTATCTCACCCAAAGTAATGCTAGGTGGATACTCTAATATTTTAACTGGTACTGAAATAGGTGCTTCATCTTCTATTCGGCAAGGGCTTAGTTTAGGTGAAGGCTCTGTGGTTGGAATGGGCAGTACAGTAGTAAAAAATGTAGATTCAAATAGCCTGTATTTCGGTTCTCCAGCAAAAAAAGTAAAAGAATTGTCTCCATTTTAGCTTCTATAACTTGTCAGGAAATAATAATGCTTAATACTCCATTTTCTCCATGGCCTTCTTTTACTCAAGAAGAAGCTGATGCAGTTAGTCGTGTACTACTGTCAAACAAAGTAAACTACTGGACGGGTAGTGAGTGCCGTGAGTTCGAAAAAGAATTCGCAGCTTGGGTTGGATGTGATCATGCTGTTGCACTAAGCAACGGTACCCTTGCACTCGATGTCGCACTTAAAGCGTTAGCGATTGGTGAAGGGGACGAGGTTATTACTACGCCAAGAACGTTCCTTGCTTCAGCGTCTTCTATTGTTACGGCTGGCGCTAACCCTGTGTTCGCGGATGTGGATCTCAATAGCCAAGCCATTACGGCAGCGTCGATTGAAGCGGTCCTAACTCCTAAGACGAAAGCGGTCATCGTTGTTCATTTGGCTGGTATGCCGGCAGAAATGGATGCCATCATGGCGCTTGCAGAAAGACATGGTTTTTATGTTATTGAAGATTGTGCTCAAGCACATGGCGCAAAATACAAAGGGCGCAGTGTAGGCACAATCGGTCACATTGGTGCTTGGTCATTCTGTCAAGATAAGATCATGACGACAGGCGGTGAAGGCGGCATGGTGACCACGAATGATAAAGGTTTGTGGTCAAAAATGTGGTCTTACAAAGATCATGGTAAAAACTATGACGCGATTTATAACCGTCAGCATCCACCAGGCTTTCGCTGGTTGCACGACAGCTTTGGAACCAACTGGCGTATGACTGAGCTACAAGCTGTGGTTGGTCGTATTCAATTGACTCGCATGTCAGAGTGGACGGCAAAACGCCAAGCCAATGCGGCACAAATCGATGAGGCTGTTGCAGATCTCAATATCGTTCGACGCGTTCACGTGCCTGAGCATTCGCAGCACGCTGAATACAAACATTACCTTTTTGTTGAGCCTAAACATTTGGCAGAGGGCTGGACGAGAGATCGCATTGTGGAAACCATTGTGGAACGTGGTGTTCCGGCTTATCAAGGTAGCTGCTCTGAGGTGTATTTAGAAAAAGCATTTGATAATACGCCATGGCGACCAGAAAAACGTTTGCCGAATGTAGTGCAGTTAGGTGAAACCAGTTTAATGTTTTTGGTTCATCCAACATTATCGTCAGAAGAAGTCGCTAAAACGTGCGGTGTGATCCGTGAAGTGTTGTTAGAAGCGCAGAAGTAAACCAGTTCAGTCTAAGTGGGACGCATAAATAATAGTGCTTTAATATGTCGTTATTTATGTTTTCCTGTAACAGCGTCCCACCACTTGATGAAAATGTAAAATGTCTGCTACGCAGATTGCTTAAAAGATGCGATGCAGTGAGAGAATATGCAATTAATGGTTCTATACATAATCATCAGGTTGTATAATTTTTGCTCAGGCTATCTCATAATATTAACTAGCATTACCACCAAACTCTAAAAATAAACTTGGGGTAATGAGGCTTACATACTGTCATGATTGAAAATAATTCCAAACTTAACGTCATTTGGTCTTTACCGAGATATCAAAAGCGCCTTATTAGTATCGGAGTGGATTTCTTTATTATCTCTGCTGCTTTTATGTTTGCTTATTGGTCTCGCATTGGTGAATTCCGCCCACTTCCAGATACAAGCAGTAACTATGTACTGTTGGCAACCATTGTGTGTACGCTTGCTGTTTTTGTCTCGTTTGGCCTCTATCGAGCGGTGCTACGCTATTTAGGCTTTCATGTTCTAGCAGTCGTCGGGTTGGGTACGATTCTATCTGCGCTTTGTGTGGCCAGTTTTGCTTTCGCATTTGATGCCCAACTACCACGCTCGATTCCTTTTATTTATGCCGCTTTTCTTGCGATCGGAGTAGGGACTAGCCGTCTGCTGGTAAGGAGCTTGGTTGCTCAATCGGTACACAAAGCTGGAGCGCCAGTTCTTATTTATGGTGCTGGTAGTGCCGGTCGTGAGCTTGCGTTTGCGCTGCGACAATCAGAAACCTACCGAGTTATTGGCTTTGTCGACGAAGACAAAACGCTTCAAAACACAATGCTAATGGGTTACCGAGTCTATACAGCGGATAACGCGATGAAGGCGATTAGAAAGTATGAAGTAAAAAAAATCTTACTTGCTATTCCTAGCGCTTCAAACAAACGTCGTAAGGAAGTCTTAGATAGAATTTCTAAACTGCCTGTTGAAATCCAAACCGTTCCAGATATGAAAGATATCCTTACGGGTAAGGCGAAAATTGATGAACTGAAAGAGGTTCCGATTGGTGATTTGTTAGGTCGAGACCCTGTTCAGCCGCAACAAGTATTAATGGAAGCGAACATCAAGAATCAAGTAGTGATGGTGACGGGAGCTGGTGGTTCAATTGGCTCTGAGTTATGTCGTCAGATTTTAAACTACTCGCCAAAATCATTGATCTTATTTGAACTGTCTGAATTTGCGTTGTATCAGGTGCACAGTGAATTGAGTCAAATCATTAAAGCTAACAATCTGAGCATTGTCGTCGTTCCATTGGTTGGCTCTGTGCAGAGACAAAATCGCTTAGAAACTACTATGAAAGCCTTCGAGGTGGACACGGTTTACCATGCTGCGGCGTACAAACATGTTCCGCTGGTGGAGTACAACGTTGTTGAAGGTGTAAGAAACAATGTGTTTGGCACTTACTATACAGCGCAAGCGGCGATTGATGCAGGTGTGAAGAATTTTGTTCTTATTTCTACTGATAAGGCTGTTAGACCAACGAACGTGATGGGTGCGACTAAACGTATGGCTGAGTTAGGGCTACAGGCGTTGGCGGAGCAACAAAACCGAATTCGTGAGAGCAACCCTAATCTGGGTACGCGTTTCTGTATGGTGCGCTTTGGTAATGTTTTGGGTTCGTCTGGCTCGGTAATTCCTGTATTCAAAAAACAGATTGAGAAGCGAGAACCTATTACGGTCACCCACAAAGACATTACTCGATACTTTATGACAATTCCAGAAGCTGCCCAGTTGGTTATTCAAGCTGGGGCGATGGGTAAAGGTGGCGATGTATTTGTTCTCGATATGGGGGAGCCCGTTAAGATTGTCGATCTAGCGAAGAACTTGGTTTACCTGTCAGGGCTCGAAGTTAAAGATGAAAACAATCCTCATGGCGATATAGAGATTCTCTTCACAGGTTTGAGACCGGGAGAGAAGTTATATGAAGAGCTGTTGATTGGAGATGACAATGTTTCCGAAACGGCACACGCACGTATTATGACAGCGCAAGAAAGTTACCTACCACTAAAAGAGTATGAAATCTTAATCGACAAGCTCGATGTCGCCTGTCACAACTTCCAACACGAAGTGATTCGTCGCTTGTTACTCGATGCTCCTACAGGCTTTAATCCAGTGGATGGCATTGAAGATCTCGTATGGAAGCAAAATACTCGCACTGCGGAGTTATATACTTTTGAGCCAAAGCAAAGTAATGCAAGTGAAACTTGATGCTTTTTTCTGGTTGGTAAATAATAGAAAAATTAATAAGATATGTTGTCTTGGTGCTCGCAGTGTTGGTTTGTTTACTACGAGCGTAACGTGAACATGTCGTAATCTCAAAAAGGCACTTCTGAGTGCCTTTTTCTGTATTCAATACATTAACAGTGGCTAAAACTGATGGCACAGAAAACGATAAAAACAGGGATAGCAGCATTATCGCTGCCGCTACTGGTAAGTACTTCTCTTACCGCTCAGGAGTTGGCGACGCTGCCTTCGAACCAAAGCTTTACCGGATTGACTTTTACGCCCAATGCACAGTCTTTAAATTACGGCGATTTTTCTTTTACGTACGCTCAAGGCTTACCATTTAGGACGGCAGTTCAAGATTTAGATTCTCTTAAGTTTTCGTTTGGCTTGCTTGAGGGGTTAGAAGCTCACGGAAGAATCGTCACAGATGATTACACCTCCAACTGTTTTTATGATTGTGGAGACATTCGTGATTTATCTATGTCTTTCAAGTATCAGGTCCCTAACTTTTGGGGTTCGGAGAATCTCGACTTTGCTCTAGGTATTCAGGATTTGGGTGGCGCCGGAAATCAGTTCAGCACTAAATACGTAGTTGCAGATTACTCGTTCGACTTTGCTCCGGTTCGCGTTTCTGCAGGTTATGGGCTTTCTGATATTGAATTAGGTGTGATGGATGGCCCATTCGGTGGTATTGAATATCAACCATTGAGCTTTTTACAGGTTAGCGGAGAATACGATGCTGTGGAGTTTAATTCTTCGGTCAAGCTTTTTACCCCACAAGGCACATTGCCTTATGATGTGACAGCCTCGCTCAGTTATCAGCTTTACTCTGGCCACAATACTGATGAACAAAATATTTGGAACGCGGCACTTTCAGTACCTCTAGTTACTGGGTATACACGTTCTCGCGATTACTCGCGCAATAATCTCACGTTAATGGAAAAGCTGTCTTTGGAGCAGAATAAAGCTAAAGAGGCTTCTATTTCTGCTTTAGTGAGCGCGCTTCGTAATGAAGGCTTTGTGAATATTCAAATCGGTTTGCTGAATCAAACAACAGTAGTGGCGCTAGAAAACCGTCGTTATAACCATAACCAAGTAGATGGTTTAGGTGTTGCTATGGGGATCATCTCTAGCCACCTAGGTCAAAACGCGGTATCAGAAGTGGGTGGTGATTCAGAGCGTATTGAGCTATTTATGCTCGCAAACCAAAAGCCCGTTGTGAGCGTGCAAGCGAATTCAACGTGCTATCAGAGTTTTATCAATGGTTCTGCTGCGTGCGAGGATATTAAGTTCACGACACGAGATTTAGCCGAAAAACTTGAGTTGGTTAACTGGAAAACAGAGCGCGTAAATAGCGGCGCACTAGACTCTCAACTTGTCTTTTCACCAATGGTTCGTCATGCCGTTGCGACCGAGTTTGGTGTTTATGACTACTCTTTTGCGATGTCGAGTAACTTATATACCTACCTTTGGTCTGGCGCGGCTGTCGATGTTCGCCATATTTTGCCGTTAGCGGAAACTGACGATTATGAAAAATGGGGATACTTTGAGGATAGTGCTTACGAAAATGATATCGAACGCGCAATGTTGCACCAATTCTTCCGTTTACCTTATGTCGATATTGCGAACCAAGTATCCGTCGGTCTGGCGAAAACAGATTATATTGGCGCGAGAAGTGAGTCTACATGGTTTTCTCAGTCTGGTGCGCACGCTTTGAGTTTGGAAATGAGCTACTTCCAGCACGTCGATGAGAAAGATGAAAATGGCTATGAAACTCTCGATCGTCAAACTTCGCTAGCTCGCTATACTTTTTCAATGCCCGAATGGGATTGGCAGTTTAACGCGACAGCGGGTGAGTTTTGGCGGGGCGATGTTGGTGCTAAGCTAACAACATCGCATTGGTTTGAGGATATTGAGGTTTCTGCTACTTATCAGGTTACTAAGTACAAAGATACTGATGAAGAGCAGTTTGTCGCTGTGTCAGTCAAGCTACCACTAACACCTTGGCGTGATATGTCTCCTGGCTTATTGCAGGTTCGAGGTAACGAAGCTTATGACTTTAATGTGATGACGCGAGTAGGCAATGACGTCAATTTCTTAAGTGATGGACAAGGTGATGAGCTTATCATGGACAACAGCATGCTACGTCGTTACTTCAACCGTGGTCGTTATGGTAGCGATTACTTTGAAGAGAATAAGATTCGCTTACGTAACGCCTACCTGCGTTACTTATCAACTCAGTTAGACTAAACCCATAGAACAGTACGATGTATAAAAGCGGCCAATGTGCCGCTTTTTTATTTTCTAATGTATGAAGCTTAGGTTGCACAATATTGTTTCACTATCCAAAAATTAAAACTATTGATATTCTGATATAAGAACTAAAGATTAGGGTATTGGAATGAAAATAGCGGTTGCCGGTACGGGGTATGTCGGGCTCTCTAATGCGATGTTGTTAGCCCAAAACCACCAAGTTGTTGCACTTGACATTGTAGAAAAAAAAGTTGAGTTGCTTAACAACAAGTGTTCACCCATTGTAGATAAAGAAATTGAAGATTTTCTGTCTAATCGAGAACTAGACTTTACTGCTACCACGGACAAAGAGCTCGCCTACAAAGGTGCTGATTTTGTTGTTATAGCAACGCCAACGGATTATGACCCACAAACCAATTACTTTAATACGGCTTCCGTCGAAGCGGTGATAAAAGATGTAATGGCGATTAATCCAAATGCTGTAATGGTAATTAAGTCTACAGTGCCTGTGGGTTATACTGCACGCATTAAGCAAGAGTTAGGTTGTGAAAATATTATTTTCTCGCCAGAGTTTCTTCGCGAAGGCAAAGCACTTTACGATAACCTCCACCCATCTCGCATCATTGTTGGTGAGCGCAGTGCACGTGCTGAGACATTCGCCAATCTTCTGGTTGAAGGGGCGGTAAAAGAAGACATCTCAGTTTTGTTTACTGATTCTACAGAAGCTGAAGCGGTTAAGTTGTTCTCAAATACTTACCTTGCAATGCGCGTAGCTTATTTCAATGAGTTAGATTCTTACGCTGAGGCGCATAATCTTGATTCTCGCCAGATTATCGAAGGTGTTGGTTTGGACCCCCGTATTGGTAACCACTACAACAATCCTTCATTTGGATATGGTGGTTATTGTTTACCAAAAGATACCAAGCAACTTCGTGCAAACTATCAAGATGTCCCAAACAGTATTATTGGGGCCATAGTGGAAGCCAATCGAACTCGTAAAGACTTTATTGCTGAGTCTATTCTCAAACGAGAACCTAAAGTGGTTGGGATATACCGTTTGATAATGAAAGCTGGCTCAGATAATTTCCGCGCTTCGTCTATTCAAGGTATTATGAAGCGTATCAAGGCAAAGGGTATTGAAGTGGTGGTGTATGAACCAGTACTTCAGGAAGACGAGTTCTTTAACTCACGTGTAATCAACGATCTGAATGAGTTTAAACACGGTGCCGATGTGATTGTCTCTAACCGTATGGTTGAAGAACTTACTGATGTGGCTGATAAGGTGTACACGCGAGACCTATTTGGTAGTGATTAGACTTTAGTTAGATGATCGTGTGTAATCTAATACACAAACAAAAAGGGATGCATGATGCATCCCTTTGTTATTTTTACTCTCAGTAAAAACGAGATTAAGCTTTTGCTTTAGCCGCTGCTTTAGCGATTGCTGCAAAGCTTTTCGCGTCTAGAGAAGCACCGCCAACGAGAGCGCCGTCGATGTCTGGTTGTGAGAAGTAAGCTTCAGCGTTTTCTGGTTTAACAGAACCGCCGTATTGGATGATTACTTGTGCTGCAACTGCTTCGTCTTTCGCTGCGATTAGTGCGCGGATAGAAGCGTGGATGCGTTGTGCGTCTTCAGCTGTTGCTGCTTTACCAGTACCGATAGCCCAGATTGGTTCGTAAGCGATGATTGCGCCGTTTAGAGCTTCAACACCGTAAGTGTCGATAACTGCGTTGATTTGACGTGCACATACTGCTTCAGTTTCGCCAGCTTCGTTTTGCGCTTCAGATTCACCGATACAGAAAACAGGTGTTAGACCGTTTTCTTTTAGGAAGTTGAATTTCTTGGCGATGAACTCGTCAGATTCGTTGTGGTATTCACGACGCTCTGAGTGACCGATGATGATGTGAGTAGCACCGAAATCTTTCAGCATTTCTGGAGACATATCGCCAGTGAACGCACCGCTGTTGTTTAGGTCAGTGTTTTGAGCACCTAGGATGATCTTGTTACCGCCTTCAGCGATTACGCGCTCTGCTAGGTCGATGTAAAGTGCTGGTGGAGCGACTGCTACGTCAACACCTTCAACGCCTTCAAGTTCAGCGTTAAGACCAGTTAGCAGCTCAGTTACCATTGCTTTGCTGCCGTTTAGTTTCCAGTTACCCATCACTACAGGACGACGCATAGGAATATCTCCCTTATCTTTAATGTAAATAGTCAATTAATGTAAAAAATCTACGTAGGAATATAACAGAATAATGTGAACAGATCATGATTGGCGTCATGTCTTGTCCGGCTTTCTTTGTTGATTCGACCAAGCATCGATCCTGTTATTTTTGTCAAAAGCAACCGATTGGTGATCGCGTAGACAGAATGATAGTTCATTCCTCGGAAATTGCTGCTGAGATTGGTATTACTACGCGCTGGAATTAATTGTTGTAGAAAGGAATCAAAATGCCAAATCTCGTTTTAGAGTATTCAAACTCGGTGGAAGAACGCGTCAATGTTCAGGGGTTGCTGGAGGATTTACATAAAACGGCGTTAGAAAGTGGCCTTTTTGAACTCGCGTCGGTGAAATCTAGAACGCTCCGGTGCCACAATTGGTTAATAGGAGAGGAGGGTGATAGCCTCGACTTTATCCATATCAACTTTGATTTGTTATCTGGTCGCTCCCAAGAACAAAAGCGAGAACTGTCACGAGCCTTGATGGCGACTCTTCAAGAGCAAGCTAGTCACGTGCACAGTTTAACGGTCAATATCCGAGATATGGATATAGATAGCTTCCAAAAGGTAGTGAACTAGGTTGCGCTGAATTGCCCGAGAATAGCGAGGGGTTATTGTTACGAATTCTCAGCCTGCTCTGCTTGTTATATGGGCGTTGTGGGCACCCAAGCTTTCGGTGTCCTTTCCAAACTATATCGACTCGGCTAATCTATAACCTTTCTACTTTGGGGTAAAATTTGATGTCGACTAAAGAATTACTGTTTTCTTTTCAAGGACGTATAGACCGTAAAACCTACTGGATTTGGAACGTCATTTACTATGTGTCCATTCTGAGCTTTGGTGCCGGTATCAGCCAACTGCTTCCTACTCTCTCCTATGTGCTTCTTCCTATTTTCTTGGTGATTCTGTTGATCCCTGATTTGGCGATAACTACCAAGCGTTGGCACGACCGCAACAAATCGATCTATTGGCTAGCACTGAATATTCCGCTGATTATCGGACGAATTGCCACGCCAATGACTAGCCCAGCCGCGCAAGAGCCGTCGACCCCACAGATGTTCGTCGCTTCCATTTCTCTGATTTGTGGTTTATGGATTCTAATTGAATGTGGCTTCTTAAAGGGGACATCAGGACCAAACCAATATGGCCCTGAGCCGGAGTAATTACTTCAAGTATCGTGCTTGCTGAAAGTAGATTCTTAGTCTCGCTAAGGCTCGCTAGAATGACGAATTCTTTTGATTTAGAGTCTGTGAAAGCCATCGTCATTCTGAACAGAGAGGTGCGAGTGTGGTTCAGAATCTATCATCCGATTGTACGGTGGTTTAGGTGAACGGGAAAGAATAGGAGCTTGTTGTTACGCGATTCTTAGTCTCGCTAAGGCTCGCTAGCATGACGAACGCTTTTGACATAGAGCTTATTAAAGTCACCGTTATTCTGAACAACGAGGAACGAGTGTGATTCAGAATCTACGCATAGAGCGCTCCGAGTTCGAAATAAACTGACTGAGCTTGCGAATTACAATGGAAAAGTAACAGCGAATAATGAAGGAGAATGAATCATCGATAAGACACCTTGCGTTTATATCCTAACGTCAAATAACAACGCCGTTCTCTACATAGGTGTTACCAGTCAGCTGCCCCAAAGAATATGGCAACATAAAAATGGAGTAGTGGAAGGATTTACTAAGAAATACAACGTTCATAAGCTCGTTTACTTTGAGTTATTCGACGATATGGCTAATGCTATAAACCGAGAAAAGCAGCTCAAGCAGTGGAAGCGTGAGTGGAAGTTAGCCTTGGTAAGAGAAACGAACCCTAACTTTCTCGATCTATCTACTGAGTATCAGTAAAAATCATCCCTATCTTTAAACGCATTTAAGCTAACCACATCCGCTTTTTGTGTCGGTGCCGCTTCCCCTTCTAGCGCTGCTTTGAACTTTACGACCTGTTTTCGCAACTCGTTCATCAATACCACATTGGTGTGATGAGGGTTTTTACACGTGCTGATGACTCTATCAATGTGGCTTTGTTGAGCCCACAATCTTTCTTTCATATCTTCTGATGCGCTTTCGATCATCTCTTTCGCCATCTCATGACGAAATTGCTCAAAAGCTTCTGGGTCTCGCTCTGCCATTCGAACCATTTCATCGAATGGAGGAAGCGTTTGGGGTGGGATATGACGTAGAGTAGACATCGATGCTCTCCAAATCCTTATGGAAATTGCCTTTAGTTACTAAAAGCCTATACCACGAGAAAGAGGAGAGAGGATGAATTCTTCAGCCGTCTCACTTATAAGAGAAGCTTTCAAGCTTGAGATTGAATAAGTGCGGCATGTCGATGTTTGGTTGTGGTGGTTACTGCAGTTGTTGGATGCGGTAAACGCAGCGTCTTTGGCCACTAATGATGTGTTCGGTACGCTCTACTTTGGTGTCACGTCCAAGTAAAGACTGAAAGACACTTAATTCTGATTGGCACAAGCTAGGGCAGCGAGTTGCGGCTTTACAAATCGGACAGTGATTTTCGATCAAGATGAATCCGTTCTCATCTTTCTCGAGCTCGGCCATATAGCCTTCTTGCTCTCTTAATGTGACAAGTGTTTCTAGTTTGCTTTGCAGAGAGTCGCATTGCTCAAGATGCTGACGATAACTTTGTAACGTGAGTTTTTCCCTTTCTGATGTGACTTTTTCCAGTCCATCTTTGCCAAAGATATGTTCGACAGCTTCTATAAACTGAATGGTCAACTCACCGTGACGGTCAGCAAATTGCTCATGACCTTTTTGAGTGAGAGACCAATGACGAGCAGGGCGACCAACTTTTACTTTTACGTCATGGATAGACAGGATGCCATCATCTTCTAAACTCTGCAGGTGCTGACGCGCCCCCATGGTTGTCATACCTAGCTCAGAAGAGAGTTGTTTTGCAGTGACGGAGCCATCACGCTTAACGATTTGCAATATCCTATCTACGGTCTTCATATACCCACCATTTATACGTCAGTACATATTATGCGCGATAGGGTTAGTAAAGAAAAGTGTTGACTTAATTTGAGTGTGGATTTGTAGGGGCTATGTTCATATGAGCCAATATATGTCGTCATTCTGAACGGCGAGGGATAAGGTGATTCAGAATCTATCGTCCGATTGTGCAGCGGTTAAGGTGACCAGGAAAGAATAGGAGTCTGCTGTTACCAGATTCTTAGTCTCGCTGGGGCTCGCTAGAATGACGAGTTCTTTTGATTTAGAGCTTGCTATGGTAACCGTCACTCTGAACGGCGAGGGACGAGGTGATTCAGAATCTATTTTTTGGTTGAGTAGTGGTTAAGGTGACCAGGAAAGAATAGGAGCTTGTTACAACTAGATTCTTAGTCTCGCTGGAGTTCGCTAGAATGACGAGTTCTTTCGATTTAGAGCTTATTAAAGTCACCGTCATTCTGAACAACGAGGAACGAGTGTGATTCAGAATCTATTGCCCGTTGTGCGGAAAGAAAGGCTCAAGCTCAGACTGAGCGAGAGCCTCGAGAAATGCTTAAAGAATAATATCGCGTACTTCTGGATCCTTACGATCTAGGTAGTGAGTCGACTTAATGCGGCGAATAGTTCGGCATCGACCGCGCACGAGCAGCGTTTCTGTGGTTGCAATATTGCCTTGACGAGAGATACCTTCCAGCAAGTCACCTTTAGTGATGCCTGTAGCTGAAAATACCACATTGTCGCTACGAGCCATGTCTTCCATTTTGAGGACAACATTCGCTTTTACGCCCATTTCATCGCAGCGTTTTAGTTCATCTGCACCGTAAATGCGGTTTTCTTCAGTATTGCCTTTTACTTCGTGACGAGGAAGCAGGCGACCGTGCATATCACCGTCTAGCGCTCGAATTACCGCTGCTGATACTACCCCTTCTGGCGCGCCACCAATACAGTACATCATGTCCACTTCACTGTCTGGCATACAAGTCAGAATAGAGGCAGCCACGTCACCATCAGGCACCGCAAAGACACGTACGCCCATTGCTTGCATTTCTGCAATAACGTTATCGTGGCGAGGTTTCGCAAGGGTAATAACGACTAGGGTATCAAGTGGCTTGTTCAGGGCTTTTGCTACGTTCTCTAGGTTTTCTTTTAACGGCTTTTCTAAGTCAATTACGCCTTTTGCACCAGGGCCAACAACCAGTTTTTCCATGTACATATCTGGCGCTTTAAGAAAGCTGCCTTTCTCACCTGCGGCAAGTACGGCTAGTGCGTTCGATTGTCCCATTGCCGTCATACGCGTTCCTTCAATCGGGTCGACTGCAATATCTACTTCATCACCACCAATACCCACTTGCTCACCAATGTACAGCATTGGCGCATCATCGATTTCACCCTCACCAATGACAATTTCACCACTGATATCTGTTTTGTTCAGTAGCGTGCGCATAACTTCAACAGCTGCGCCATCGGCTGCGTTTTTATCGCCACGGCCAAGCCATTTGTAACCAGCCAGAGCTGCACCTTCAGTCACACGGGAAAATGCCATTGCTAAATCGCGTTTCATGATGTCTCCAAGTAAGCAAGAGGGAAGAAGAATTTGCGCGGCGATTCTATCACAAGGTCGAGTAAACGTTTGCCTTTTTGCGAGGCTTTTACTTTATCTAACTTGAATTTGATCAATACTTAGGGCGATTTTCAGCGTAGCGAGACGCAAAATCCTTGCTCAAAAATGCTTCGGCGACAAGAAAAGTCAGCGTTTAGTGAGATTGCGCTGATTTTTTGACCGAATGATGCAAAATATCGAATATAGTGAGTGTTTCTCATCGCGACGCTGAGTAGAATGAACCTTATATAGGTTAGGTGTGCATCAATCTCGCACATCGTCCCAACGGAATAACATAGGTAGGCCAAGATGTCTTTTGAAGTACTAGAACAACTAGAATCTAAAATTCAAACTGCAGTTGACACAATCACTCTTCTTCAGATGGAAGTCGAAGAGCTGAAAGAAGATAAAGCTAAACTTGCGGAAGAAGCGAACGAGCTTCGCTCTCAACGTGAAGAGCTAGAGCAAAAAGCACAACAAGCACAGCAAGAGCACGCACAATGGCAAGAGCGCATTCGTGCACTACTTGGCAAAATGGACGAAGTGGAATAATTCGGCTTCTTCATTCCAAATTAAAAACACCCGCGTTAAGCGGGTGTTTGTGTTTTAGGGAAGTAGAAAATGTTAAGACAAGGCTAGGCGCTAAGAGCCAAGAGAAGACCCTATAACTTAGGCGCCTAAGACTCGTTATGCTTCTTCATCCAACTCTAAATCAATATTCAATGGTTCTGGCGACAGGATAATTCCGGTGCTATCAGCGTAAATGTAATCTTCTGGAAGGAAGCTAACGCCGCCAAAGTTGACTGGTATATCCAATTCGCCAATACCCTGGCTGGTCGCTCCAACAGGAATAGAGGCGAGGGCTTGAATGCCTAAGTTCATATCTTCAAGTTCATCTACTTCACGAACACAGCCGTAAACGACAATGCCTTCCCACTCGTTTTCTTCCGCAATGGTTGCGATTTCTGCATCGATAAGGGCTTTACGTAGGGAACCGCCACCGTCAATTAACAAAACGCGACCAAGTCCATCTTGCTCTAATGTCTCGCGGATCAACGAATTATCTTCAAAACACTTGATGGTGGTGATTTGCCCGGCAAATGAAGCGCGACCGCCAAAGTTACTGAACATTGGTTCAACCACATCTACCTGATCGAGGTAGATATCACAGAGTGCTGAGGTATTGTATTCCATAGCGTACCTTTCTAAACAGAAATTGGTTGTCTTTGAGTATATCTAGGCATTAAGTCAATGCAATGACAATCCTTTTTTAACTTACTAGAGTTTGAGCTACCACAATTGTTGCAAACAAAACGTTGGTGACTAGAGAGCATTTCACGATGACTGGCATCATTGGTGCTATCTGAGCGGGCTTTTGTGTATGCCAAACTGCTTTACCATGATCGGCCACGAAATAAATACTAAGTAAAAATGGCAAGCTAATCCAAACGGGTTTGTCTTGAATTAACAAGTAAGCCGCAAAGGCAAGGATAGCTCCGCCAAGTAAGATAAAGTGGTACTGCTTGGCTTTACGTTGACCTAAGCGTACCGCCACCGTGCGTTTACCACACTCTCGGTCGTTCTCTATATCACGCATATTGTTGATGTTGAGTACTGCAACGGCGAGTAAACCGCAGCCTAAAGCAGGTAAGAATAGCGTGGTGTCTACGTGACCGGTATGCAAGAAGTAGGTACCGGATACGCCGAGTAAACCAAAAAACAAGAACACTGATATATCGCCAAGCCCCACGTAACCGTATGGTTTGCTACCCATGGTATAAGCAATGGCTGCGAGAATGGCCAAAATTCCCAGCCCGATAAAAGTAACAATGCTTTCCAGTGAACTTAGTGAATAGAAAACTAACACCAAGCCTGAGATTGCGGTCAGAACGATGTTAAAGATAATCGCTTGTTTCATCTGTTTAGCACTTACCGCGCCAGACTGCATCGCTCGTAATGGGCCAAGGCGTTTGTCGTTATCTGTACCTTGAACGGCATCGCCGTAGTCGTTCGCAAGATTGGATAGAATTTGCAGCAACGTCGCGGTTACGAAAGCCATGATGGCAATTGTCGGTGAAAAATGACCCGCCGAGTAGGCGAGTACACTACCCGTTAAGATAGAGACTAATGCCAGAGGTAGTGTTTTTGGGCGAGCAGCTTCAAGCCAGATCTGTAAAGATTGTTTCATGGAAATTTCGTGCTAGTAACCAATGTGCCCAGTATAAGCACAAAGAGGCAGATACGCTATTGACCTAAAACAACTCAACTAGAAGTCAAAGGGTTATTCAGAATCTATCGTCCGGTTGTGCGGTGGTGAAGGCGAGTGAGGAAAGAAAGGCGTTTGCTGTTAGCAGATTCTTAGTCTCGCTTGAGCTCGCCAGAATGACGAGATCTTTTTGATTTAGGTGTTGTCAAAGTCACCGCCATTCTGAACAACGAGTGTGATTCAGAATCGATCATCCGATTGTGCGGTGGTGAAGGGGAGTGGGAAAGAATAGGCGTCTGCTGTTGCCAGATTCTTAGTCTCGCTTGAGCTCGCTAGAATGACCAGGTCTTTTGATTTAGATGTTGTCAAAGTCACCGTCATTCTGAACAGCGAGGAACGAGTGTGATTCAGAATCTATCATCCGATTGTGCGGTGGTGAAGGCGAGTGGGGAAAGAAAGGCGTTTGCTGTTAGCAGATTCTTAGTCTCGCTTAAGCTCGCTAGAATGACGAGCTCTTTTGATTTAGATGTTGTCTAAGTCACCGTCATTCTGAACAGCGAGGAACGAGGTGATTCAGAATCTATCGTCCCAATAGTGCCGTGGTTAAGGTGAGTTGGAAAGAATAGGCGTCTGCTGTTAGCAGATTCTTAGTCTCGCTTGAGCTCTTAGAATGACGAGGTCCTTGATTTGGGTGTTGTCTAAGTCACCGTCATTCTAAACAAAAAGCCCAGAAACAAGGTTCTGGGCTTTGGTAAAATAGATTGCGTTTAAAGAATAAAGCGGCTTAGATCTTCATCTTCAATTGTGTCGCCTAGGCGCGCTTTCACGTAAGCGGAATCAATAACGAATTTAGCGCCAGATTGCTCCGCTGCGTCGTAAGAGATTTCATCCATCAAGCGTTCCATTACGGTGTGTAAGCGACGAGCACCGATGTTTTCGGTGCTTTCGTTGACCGTCCATGCCGCTTCCGCGATTTGCGTGATGCCGTCTTCTGTGAATTCGATGTCCACATCTTCCGTTTTCATCAACGCAACGTACTGCTCTGTTAGAGAGGCTTTTGGCTCTGTCAGAATACGTTTGAAGTCGTTGCTGCTTAGTGCTTCTAGCTCAACACGAATTGGTAGACGACCTTGCAATTCTGGGATCAAGTCAGATGGTTTTGCCACTTGGAATGCACCAGATGCAACAAACAGAATATGGTCTGTTTTTACCATGCCGTGCTTGGTTGATACCGTGCTGCCTTCAATCAATGGAAGTAGGTCGCGCTGAACACCTTCGCGTGAAACGTCTGGGCCTGAGCTCTCGCCGCGTTTACAGATCTTGTCGATCTCATCGATAAATACGATGCCGTTGTTTTCAACGTTGAAAATCGCTGCTTCTTTTAGCTCTTCTTGGTTTACCAGTTTCGCCGCTTCTTCTTCCGCTAACGCTTTCATTGCGTCTTTGATTTTCAGCTTACGTTTTTTCTTAGTGTCGCCTGCCAGGTTTTGGAACATGCCTTGCAGCTGGTTAGTCATCTCTTCCATACCAGGAGGCGCCATGATCTCTACGCCCATCTGCGGTGCGGCTACGTCGATTTCAATTTCTTTATCGTCTAGTTGGCCTTCACGCAGTTTCTTACGGAAGATCTGGCGAGTGTGAGAAGACTCTTCCGTTTGCTCTGCTTGACCCCAGCTATCACGTGCTGGTGGCAGTAGCGCATCAAGAATGCGTTCTTCCGCTTGCTCTTCTGCTCGGAATTTCACTTTCTCCATCGCTTGTTGATGCGTCATTTTCACAGCGACATCTGTTAGGTCACGGATGATGGTTTCAACTTCTTTACCAACGTAACCCACTTCGGTGAATTTTGTCGCTTCAACTTTGATGAAAGGGGCATTTGCCAGTTTTGCGAGGCGTCGTGCGATTTCAGTCTTACCAACACCAGTAGGGCCAATCATCAAGATGTTTTTTGGCGTCACTTCGGCACGCAAGCTTTCTTCAAGCTGCATGCGGCGCCAGCGGTTACGAAGTGCAATCGCAACCGAACGCTTGGCTTTTTCTTGACCGATAATGTGGCGGTTCAATTCATGAACGATTTCGCGAGGCGTCATTTCAGACATATTCTTTCCTTACTTCGTTACGATTACGCGGTTGGTTTTTCAGGCTCTACTGTTGAGTCTAGCTCTTCTACCGTGTGGTGATGGTTAGTGAAGACACAAATATCACCCGCGATATTGAGAGCTTTTTCCGCGATCTCACGAGCATCTAGATCTGTGTTTTCTAGTAGGGCGGTTGCGGCAGCTTGTGCGTAAGCACCACCAGAGCCAATCGCAATCAGGTCGTGTTCTGGCTGTACGACATCACCATTACCGGTAATGATTAACGATGCGGTTTCGTCGGCAACGGCAAGTAAGGCTTCGAGCTTGCGCAGAGCACGATCGCTACGCCAGTCTTTGGCTAGCTCAACTGCCGCTTTGGTTAGGTGACCTTGGTGCATTTGCAGTTTGCTTTCGAAGCGCTCAAAAAGGGTGAAGGCATCCGCAGTACCGCCGGCAAAGCCCGCTAGTACTTGGTTGTTGTATAGGCGGCGAACTTTGCGCGCATTACCTTTCATTACGGTATTGCCTAGAGATACTTGGCCATCACCCGCGATGACGACTTTATTATTTCGACGTACAGATACAATGGTAGTCACAGTCGACCTCTTGATTATTTCTCTTTGGATTTAATTCAGTATATGGGGGAGGAGAAATGGGGATTCAAGGGGGCAAAAAGAAAGGCCCTAGGATCTTAGCTCCTAGGGCCTGAGTTTAAAGATTTTCTTTCCAAATCGCGCACGGCTCGATTTTCGCGCGTTGCAGTTTATGACGGTCACGTTCTGCATCACGTTTGAACTTATACGGACCTAGCACCACACGATACCATGAACTGCCTTCTTTCTTACGAATCTTGCTCGACATCCCTTGGAACGCGATTGCAAGCTTGCGCTCTTCCGCTTGTGCCTGAGTTTTGTACGCGCCACACTGCATGATGTAAGGAATTTTAGAAACTTCAATTTCTTTAGCCACAACTTCAACTTCACGTTTCGGTAGTGACTCAACATATTCCCATTTTTCTTCTGGTGGTGGCGGCAAGTCTTTTTTCGGCTTTGGTTTGCTGACAGTGGTTGTTGGCTGCTTCACGACTGGTTGTTTAGGTTCTGGGTCGCTACTCAAAAGGTAAAGACCATAGCCAAAACCGCCCACGAGCAAGATAGCGAGCAGGCCACTGCGCCAAGGTTTTTTTCTTCTCGGCGGCTGTTTTTTTGTCGACTTTTTTGGGGCGCCTCGCCCCCGTCTTACATAATCTCTATTTGCCACGGTTATTTCTGGTCATCAAGGATTCTTGCAAATATGTTAATCCAGAACGAGTTGAGAAAACACCCTATTGATAGAATCTTGATAGCTAAAGCGCGACAACGCCCGAGTGTAGGAGTGTGTTTCCGTTCTCACTTACATTTATTCAGGGATACACAAAAAGCAGGAGGGGTAAATAAAAAAGCGGCGCCTTAGCACCGCTTTGGGGATGAATACCTAATCTTTAGGTTAAGGGCGCTGTGGTGGCGCTGCACTTCCACGAATGACGAGATTAGTTTCAAGCAGACGCGAGCCTGAATGCACGTCGTGGCCTTTTAACATCTCGAGCATCATTAGCATCGCTTGTCGACCAATCTCATAGCGAGGTTGAGATATGGTGGTCAACGGTGGATCGCAGTACTGAGCGAAGTTAATGTCATCAAAGCCCACAACAGAGAGATCTTGCGGTACTCGTAAGCCAAGCTTTTTCGCTTCTTGAATTGCGCCGATGGCCATTGTGTCACAGTGACAGAAAATAGCCGTTGGTGGTTCTGGCAATTCGAGCAGTTTACGAACGGCTTTTGCTCCGCCATCAAAAGAGAACTCAGTAATGACACTATATTGTGGATCTTTATTGATGCCGGCACGGCGCAGGGCTTGTTGGTAGCCTTGCTGGCGGAACTGACACAATATTGCTGTATCTGGTCCAGAGATTTGAGCAATGCGTTTATGACCTAATTGGGTCAGGTAATTCACCGCTTCAAATGCTGAGGTCAGGTTATCAATATGTACTGTCGGAAGCTCGAGCTCTGGCGCAAATTCACACGCCATTACCATCGGAGGTAAGTTCTTTTGCTCTGGCTTACTGACATCGAATGGTAGATCTGTACCAAGCAGTAGCATTCCATCTGCCTGCTTAGTAAATACGAGGTTTACGAAAGAGCTTTCGCGTTTCTTCTGTTGTCCGCTATCGCCCAGCAGGACTAGATAGCCATGTTCCATGGCTGCATCTTCAATACCGCGAATAATTTCAGAAAAATAAGGATCACAGATGTCGGGAACGATAGTAACAATGGTTTTTGATTCGTTTCTACGTAAGTTACGCGCTAATGAGTTTGGAGAATAACCCGCTTCAAGTACGGCATCTTCTACTCTCTTTCTTGTAGAAGAAGAGACTTTCTCTGGATTCATTAAGGCTCGAGATACCGTAGCCGTAGACACTCCCGCAAGCTGGGCAACATCCTTCATTGTCGCCAT